>NZ_JBJJLC010000048.1:0-175179 GCF_045449855.1 Marinobacter alkalisoli | reverse complement strand
CCTTCCGGAGTCACCCAGTTGATGTTCTGGGCAGGATCCTTGATATCACAGGTCTTGCAGTGAACACAGTTCTGGGCGTTGATCTGGAACTTCTTGCCGCTGCCGTCTTCGGCTTCAACCACCTCGTATACGCCGGCCGGGCAGTAACGCTGCGCGGGCTCGTTGTACTTGGGCAGGTTGTCCTTCAGCGGAATGTCCGGATCGGTCAGTTTCAGGTGAACCGGCTGATCTTCCTCGTGGTTGGTGTTGGAAATGAACACCGACGACAGCTTGTCGAAGGTCAGGGTGTTATCCGGTTTCGGGTAATCGATCTTCTTGGCCTCGGACGCCGGCTTCAGGGTGGCGTAATCCGGGATGGTGTCGTGCAGGGTGAACGGCAGGCTGCGATGCAGGATGTTCTGCTCGAAGAAGGCGATGCCGCCGCCAACCACATTACCGAATTTGTGCATGGCCGGGCCAAAGTTGCGCTCGTCATACAGTTCTTTGTAGAGCCAGCTGTCCTTGAAGCGATCGGCAAAGCTGGTGATTTCCTCACCGGACTTGCCTTCCTTCAATGCTTCGAACACCGCTTCCGCGCCCAGCAGGCCAGATTTCATGGCGGTGTGGGAGCCCTTGATCTTGGAGAAATTCAGGGTGCCGGCATCACAGCCCAGCAACAGGCCACCCGGGAAGCTCATCTTCGGCAGGGAGTTGAAGCCGCCCTTGGTGATGGCGCGGGCACCGTAGGAAACACGCTTGCCGCCTTCCAGATACTGTTTGAACTCCGGGTGCAGCTTGAGGCGCTGGAATTCATCGAACGGGCTCAGGTGCGGATTGCTGTAGGACAGGTCGGTGATCAGGCCGACATAGACCTGGCCATTCTCCAGGTGGTACAGGAAGGAGCCGCCCGTAGAGCCACTTTCACTCAGCGGCCAGCCCGTGGAGTGAACCACCAGACCTGGCTCATGCTTGGCCGGATCGATGTCCCACAGCTCCTTGATACCAATACCGTAGTGCTGGGGATCCTTGCCTTCGTCCAGCTTGAAGTCATTGATCAGGCGCTTGCCCAGGTGACCACGACAGCCTTCGGTGAACAGGGTGTACTTGGCGCGCAATTCCATACCCGGCATGTAGCCGTCTTTCTCGCTGCCGTCACGGGCCACGCCCATATCGCCGGTGATGATGCCTTTTACCTGGCCATCTTCAATGATGGTCTCGGAAGCGGCAAAGCCCGGGTAGACTTCCACGCCCAGGCCTTCAGCCTGCTCGGCGAGCCAGCGGCACAGATTGCCCAGGCTGATGATGTAGTTGCCATGGTTGTGCATGTTCTTGGGCACAAAGGCATTGGGGATCTTGGTCGCTTTTTCCTGGTTCTTCAGCAGGAAAATGTCATCCCGGGTGACCGGGGTGTTCAGCGGTGCGCCTTTCTCTTTCCAGTCCGGGAAGAGTTCATTCAGTGCGGTCGGCTCGAATACGGTACCGGCCAGGATATGAGCGCCGATCTCGGAACCCTTCTCAACGACACAGACTGTCAGTTCCTGTTCAGCTTCCTGCGCCAGCTGCATGACCCGGCAGGCTGCCGAAAGGCCAGCGGGCCCACCGCCGACGATAAGAACATCAAATTCCATCGATTCGCGTTCCACTTTGGTCTCCTCAGTTTGGTTCCGGACATTGGTCAAGCGCGCTCAAAGATCGCTGCGATGCCCTGGCCACCGCCAATACACATGGTTACGAGAGCGTAGCGACCGTTGGTTCGATGTAGCTCATAAATGGCTTTTGTCGAGATAATGGCGCCTGTGGCACCCACCGGATGGCCAAGGGATATACCTGAGCCATTTGGGTTCACCTTTGCAGGATCAAGTCCGAGCTCCTGAATAACGGCACAGGCTTGGGCGGCAAAAGCCTCGTTTGCTTCGATAACATCAATATCGTCCAGGGTCAGGCCGGTACGATGGAGCACTTGCTGCGTTGCGGGCACCGGGCCGATGCCCATGTAGTCCGGATCCACGCCAGCATGGGCATAACCAACCAGGCGAGCCAAAGGTTTGAGTCCCAGGGATGAAATTGACTGTTCTCCTGCCAGAACCAGCGCGGAGGCCCCATCATTAAGCCCTGAGGCGTTACCTGGGGTCACTGTCCCGTTTTCTTTGACGAACACGGGCTTCATACCCGCAAGCTGATCGTGTGTGACATCACCCCGAACATGCTCATCAATAGCAAAAAGGTTGGATCCCTTGCGTGTCTTGATTTCAAGGGGGGCTATCTGCTCCTCGAAGTAGCCGGAGGTTGTTGCATAGGCAGCCCTCCGCTGACTTTCCGCCGCAAGTTCATCTTGCTGTTTACGGGTAATCCCGTAACGCTTGGCCACATTCTCCGCGGTAACACCCATGTGGTTGCGTTTCCACGGGTCGTGCAAAATGCCGTTCATATAATCTGTCACACCAGAATCGCCAAGACGCGCGCCCCAGCGCATGGCGGGCAGAAGGTAGGGGCCTAGGCTCATACTCTCTGCGCCTCCTCCAATAGTGATATCAGTATCACCGAGCATGATGGACTGGGCTGCCGAAATAATGGCTTGAAGTCCCGAGCCGCAAAGGCGATTTACATTAAAGGCTGGTGTTTCAATCGGAATGCCTGAATCCATAGCGGCAACGCGGCTGAGATAGGCGTCACGAGGTTCTGTGGGGATGACGTTTCCCATTACCACATGGCCAACGGCTTCAGCTGGAACACCTGCACGTTCCAACGCAGCACCCACGGCGTGGGTAGCAAGGTGGCAGAGGGATTGGTCCTTTAGTGAGCCACCGAAACTGCCAATGGCTGTGCGTGCTGCACTGACGACATAAACCTGATTCTGAGACATACCCGTGTCCTCACTGATTGCTTCGGGAGAGTGAGCCGTTAGCCTTTCTCATTGTCCCGGTAGAAGTTCTGGATACTGGAAAAGTCCAGTGTTCCATTGCCCTGTTGGCCGTGGATTTGAAACAGGTTCCGGGCAAGCGATCCCAATGGGATGGGTGCCTTGTTGGTAACTGCATTGTCCAGTGCAAGGCCGAGATCCTTGCTCATCAGGTTCACCAGAAAGCCGCCCTGATACCCTTTGCTGGCGGGTGCATTTTCCATAACGCCTGGCCATGGGTTATAGCCGTTAAGTACCCAGTTTCCGCCAGAGCTTTGCTTCATGACTTCGGAAAGCACCTTCGGATCAAGCCCGTTCTTTTCCCCCAAAGCTAGGGCCTCGCTGGTACCACACATAAGAATGGACAGCAGCATGTTGTTGCAGATCTTTGCAACCTGTCCTGCTCCGTTAGCGCCGGCGTGGAAGATATTTTTCCCCATGGCTTTCAGAATTGGGTGTGCTTCATTGTAGTCACTCAGTGCTCCACCACAGATAAATGTAAGAGTGCCAGCGGTTGCACCGGCAACACCACCGGATACTGGCGCATCCAGGAACCGGATATCTGAACTTCGAGCAGCTTCAGCAACCTTGCGAGAGGTTTCTGGTGCGATTGTGGAGGAATCAATGACCAGGGTTTGAGCTTTCAACTTCTGCAATAGCCCCTCGTTCCCGAGATACAGAGATTCGACATGCTGTCCGGCAGGCAACATGGAAACCACTATAGTGGCTCCTTCTATTGCGGCGGTGGCCGACTCACATTTTCTGGCTCCAGCGTCGGCAACAACTTTAAGGGCAGCGTCAGATAGATCAAAAGCATTTACATGGTAGCCGGCCTTGACCAGGTTGCAGGCCATTGGCCCTCCCATGTTTCCGAGGCCGATAAACGCGATAGTTGTCATAACATGTTCCTTATTACTCAAAGAAGTGGTTGATCCAGGATGGCTCAAGATCCTCAATGGATGCGTAACGCCATCTTGGCTGCTTGTCCTTGTCAATTAGCAGGGCACGAACGCCCTCTGCCATTTCGCCTTTCTCCAGGCATCGAAGGGATAGCTTCCGCTCTTTTTCGAAGACCTCCAGAAGACTGTTGTAACGACACTCCTGATACTGTCTCCAGACTAGGGCTGCGGATGTTGGAGAGCCGGCTTCAAGCGTTGAAGCAGCTTTTTGCAGGGGTTTGGCGGCCCCCTTATAGCCAGTAATTCGTTTATGGATTACAGAAAGGGAAGTCGCGTCGGTCAGACTATCAATAGTGTCATACTCCTCCCAGATGACTGAGGGCGCCATGACTGACTGGCTCCGATCTTCCGCGTCACGGAGATGGGTGTCGATACACGTGCCGGGATCACTGGCAAGGGAGGTATCCGAGGTAATAGCTTCCATTACAGTGTCGCGGAGGCTGTGTTGAATACAGCGGTCTGCGAGGCCAACAAAGCGGGCGTCTTTTGCATTCAGGTGGATCCCTGTCAGCGCTATGAACAGGCCTGTCCGCCCCGGCATCCTGTTCAAAAACCAGCTGGCACCGACATCCGGGTACAAGCCAATAGTAATCTCTGGCATGGCTACCCGGGAAACTTCGGTGGCGACTCTGTGAGAAGCACCAGCCATCAACCCAAGACCGCCTCCCATCACAAACCCATTTCCCCAGACGATCAATGGCTTCCGGTACTGATGAATCAGGTAGTCCAGCTCGTACTCTTCAGTGAAAAAGCTGACTCCATCATTGAGGCGGTGTTTATTGGTCATGGATTCGTACAGGAAAACGACATCTCCACCAGCACAAAACGCTTTATCGCCTTCTCCCTCGAGCCAGACCGCTGCAATGCCTTTGTCGTCCTGCCAACGTTCAAGCTGTGGCTTCAGCATTCTGATCATTTCCAGAGTCAGAGCATTGAGTGACTTGGGCTGATTTAATCTGGCCACACCGATTTTCTTTCCACCGGCAGTATCGCGTTCTTCGAAAACGACTGATTGATTTGACATAGTTATTCCGGCCCTTACTGGTTTTTCCACTCAGGTTTGCGCTTTTCCAGAAACGCATTGACCCCTTCACGCTGGTCCTCTGTGTCGAACAGCTCCACGAACAACTCCCGCTCCATGCGCCAGCCATCCTCGTGGCTTCGACCGCTACGAGCACTCATAATCAGCTGCTTGCATCGTGCTATTGATGAAGGGCTTTGGTTGCAAGCTATCTGGGCTAATTCCATTGCCTGGCCGAAGGCTTCGCCTTTTGCAACAACCTGTTCCACCAACCCGATTCTTTCCGCAGTTTCCGCGGATATTCGTTCCCCACACAGAATCATCCGTTTGGCCCATCCTTCACCGACCAACCAGGGTAGATTTTGTGTGCCCCCGGCGCAGGGAAGTAGGCCGACACCGGCCTCAGGTAAAGCCATTTGGGATTGTTGTTCTGCAATTCGGATATCGCATGCCAGTGCGCATTCGAGCCCACCGCCCATGGCGTAACCATTAATGGCGGCTATGGATACACCTCTGAATTCGGTGAGTGCGCTGAAAGCATTACCAAAGGCTTGGGCCATTGCGTTCGCAGTACTTGTATTGCCTTCTGCAAACGTTTTGAGATCAGCCCCTGCAGAGAAGAATTTTTCACCCTCACCAGTAATCACCAGCGCATAGATCTCCGAGTCCTGATTCAGGCGTTTAACAGATTCCGCCAGTTGCTTAAGTGAAAATTCCGTCCAGGTATTGGCGGGTGGGTTGGCTATGGTCAGTACAGCGATGTGGCCTCGTTTTTCGAGTCTGACTTGTGCGTTCATAACAATGTCCTTACTGAATGGCTTCAACAACACCTGGCTCAAGCAATCGTCTCGCTGCGATCAGTCGCATGATTTCGTTGGTTCCTTCGAGTATCTGGTGAACACGAAGGTCCCTCACGTAGCGCTCAAGCGGGTATTCACGGATGTAGCCGTATCCGCCGTGAATTTGTAATGCGTCATTACAAACTTCAAAGCAGGCGTCAGTGGCAAAGCGTTTGGCCATTGCGCAGTGAAGGGTTGCTTCCGGATCCTGATGGTCCAGCTTCCAGGCACCGAGCCTCACCATCTGGCGGGCTGCAACCAGGTGGGTTGCCATGTCTGCCAGCTTGAACTGTAAAGCCTGGAAGGCGGCAAGTGGTTTGCCGAACTGCTGGCGCTCGTGCATGTAGTTTCGCGCTCGTAACAGTGCAGCCTGTGCGCCGCCCAGGGAGCAAGTGGCAATATTGAGTCGACCGCCATCAAGACCTTTCATGGCAATGGCAAACCCTTCACCTTCCTCCCCCAACCGGTTGCTGGCGGGAATACGCACCTGGTCGAAACTTACCAACCGGGTGGGCTGGCTATGCCATCCCATCTTATCTTCCGCCTTGCCGTAGTGAATACCCTCGGCATCTCCGGGGACGACAAAGGTACTGATGCCTTTGGCGCCACTGCCTGGTTCACCCGTGCGTGCCATTACAACCAATGCCTGGGTTGATCCGGCGCCAGAGATAAACACTTTTGAGCCGGTGATCAGGTAGTCATCTCCGTCCCGTTCAGATCGGGTCTTTAGGCTGGCAGCATCTGAACCGGCGCCCGGCTCCGTCAGACAGTAGGAGGCCAGGGACTCACCTGTCACCAGCTTTGGCAGAAATGATGCACGAACCTGGTCGCCACCAAAGTTGGCAATCATCCACGTCGCCATATTATGGATGGTTATGAATGCGGCAGTTGATGGGCATGCGGCTGCAAGCTCTTCCACTACCACCGAGGTGTCGAGCCGGCTAAGTCCCAAACCGCCATGATCTTCCGGAACATAGAGGCCGCAAAAACCCAGGGCGCCGGCTTCCCGAATGACATCAATCGGAAAGATGTGCTTCTCGTCCCACTCGGCTGCGGATGGAGCCATGCTTTTCTCGGCAAACGCCCGGGCGGCGTCCCGGAAAGCTTGTTGGTCTTCGGTCAGATTGAAATGCATTGATCACACTCTAAAAGTATTGATAATTATCATATGCTAGCATAGAGAATGGCGGCAGTGAACATTATCGAGCGTCGGCTTGTAGTTATAGTGCAAAGTATAGCAATGGTAACTGGTTGATCTATATATTAAATATTGAAATACAAGTTGACTTATTTATGATCTCATCGTTCTTCCTTGTTAAATATTTAAGCATTCGGTATGCTACCATACTATATTATTGGCTTTCCTGTATTGGCGGGCTGCATGTTGAAGAGAGGGTGTTATGAACTTCGCACTGACTGAAGACCAAATTGCTATCCGCTCAGCAATCGAGGATATCTGCAGAAATTTCGACGATGAGTACTGGACCCATAAAGACAAGGTTGGCGGTTTCCCGGAGGATTTCTATACCGCGATGGCCAGTGCCGGTTGGCTGGGCATTGCGATGCCGGAGGAATATGGCGGGGCTGGGCTGGGTATCAGCGAAGCGTGTCTGATGATGGAAACAGTTAGTGGCTCGGGGGCGGGTTTGTCCGGCGCCTCGTCCATTCATATGAATGTTTTCGGTTTGCATCCGGTGGTGGTTCACGCCAATGAGGAGCAAAAGGCACGTTGGTTGCCGCCGATTATTGAGGGTAAACAGAAAGCTTGCTTTGGAGTGACCGAGCCCAATACCGGACTCAACACCTTAAAACTGAAAACTACGGCAGTGCGCAAAGGCGACAAATACGTGGTTAATGGTCAAAAGGTGTGGATTTCAACCGCTCAGGTGGCTAACAAAATTCTGTTATTGGCCCGTACCACCCCCCTTGATCAGGTGAAATCCGCAGCCCATGGCTTGAGTCTTTTCTACACAGATCTGGATCGTAGCAAGATTGAGGTACACGAAATCGACAAGATGGGTCGCAAAGCGGTGGATTCCAACCAGCTGTTCATTGACGGCCTTGAGATCCCCGCAGAAGACCGGATCGGTGAGGAAGGAGAGGGCTTCAAGTACATACTTCATGGGCTTAATCCCGAGCGTTTGTTGCTGGCGGCGGAAGCAACCGGTCTTGGTCGTGCAGCTCTGAGAAGAGCTGCAAAATATGCGGGGGAGCGGGTTGTCTTCGACCGTCCGATTGGCAAGAACCAGGGTATCCAACACCCCTTGGCTGAGCGCTGGGTCGATCTTGAGGCGGGCACACTGCTGTATCAGCGCGGCGCGTGGATGTATGACCAGGGTTTGTCGTGTGGTGCTGAAGCTAATGCCGCGAAATTTTTCTGCGCCGAAGCCGGCTATCGTGCCTGTGAAACGGCGGTGATGACACATGGTGGCATGGGTTACGCCAAGGAATATCACGTTGAACGGTATTTCCGCGAATCGATGTTGCCGCGTATCGCTCCAGTCTCGCCCCAGCTGATTCTGTGTTTCATTGCCGAGAAGGTTCTGGGTTTGCCCAAATCCTATTGATCAAAATCCGGGAGAATTACCGTGAAACCGTTCTGGGAACCAACGTCTGAACGAAAAGCCAATGCTCGTCTTAGCCACTACACCCAGTGGTTATCCGAGCGTTCGGACAACACGGCCTTTAGTGATTACGACTCACTTTGGCAGTGGTCCGTGAGCGATATCGAATCGTTTTGGGGAAGTGTCTGGGAGTACTTCGGAGTAGAGTCCCCCGAGCCCTATTCAAGTGTTCTGGGCAGCCGGAAAATGCCCGGAGCAAAGTGGTTCCAGGGAGCCCGGGTTAACTATGTAAAACAGGTATTCAGACATGCTGGCAGCGACCGTCCTGCGATCATTTTTGAAGATGAAGCGGGCAATCGACAGCATGTTTCCTGGTCCGAACTGGAGCAGCAGGTTGCATCCCTGGCTTCATCCCTGAGGGCAATGGATGTGGTCGAAGGGGACCGGGTTGCGGCATTCCTGCCCAACCGCCTTGAAACCATTGTGGCCTTTCTGGCCTGCGCCAGCGTTGGTGCCGTCTGGTCCGTATGTTCTCCGGATATGGGGGCCATCAGCGTCCTGGACCGTTTCCGTCAGATCGAACCGAAAGTTCTGATCGCCTGCGATGGCTACAGCTACAGCGGCAAAATTTATGACCGCAGCAATGTGGTGAAACAGATTCGGGAACAGTTGCCGTCTCTTCAGCATTTCGTGTCTGTTCCGGTGCTGAATGCTGATGGGGCATCCGAGACGGCTGAGGATGCGCTTGACTGGCATGCACTGGTCGCGGACTCGGTTGAGCTTCAACCTGAGTGGCTGCCTTTCGATCATCCCCTCTGGATTGTCTATTCGTCAGGAACAACAGGCAAGCCCAAGCCGATTGTTCATGGCCATGGCGGCATCATTCTTTCCATGTCGGTGAGCTTGGGGCTTCATAATGATCTTGGTCCCCAGGACCGGTACCACTGGTACTCCACGACCGGCTGGATTATGTGGAACTGCCAAGTCGGTGGACTGCTTGTTGGCAGTACCGTCTGTATCTACGACGGCAATCCAGGGTATCCGGACCTTGGTCGGCTCTGGCGTTTTGCCGGTGATACCAGTGCTACGCTTTTTGGTGCAGGTGCGGCCTTCTATGAGTCCTGTCTGAAAGCCGGCATCAAACCAAAGAAAGAAGCCAACCTCTCCAAGCTTCGCTCAATTGGCTCCACCGGCTCACCTCTTGCCCCGGATTGCTACGACTGGATCCAGCAACAGTTGGGTTCAGACGTATGGATCGCACCCATGTCGGGTGGTACTGACCTTGCCGGCCCATTTATCGGGGGTAATCCCACCATGCCCGTCTATAAGGGGGAGATGCAGTGTCGGGTACTGGGTGCCGCTGTTCATGCCTTTGACGATGCGGGGAAGCCGGTGATTGATGAGGTCGGAGAACTGGTCTGTACCGAGCCCATGCCCTGCATGCCGCTGTACTTCTGGAACGATGAAGGCAATCAACGCTACCACTCGAGTTACTTTGATACGTTCCCAGGCATCTGGCGCCATGGCGACTGGATGAGTATCACGCCTCGCGGCGGTGTCATTATCTACGGCCGTTCCGATGCCACGATTAATCGACATGGCATAAGGATGGGGACCAGCGAGCTCTATCAGGCCATTGAGGTGTTGCCGGAAATAGTGGACAGCTTGGTGGTGGATCTGGAGTTTCTGGGTAAGCAGTCCTACATGCCCCTCTTTGTGGTGCTCAAAGAGGGAACGGTATTCGATCAGAGTCTTCGTGAAGAGATCAAGTCTCGAATTCGCAATGCGCTTACTGCGAGGCATGTACCTAACGATATTTTCGTGGTGCCTGCCGTGCCTCGGACCCTTTCTGGCAAGAAGCTTGAAGTACCGATCAAGAAGGTGCTTCTTGGCCAGCCCCTGGAGCAGGTGGTCAATCGGGACTCGCTGGCCAATCCGGAGAGTCTCGAGTGGTACAGAAAATTTGCTGAGCGATTTCTGAGCCAATCTCAAAACCAAGGCTGATTGTCTCGTTGCGCAGGACGCCTACACAAATCTTTTAAATTCCGAAAGGGTAAAGTATGTCACAGGGTAATATTCCAACGGTCAAGCTATTGATTGACGGCGAGTTTATTGAGTCCAGAACCGATCAATGGCGGGATGTTGTAAATCCGGCGACCCAAGAGGTGCTGGCTCGCGTGCCGTTTGCAACAAACGATGAAATCAATCGTGCTATTGAAAGTGCTAACAAGGCTTTCGAGAGCTGGAAGCGTACCCCAATCGGGGCCCGATCAAGGATTTTTCTGAAATACCAGCAACTCATTCGTGAAAACATGAAGGAACTGGCGGCTCTGCTAACAGCTGAGCAGGGCAAGACATTGGCCGATGCCGAAGGTGACGTGTTCCGTGGTCTGGAAGTTGTCGAGCATGCGTCTGCAGTCGGCAACCTGCAACTGGGAGAACACGCTAACAATGTCGCGGGTGGCGTGAACACCTATACCCTGCTCAAACCCATTGGAGTTTGCGCTGGAATCACGCCTTTTAACTTCCCGGCCATGATCCCGCTATGGATGTTCCCCATGGCCATCGCGACGGGCAATACCTTTGTGCTGAAACCGTCCGAACAGGATCCCATGGTAACCATGCGCCTGGTTGAGCTGGCTTTGGAAGCCGGCATCCCCGCCGGCGTGTTAAACGTTATCCATGGTGGGAAGGATGCGGTCAACGGTGTGTGTGACCACCCGGATATCAAAGCGGTTTCATTTGTGGGCTCGTCCCATGTAGGAACTCATGTTTATCACCGTGCCTCCCAATCCGGCAAGCGAGTGCAGTGCATGATGGGCGCCAAGAACCATGGTGTGGTTCTGCCAGACGCAAACAAAGAGCAAACTCTGAATAATATCGCCGGAGCCTCTTTTGGTGCGGCGGGGCAGCGCTGTATGGCATTGCCAGTAATGGTTCTTGTGGGTGAAGCTCAAAGCTGGCTACCTGACCTGATCGAAAGGGCGAAGTTATTGAAGGTTGGAGCAGGCATTGATGATGGAACAGATGTTGGTCCCGTCATCTCGAAATCAGCATTGGAGCGTATTCATGACCTGGTTCAGAAAGGTGTGGATGAAGGTGCTGATCTGGTTCTTGACGGCCGCAATCCAGAAGTGGATGGGTACGAAACCGGCAACTTTGTTGGCCCGACGATTTTTGCCAACGTGACGGCAGACATGACGATCTATCAGCAGGAAATCTTCGGCCCAGTTCTGTGTGTGGTTAACGTGGACACCCTGGACGAAGCGATCAAATTTGTTAACCGCAATCCGCACGGCAATGGTACCGCTGTCTTTACCCGTTCCGGCGGGGCCGCCCACCGCTTTGAAGAACACATCGATGTCGGACAGGTTGGTATTAATGTGCCAATTCCTGTACCTGTTCCTCTGTTCTCTTTTAGCGGTTCTCGGGGATCCAAACTTGGCGATTTAGGTCCATACGGCAAGCAGGTTATCCAGTTCTATACCCAAACCAAGACCGTTACCGCCCGTTGGTTTGACGAAGACGATGTGGGTGCTGGAGTGAATACCACCATTACCCTTAAATAAAGAAAGGTACTGATCTATGAAAGTCCTTGTCGCAGTCAAGCGAGTGATCGATTACAACGTAAAGGCGCGGGTCAAGCCAGACAAGTCAGGTGTCGACCTTAATAACGTCAAAATGTCCATGAACCCTTTCTGCGAGATTGCGGTGGAAGAAGCTGTAAGGCTGAAAGAGAAAGGCGTGGCCTCTGAAATTATTGTGGTATCTGTGGGTACCAAGTCTTCTCAGGAACAGCTCCGTACCGCAATGGCGTTAGGGGCAGACCGCGGTATCCTGATTGAAAGTGAGGACAACCTCAATGCTCTGCCAATCGCCAAGCTTCTCAAAAGCGTTGTCGCTAAAGAGCAGCCCAACCTGATCCTGCTGGGTAAACAGGCCATCGATAGCGACAGCAACCAGACGGGTCAGATGCTGGCGGCTCTGTCCGGCTTCCCGCAGGCAACGTTTGCCTCGAACATCGACGTCGTGGATGGCAAGGCAAAGGTTATGCGTGAAATAGACGGTGGCATGCAAACTGTAGAGTTGAACCTGCCGGCCGTTGTGACGACTGATCTGCGCTTGAATGAGCCGCGCTATGCCTCGCTGCCCAACATCATGAAAGCTAAAAAGAAACCATTGGATATCACAAACCCGGATGACCTTGGCGTAAACATCGATTCCACGTTGAAAATGTTGGAGGTGGAAGCGCCGGCGACGCGTTCTGCCGGAGTCAGGGTCGCGGATGTTGATGAACTTGTCGATAAACTCAAGAACGAAGCCAGGGTGATTTAAATGAGCATTCTTGTTATTGCAGAGCACGATAATGCCAAACTCAACGGTGCAACCCTCAGTGCTCTGGCTGCAGCGAAGCAAATCAGACAGGAAGACATTTCCGTACTTGTTGTCGGTAGCGGTTGTGGTGCTGTGGCAGAGGAGGCCGCTCAGTGTGAAGGCGTGTCGAGAGTTGTTATTTGTGACAATCCAGCTTATGAGCACCAACTACCGGAGTGCGTGGCGGATCTGGTGACTGAAATGAGCAAAGAGGCCAGTCATGTTCTGGTAGCGGCTACCACCTGGGGTAAAAGCTTCATGCCTCGAGTTGCAGCGCTGCTGGATGTTGACCAGATCTCTGAGATCATTTCAGTGGTGGATGAAGAAACCTTCAAACGCCCAATATACGCTGGTAATGCCGTTGCGACGGTCAAATCCTCCGCAAGTGTGAAGGTGATTACAGTGCGAGCGACGTCGTTTGATCCGGTGTCTATAAAGGACGATAAAGCCAATATCGAAAGCAGTGATTTGGTTCTGGGTAACGACAAATCCCGGTTTGTCGACGAGCAGCTAGCAACCTCAGATAGGCCGGACCTGGCCACAGCGGACATCGTTGTTTCAGGTGGTCGAGGCATGCAAAACGGAGATAACTTCAAGCTGCTTTATGGTCTGGCCGATAAGCTAGGTGCTGCAGTGGGGGCATCCCGAGCGGCTGTAGACGCCGGGTTTGTGTCCAATAACATGCAGGTTGGCCAGACCGGCAAAATTGTGGCACCGAAACTTTATCTGGCAGTGGGGATCTCTGGGGCGATTCAGCACCTAGCTGGTATGTCTGACTCGAAGGTCATTGTTGCGATCAATAAGGACGAAGAGGCGCCAATCTTTCAGGTTGCGGATTATGGGTTGGTGGCGGACCTTTTTGAGGCTATCCCCGAGTTTGATAGCAAGCTCTGATAACCGTTGCCCTCGATTCCGAGGATTTTTTGGGCATAGCGATAGGAGCTTGTAGTCATGCCCCTGATTAACCGGCTTCGTATCAGTTTTCGGATCCTGGTCTCAATTCTGTTTCCTGTTCTACTCACAGCATTTGCCATTGCGTGGGTGTCGATTGTCCAGATCAAGGCAATTGGAGAAGAAGAGCTTAATAGGCTCGAAACAAACTTGCTTGAGAGCCGGCGTTCTGGGCTAAAGGACACGGTGGATGTTGCTCACTCCGTAGTGATGGAGATCAAGGAATCGCCGGGCATTTCGGTTTCTGAGGCAAAAAGGCGAGCCCGCACAGCATTAAGGTCGATATCGTTTGGCAAAGATAACTATGTCATCGCCTTCGGACCCGAGATGGAAAATCTGGCTTACCGGCCAGATCCGTCCATGGAAGGCCCGACGGAAGATCCGAAGCTCAGGAAGTTGCTCACCGCGCTTGTCCAATCAACTAACGATGACGGGTTCCATACGTATACCTATATGAATTCGGAGTATGGCGAGATCCAGCCAAAACTTTCCTACCAGCGAATGATCACCGGATGGGGATGGCTGATTGGCGCTGGGGTTAATATTGCAGATGTCTCGGGAGCTCTGGAGCAAGCGAGGCGGGACATCACGGCCAGAATTTCCGAAACGCTAATGCTGATATCCTTGGTAAGCCTCGGGATCGTTGTGGTAGCGGTTCTGATTGGGATGTTTGCCAGCCGTAGCGTAAGCGCACCCATCGCCAAAATCAGCGCAATGATGCGAGAGATTGCCAGTGGGGAGGGTGATCTGCGACACAGGCTTCCAGAGTCAGGTGGTGATGAGTTGGCCGAGCTTGGCCGATGCTTCAACGCATTTGTTAGAAAAATACAACAAATAATCGGTGAAGTGGGGGTGACGACGAACAAAGTAGCGCATTCAGCAAAGGAACTGAGTCAGGTCGCAGCTGAAACCAACCACTCCGTTCAGGAGCAGGGGATTGAGACGGATCAGATTGCGTCGGCAATCAATGAAATGGCTACGACTATTCAACAGGTCTCAGAGAATGCCAACGGTGTAGAGTCTGCAGCATCTGATGCAGATCAGTTGGCGCGAGAGGGCGGGAGAAATATTGCCGAAACGCAAGAGGCTGTGAGGAAGCTGACTTCAGAGATACAGGAAAGCGCCACCAGCATTGAAGCGCTATCGGCAAAAACAGCGGGTATCTCACAAATACTTGATGTAATTCATGGCGTCACCGAACAGACCAATTTACTTGCCTTAAATGCGGCGATTGAGGCGGCCCGTGCGGGCGAGCATGGGCGGGGCTTTTCTGTTGTGGCGGATGAAGTGCGTCAACTTGCGCGCCGCAGTGCAGAATCTGCCGAGCAGATCCGTGAGATGCTAGACGGGTTTGTTGCAGAGTCCAGCAATGCTGTTGAACGCATGAAAACATCCCGAGGAAGTGCATTCGAAACCGTAGAACGGATTAACGGCGCTGCTGAAACATTGGGCACGATTGAGAAGTCAGTTGGTGATATTCACGATCAGGTTTCCCAGATTGCCACTGCAGCCGAGCAGCAAAGCCAGGTGGCGGAGGAGATCAATCAGAATGTTGTGCGCATTGTAGATGCGGCCCAACGAAGCGATTCGGGTGTCACGCGTACGAACGAAGCGAGCAGTGAGCTTGCACAGTTGGGCGATAATTTGCGCGAACTTGTCCAACAGTTCAAAACCTGACCCCTACGAGACTTTGTTCAGCGGACAAGTAAAAACTGGATGGTTGCAGCTGCGACTGGCTGGTCAGGGCTTTCCTGAAAGGCGATTACACGAACATTGGCAAATCGACGGCTTATTGATGAAATCGTGGCCCTTGCAAACGTATTTTTGGTGAGAGGGGAGCCAAGGTACTCGAGGCTGCAGCTCAGCATATGCGGGTGGACAGTGGCAGAAGTGTCTCGCGTAAGAACCATTTTTGCAGTGGCTTGTAATAGGGAGGCAACTGCGCCGCCGTGAATGGCAGGGACATAGGGGTTGCCAGTCAGATGTTCACGGAAAATCATATGTCCATCGGCTTTTTCTCTGTCGTTGTCTGGCCGGATACCCATCATTTGTTCGTAAGGATTTTCGGAAACCGAGCTATCGATTCTGGAGGCTGAATCGGCGGCATTACGAAAGCGAGCTGCTCCTGCACCAAACTTGTGAGGCTCGGCTACCCCCTGGAATATCGCAAACGTGCCGGTTGCAACCGCAATGGGGCTCTCCTCGTCGCTATCGTGCACCTTCGCGTGGGCGACACCAATATTCTGAGTAATCCTCAACGCACTCGCCTTGCAACATACTCCCTCACCGGGGCGAGCGCTCCTCAAAAAATCAATTCGTAAGTCCAGCGTGGCAGTCCTTCTCAGCTCTTCTCGCTGCGTCAGTATTACCGAGCCAGCCACCGCATCAACCAGCGACGTGATGCCACCCTCATTCAACGTGCGGGATTCCTTCGAGCCCACCAGATAATCTGCAAACGGCATATCTACCGAAAGGTGACCTTCCTGGCATTCAGTCACTTGGAATCCCAGAGCACTCTGGTGAGGGATGCAGTCGACGAAAAAATCCTGGAGATCTCGAAGAGGCCAACGCAATAGGGGACTCATTACCGACTAGCCCCCAGCATTCCAACAATACTGATAGCAGCTATACTATTATAGGGTACCCCGCCAAGGTTGTGACTAAGCCCCATGGTCATGTTTTTTAGCTGTCGTTCGCCGGCGCGCCCCTGTAGCTGCAGGTAGTTTTCGTAAACCATTCTCAGGCCACTGGCACCTACGGGGTGGCCGAAGCACTTTAGACCACCGTCCACCTGGCAGGGTACTTCGCCTTCCGCGTCGAACTTCCCTTCCAGTACATCGCGCCATGCCTGACCGTCCTCTGATAGACCAAGATCTTCCATGGTCACCAGTTCTGTAATGGAGAAGCAATCATGTACTTCCGTCATACTTAGTTGGGAAACCGGATCGGTTATCCCGGCCTCTTTATAGGCCGCCTTGGCGGCAAGCCGGGTGTTCTTCACATAACTACCGTCCCAGCCGCCGGTTGAAGATTCCCAACCACTGCTGGCGGAAAGCTGCAGAGCCTTGATCGTTACCAGATCATGTTTACCCAGGCTGCGGGCAATTTCGGGCGTGGTGATGATGGCGCAGGCCGCGCCGTCACTGACGCCGCAGCAGTCGAAGACGCCCAATGGATCGGCAATGATGGGGGCGCCGACAATGGTTTCCAAATCAATAGCTTTTTGCAGGTGGGCCTTGGAATTCTTGGCGCCATTCTGGTGGCTCTTCCAGGAGACACGGCCGATGGCCTGTTTCAGGTCTTCCTTACTGACACCGTATTTTTTGCGGTACCCGGAGGCGAGCTGTGCAAAACCGGCCGGTGCGGAAGAATAAGGCATCCAGAGGTCATTGAACGTGCCCTTGGTTGGAACCGGAAGCCCGCCAAAACCGGTGTCCTTGAGCTTTTCCACCCCAACAGCAATGGCGATGTCTACGGCGCCTGAGGCGACGGCATAAGCCGCGCCCCTAAGGGCTTCTGTTCCAGTAGCACACATGTTCTCAACCCGCGTAACCGGGATGCCTGTAATGCGCAGGGAGGTTGCCAGGGGAATGGCGGAGTTTCCGATATTGACCTGGTCCAGAGCGGAACCCAGCCAAGCTGCGCCAATTTGGGAGCGTTCGATACCGGCATCCTGTATTGCTTCACCGAAGGCTTCATTAATCAGTCCATCAGTGTCTGTGTCCCAGCGCTCACCAAATCGTGAACACCCCATTCCGATAATCGCAACTTTGTCTTTAATACCTGTAGCCATGGTTAGACCCTTACTAAATATTCCGTAGCTGGCGTGTGTTAGCCGTTCGTGGGCGTTGCTTTCCAGAAATACCGACTATAATTCCGCAGGTTGTCCTTCGCCTTGACCCTGAATACCATTCGCAATGGCGTGCCGACGTCTAGTTCCTGTTCGCCAACATCCACGATTTCCATGAGGACTCGTGCCCCAGAATTGAACTGAACAAGTCCAATGTATAAAGGAGGTGCCGGGCAGTATTGCAGCCAATCAGCGCTGTAGGTGGCGACTTCAGCCTTATCGTTGGCGAGGTGGAACGGCTTTTGGGTGTCTGGTGCGCTGCACTCGACACAATTGGTTGTGCTTGGGAATTGTACAGTGCCACAAGCGTGACATTTGCCACCTGTAAAGCTGAGAATCTGCTCGGCGGCCCGGTATTGCTGCGGGAATGAAGCTTTGGTATCAACTTCTGCTCTTGGTCCCCAGTCGACGTTGAGTTCGCCGTCGAAGGAGAGCATTTTAAGGTAGGAAGATTCCGGTATACGGTCAGCAAGTGTACCGGCTAGGCCTTTCTCAGGTTTGCGACTCCCACTCTCCTTACGGAATACAGCCACATCACACCCGGCGCCAAATGCGGCAATAACGATAATGTCTCCCGGGCTGGCTTCTTCAAAAGCTGCCGAGAGTTGCAGCATGGGATATGCAGTCCCTGTATCTCCAACATTTTCCTGAAAGTCCGGTAGGAGATTGGCGGGATCAATACCCAATTTCCTGGCAACGATTTTGTCGCTGCCTTTGGGGGCACCGGAAAGACCAAAATATTTCACTGCAGCAGTGTCGATCTCCGCGCGTTCCAGTAGCGTTTTAATGGATGTGGGTACCAGTTTGACCACGCCCTCATCGCGTATCCAACGCTCTTCCCCGTAGTAATCGTAGGGGTGACCGCTCATCCGGTAGTGATCCATAAAGGGAGTTGTTAGATGCGCCCCGCCGAGAAAGGAAGCTATCAAATCATCGTGTCCTACAAGCACCGCTGCCGCACCAGAGCCATAACGCATTTCAGCGGGACTTGCAGGTTGCGCCCGGCGACGGTCGCTGGCAATCAGTAGCTGGTCTTTCTCCGCTGGATTTACAAGGCTATCGATGAGACAGGCCAGACCTGCTCGCGTTGAACCCCCCGTATCCTGGCAGCCAATCCGGTGATCGAAGCTCAGTGCAGCCGCGATAATTCCGGAATTTTGAAGATCCGCAAAGGGCGCGGTGGTAGAGGCAAAGGTGACTTTTCCAATCTCGTCCTGATGGCTGCCCAGGCAGTCACGTGCAGCCTCTACGCCCAAGGTGATGGCATCCTCGTCCCATGAACAGATCGCTTTCTCACCCTTTCCCCGCATGGAGGGGAAAGCCCAGGAATGTGCATTGGCAATGGCTGCGCGGTCTAGCCGTAACCTGGGGATGAATGCGCCATAAGCCTTTATGCCAACAGTGCTGGTCTTGCTCATTATCCGGTCTCCGTTGTGTCCATGGCTGCGGGGAGAAGCGCTAGGCTCACCCTCGAAACTCTAAATTAGTCTAGCATATGGTATTGATGTATACTAAATTGGTTGAATGTAAAAGGCAATTTTGAAGAAGGTTTTTTATGTCTATCCCAAAGACGGATTCTCCCAGTATCAAAGAGCGCATTATTCGGTCCATCTTGTTTGTTCCGGCTGACAGCGACAGGAAGCTGATGAAATCCATTGATCTCGAGGCTGACGCGATCGCCTTTGATCTTGAGGATTCTGTCATGCCCGCAAACAAGTCTCTGGCACGGGACAAGCTTGGGGAGTTTCTGAAGAGTAACACCTGCAAGGCCCAACATTGGGTCAGGGTGAATGACGTGCGCTCCGGTGAATTGCTGAGCGATCTTGCCGCCGTTGTTCCGATGCAGCCGGTGGGTATTGTATTGCCCAAGATATACGGTCCAGAGGACCTTGATCTGGTTAGTCACTGGTTGGAAATGGCCGAAGCCATGGCCGATGTATCGGTGGGCCAGACTAAAATCCTGGCAGTTGCTACGGAGACTCCAGAGGCGGTTTTACGGTTGTCTGAGCTGGGTAACCGGCACAGGCCACGATTGACCGGGTTGATCTGGGGCGCGGAGGACCTGAGCAGCACCATGGGGGCCGGCGATCCTCGTAATGAGGATGGGTCGTGGCGTTTTCTCTATCAGCAGGTTCGTGGTCAGGTGTTGCTGGCCGCACATATGCTGGAGATTCAGGCAATTGATACCGTTTACGTGGACTTTAAAGATCCTGATGGTTGCCTGATCAATGCCAAAGAGGCGCGCCATGACGGGTTTACGGGTAAGGTGGCGATCCATCCCGGGCAGGTCGAGACGATCAACAGCGCGTTTACGCCGTCCGAGGACGAAATCGCATTTGCTAAACGAGTTATTGCGGCGTTTGATAAAGGAGAAGGTGTCGTTTCCCTGGATGGCAAGATGCTCGACATTCCTCACCTGAAAGCCGCACAACGTATACTGGCCAGTGTCGGACGAGGTTGAGCGCTGGCAGATAACCTAAAGGAGCCGAAGGCTTCTTTAGGTTATGAGGCCTGTTTGTTAAACCGGATCCCAGGTAAAGACTTCGCCTGAGCGATGCAGAGCATAGAAATCGTTCTCGAACATCGGGAAAACCCGCTCCAGAATGGTTTCCGGTGTCCAGCCATCTGAGGTATGGGCGGTGCGGATTGGGCGTGGCTGGGAGAACAGGTAAATCTCGTTGTTCCTCACGCCGAAAATCTGGCCGGATACATGGGCGGCCTGCTCGCTTGCCAACGCAGCCACAAAGGGCGCAATTTTTTCCGGGATCAGTTTCTTAAGGCCTTCCACTCGTTTCTTCTGTTCTGGTGTTTCATCCGGAATTGAGCTGACCATCCGGGTCCAGGCGAAAGGTGCAATGGTGTTGGAGCGCACGCCGAACTTTTGCATATCCAGGGCAATGGCTTTTGACATTCCAACGATGCCCATTTTTGCGGCACAGTAGTTCACTTGACCGAAATTGCCAATCAGGCCAGATGTCGAAGCCATGTGGACGAAGCAGCCGGATGCCTGGGCCTTGAAATGCGGAGCCGCCGCTCGGCTGACGTTGAAGCTGCCTTTGAGATGGACGGTAATAACCGCATCGAACTCTTCTTCCGACATCTTGTGGAAGATCACGTCCTTCAGGTTACCTGCGTTATTGACAACGATATCGATTTGACCGAATTTGTCGACAGCGGTTTGCACCATTTGCTGGGCCTGCGCCCACTCTGCGACGGAGTTCTTGTCCGCAACGGCTTCGCCACCGGCGTTAAGAATCTCTGTAACCACGGCGTCCGCTGGTGATTCGTTGGTAGGGTCACCATCGAGGGCGACCCCCAGATCGTTTACAACCACTTTGGCGCCAGCGGCGGCCAGTTCTAGGGCAATGCTGCGGCCAATACCTCGTCCGGCACCTGTGACCAGCGCTACCTTTCCGGTAAGTACACCTTCTGAATTGATGTTCATATATCCTCCTCACTCGACTTGGGGATGTTTGGTCATTGGTTGATGGGTACTAAAGGCCCCTGATAATGGCTTGCCACTCTTCGAATAGTTCATCTCTTCTTGATGGAGCAGCAATGGAAATGAGTGCCTCAGCGCGCTTATGTATTGATAGCCCGCGTAAGCTGGCGACTCCGTACTCAGTAATTACGAAGTCGGCGTCGTGTCTGGGCAGGGCAGTGCAGCATTTGCTGGACAGGGCAGGCACGATACGGCTGTGTTTCCCGTTATCGGTCGTAGACGGCAGAACTATGATGGAGCGGCCCCCTTCGGATAGTCGCGCACCGCCCACAAAACTGGGGAGGCCGCCGACACCGGCAAGTTGCCGGCCCTTGACCGAATCTGAGTTGACCTGGCCGAAAAGATCAACTTCCACAGCGGAATTAATGGCACAGAAGCCAGGAATATCTGCAATACGGCGGAGGTTGTGACTTTCGCTGACCGGCTGAAAGTAAAACGTGGGGTCTTTGCCGAGTCGTTTATAGAACTCCGAATCACCTAGGGCTACGCCGGCCCTCACAGCCCCCCACCCTTTGATGCTGCCGCTATCTATTAATGAGGTAACATTGGGCAGCACCATTCCCGAATAGATTTTCAGGTCGCGATGAGATGTAAGCCCCTCAACAATGGCGGAGGGAAGTTTGCCGATGCCCAGTTCCAGTGTGTCACCATCATCAACGAGGTTCACAACGTGTTCAGCAATATCGTGTTGAAGTGACTCAGGCACTGGGTTGCTGTAGTGAACCACATCGGATGTCTCCTCGCAGTAGACGTCGGCATCGCGATAACGGATACGGAAGGAGCCCTGGGTTCTGGGTAGGGCAGGGTTGATATGCAGTACCTTGATTTTGGCCTTGCCCCAGACTGCAGGTATGAAGTCTTGGGATAGTCCGAGCGAGCAAAACCCTTCAGCGTCCGGAGATGTTACCTGTGCAATGGCAAGGTCAATCTCAACATTCTGTTGGAGATCACGAAAAATGCCAGGGTAATCCAGAGGCAGGATTTCCGCGCGGCCATCTCCTAATCCTGCACGTAGACCAGGAAGCATAAAATAATTGCGCTGACGGGCCTCTGGGTGGAGTCCCAGATAATCCGACTGGTTTATCCCAGGGAAAAAGGCACCGACAAAGCGCACACCCCTGCATGCTTCCGGCGCTTCTTGCAGTGCTCTGTAAAAAGCCAGGCTCTCACCCGAAACGCCGGGCACGTAGACGGTCATGTCTGGTCGCAGTCGCTGGACAACGTTCCTAAAGGTTTCTGGCATCGGCATGATGGATTCCTTTTCAGGGAGCGACCGGGAGTGAGAGGTCGGCGAAGCCGGTAATCACTGTTTTATCAGTACTGTCGATACTTGCTTCGAGTTTCAGTACGATAACGGTGCTGTTCTTCTCTGCAACTTCCGCCCGGCATCGAATTCTGCTGCTCACAGGCATAATGGACACAAAACGTGAACTGAATCGCTTCAGGCTATCTGCCGGAAAAGTGTCGGTTAAAAGGTTGCCCAGAAGCGCCATCCCCAGCATGCCGTGAATAATCACATCGTCGAAGCCAGATCGCTGAGCGACCTCGCGATCCAGGTGGAGCGGATTGCTGTCACCGGAGGCTTCGGCATACGCAACAAGCATTTCATGGGTGATCGGACCAAAGACACGTTCCGCGACTATATCTCCAGGCTTTATTGTTTCCAGATTCAAGGGCATAACGGGCCTCCGTATTGTTAGAGTTGGCGAAGAATAATGACCTGACGGGATCTCCCTACCAGGTTGTGAGGCGCGATAGCTCTATGAATCTCAGACTCGACAACCAGAAACTCACGGGTACCATTTTTCTTGAAATAGTGATCCGACACCTTTCGTGAAACCTTTAGCCGGTCACCAGCACTAATCGGCTCCAGATAATCAAACTCCTGTTCCGCATGCAGGACCCGTTTCAGGTCAATATCCAGGTTTTCCAGAATCTTCCGGGAGCTGTCGCCCTGACCCTCGATAACTTTTTGAAAAGTGGGGGGAGCGATTGGTGCAGTTGCTGATGAGGGTTGTCCCCCAATGGACGCAATAAATCGGTTCAGGCTACTTTCAGTTACGGTGAAGTCGTAGGTCGGGTATTCGTAGCCAATATAGTGATTTTCAGTCATGCAAATCGTCCTTCTTCAGCCTTTTTGTTTCCGGTATTTGAAGGGGCCGCCGCTCCATGCCGGAAACACGCCGGCTAGTACGCATGCCACATCAACAAAGTTTGGGTCAGCCTGGTTGCTGGTAACGACATAATCGGAGGCAATTTGGGATGCTTTATCCAGAGGATTGTCGCCGGATGCTGCTAATTGGACGGTCTCTGCCAGGATTGGCATCAAGGGATGAGTGTGCTGTGTCAACAACGGCGCCGCGCCAAGCTTGCTGGCAAGCTTTAGTGCTGCATTAAGGGCACGACCGTCTTTTGGTTCGCCCTTGCAGAAAATCTCGGCGCTCTGTCCGTCAGCGGTTTTAGGGGAGAGCCAGAGGCCAACCTCGCCGTCCGCTATTGGCGTTGAGCTGGCGGTGATCAGCTTGACCGGAATGCCATTGTCGGCGACTTCACCATCAGCAATCAGCTGCAGGTCATCGCTTTTGAGTTCGTCGGCACTGACAATCTCGAATCGGCACTTTTCAAGTTGGGCCGCCAGCTTTGATGTGTCCGACTGGCTGATGATGGCAATGCGCTCTACCGGGCTTTCAATGCCGGCGGCCTGTTTGGCTGCTCGTTGGCGATCAAGGAATAACGTTCGCACCATATTGGCGGCGACTCGATCTTTGATCAGCTGTACGAAAACATCCATTTCCCAGGATACGGCTTTATCCATGGGCAATTTCAGGCCCTTTGTGACGCACTTCATGATGGCATCGTAGGCTGGGTAGTGGCTGTAGGTGTCAGGCTGAATATCGAGTTTTTCGTAAACAGGGCGGTAGGGGCTTCCATGCTCGCCTTCGAGTCCGATGTCTTCGGCCTGGAAGTCCTCGCTATACCAGGTTGCCTGCGTTCGCAAGGGTGACAGGGCCAGTATTTTGGCTTTTGCTATCAACTGATTCGCTTCGACGGCAGCGTCCACCAATCCTATCTCAAGCGCTTTTTCTGGATTCACCGGCTGCCCGGTCAGGAGCATATGTAGACCGATTTCATTGCCGACCAGTCTTGGCAGTCGCTGGGTGCCGCCAGCACCGGGAAGCAGCCCCAGCTTGATTTCCGGCAAGCCCAGCACTGCGCGATTGTCATCGACCACCACGCGCTGATGGCAGGCCAGCGCCAACTCCAGGCCTCCACCCAGTGCAAGGCCGTTCAACGCTGCGACAGTGGGTTTTTCAATTTGCTCAAGTCTTAGAAAAAGCCGTCCGAGTCGACCACAGAGATCGTGGAGTTGTTCGTCGGTATCCTTGGTCGCTCGCTCAGTGAACATCTTGATCATGCTCAGGTCAGCGCCTGCAAGGAACGTGTTTTTGGCTGAGGTAATGACCAAAGCCTTGATATCAGGATTCTGTTCAACCTCATTCATCAGGCTTTCCAGAGAATCCATCATATCGGCAGAAAACACGTTCATGGAGCGGCCAGGCATGTCGATGGCGGCTACCATAATTCCGTCGGATTCCAGTTCTGCTTTGAAGTTCAGGTCGGTAAACATGGCTCGGCTTTCGTTGAGTTTCGGTGGTCAGGAGGGCTGCACGATGAGGTACGCAGCCCTTTGCCCTGATGGGATAGTTACACGTATTTCTTGAAGTCAGGTTTGCGCTTTTCATTGAATGCGCGAACGCCTTCCTTCGACTCCTCACTCATGTAGTAGTGCTTCACTGACTGCACACCCATAAAGCTGATGCCGCGGATGTTCTCGCTATCGGCATTGAAGGAGCGCTTGCAGATAGAAATAGCTGAGGGGCTCATCTGGTTGATGTCGGCAGCCCACTCTTCAACTTCTTCCGCCAGTTTGTCGTGGGGGACAACCTTGTTGACCAGTCCCATGTCGCATGCTTCCTGCGCGCTATATTTTTTGCAGCGGAACCAGATTTCACGGGCTTTCTTTTCACCAACGTGACGAGCAAGTAGTGCTGTACCCCAACCCGGATCGGCAGAGCCAACTTTGGGGCCAACCTGACCAAATACAGCTTTTTCAGAGGCGATGGTCAGATCACAGAGGGTGGCGAATACGTTACCGCCCCCAATAGCGAAACCCTGCACCTGGGCAATAGACACTTTGCGCAGATCGCGAATGGCAGTTTGCAGTTCCTCAATCGGCAGGCCAACGGTGCCGCGAGGACCATAAAGACCATCTTCAGACAGGTGTGCCTTTTGGTCGCCGCCGGTACAGAAAGCTTTGTCGCCGGCGCCAGAAAGTACAACCGTATTGACCGACTTTTCTTCATTGGCGCGCTGGAACGCGACGATGAGTTCTTCCACCGTTTGCAGACGAAACGCGTTGAACACTTCGGGGCGGTTAATGATAATTCGAACGGCGTTTTCACCCACTTCGTAGAGGATATCTTTGAATTCATTGCTCATGTTTGTCTCCTATCAGGAAAGGTTGTGTTATCAACCGTGCATTGTCAGACCACCGGACACACTGATGGTCTGCCCGGTCATAAAGGAAGCATCGTCACTGGCAAAGAAAGCCACAAGTCCGGGGTAATCTTCCGGTTCACCAATGCGACCCAGTGGAACACCACGCACCATGGCATCCCGAATCTTCTGGCCCTCTTCGCCGGTGCCTACAAACGCGTCCATGGCGGGCGTGTTGGTGGGGCCAGGGCACACGCAGTTCAGCAGTACGTTCTTGCGAGAGACCTCGCGTGCCAGGGCTTTGGCGAACGCAATGGTTGCGCCCTTACAGCCGGAATAAACGACTTCGCCGGACGAGCCGACACGACCAGCATCGGAAGCAATAAACACAATGCGACCTCCGTTGCGCTCAACCATGCCGGGTGCAACCGCACGGGTCATGTGAAGGGGGCCGAGGTAGTTGATGTCCACCACCTTGCGCCAGAAGTCCGGTTCGGTTTTCAGAAACGGCATGGGACGGTCCCAGCCGGCATTGTTGACGAGCAACCAGGTAGGCCCGATCCGGTCTTCAATAGCGGCAACCGCAGCGGTGACGTTGTCAAAATCTGTGATGTCACACTTCTGGCAGTCTGCACTACCTCCTGCGTTTCTGATTTCTGTAACAACTGCTTCAGACGCCTTCTCATCAATGTCCAGAATACCGACGTGCATGCCTTCCTCAGCAAGGCGCAAAGCAATGGATTTTCCGATACCGCTGCCTGCTCCGGTTACCAGGGCTACTTTGTCCTTCAGTCCGCGCATAGTGGTTCCTCTTCAGTTGGGTGTGCCTATTAAATCAACATCACTAAAGTATGCATACATACTACATTTGAGTTGGTTGCGATGCAAGAAATAAAGCCTGGTTGAAAGGGTGGCCTTTGTTGGCAGAAATAGGTTGGGCGATTTTTTCGTAAGAACCTGTTGTATAGCAGAAAATATGGTGGCCAAGCTGTCTTGACGATAAGGGAGTAGCGGAATTTTGGTTTCCGGAGGAAGGCGCGAAGCTTTAAAAGCGCCTGACTTTTAAAGTATGCAGGTATATTACAATTCCTGTCTGTGAAAAAGGCCGGGGAGGGGCCTGCTGTGGAGACGGCAGGTAACATGTTTTGACCTGACTTTTGTCAGCTCCCCGGCAAAAGGGCTTGCGCCCGACAACAACTGTGACTTCAAACTATTAGGATATGGCTGTTACCCCTTGTTCTTTTTCGCTTCCTTGATTACATGTCGACCAATAATATGTTTCATGATCTCTATTGAGCCACCCGCAATCTTTACGATACGGGCATCGGCAAATGCTCGGGAAATTGGGTACTCCCACATGTATCCCCAGCCACCGAACAGTTGCAAACATTCGTCAGCCACCCGACAGTGAAGATTGGACAACCACATTTTTGCCATGGCGGCATCCACCTGATCCAGTTCTCCGTCCATGAACTTCTTGATGCACTCGTCAGTGAACACCCGGCCGATAACCGCATCAGTTTTGAGCTCGGCAATTTTGAACTGTGTGTTTTGGAAATCGGCGATGGTCTTGCCGAACGCTGCACGGTCGGAGGTGTAATCCACTGTAATGTCGATAAGGTGTTCTGCAACGGTGGCAGAACGTATAGCCTGAGCCAATCTTTCCTGCGAGAGCTTGGTCATCATGAGCTCGAAGCCTTTGCCTTCCTCTCCCAGCATGCAACTGGCGGGTACCCTCAGATCTTCGAAAAACAGCTCCGATGTGTCCTGTGCCTTCATCCCCAACTTGTCCAGGTTTTTACCCCTGTGAAAGCCGGGAAGGCTGGTATCAACGAGAAAAAGGGTGATGCCATTGTTCCGGTCAGCTACATCGGTTTTGGTCGCGAGAACCAGAACATCACAGAGCTGACCGTTGGAGATGAATACCTTCTGTCCGTTTATGACATAATCATCCCCATCTCTTACTGCCCTGGTGCGGATGTTCCGTAAATCTGAACCTGCGTGGGGCTCAGTCATACCCAGTGAGCCGATCGCCTCGCCACTGACCATCTTCGGCAGCCATTGTTGTTTCTGATCCTCTGTTCCAAAGGATTTGATGTAGGTTGCCACCAGATCGCAGTGTATTAGGAAACCCGGACCCGTGAAGCCGCTGCGGGCCATTTCCTCAAAGACAATGACATCAAACAGGTAGTCCAGTTCCAGGCCGCCGTATTGCTCAGGAATCGTGCAGCAGAGCATGCCAGCTTCTCCGGCCTTCAGCCAGAGATCACGAGGAACAACGCCATCTGATTCCCACTGATAGTGATAGGGTGCGATTTCCTTGTCGATAAACTTCCGAACCGTATCCCGGAACATTTCATGTTCTTGGTTGAAAAGCGATCTCTTAAACATAGTGTCACCGCATAGTCGGTTGATTTCAGTAAAGGCGTTATACCTCAGCTGCTTTCAGTACAGATCATGAGAGCTTGTCGTTTACATCGACAGACCACTTCGCCCTTCTGGTTAAACCCTTCGTGCATGAATGTAACAATTCCCGCGTTTCTCTTGGATTTACTTTTTCGGGTATCGACGACAGTTGTTACAGACTTGATTGTATCGCCGGTAAAGACCGGATTTGGGAAAGTGACATCACTGAACCCAAGGTTGGCAATGGTTGTTCCGAGTGTGGTGTCCTGAACGCTGACACCAACTACAAGTCCGAGAGTAAAAACCGAGTTGACCAGAGGTTTTCCGAATTCAGTTTTCGCACAATAGTCAGCATCGATATGAATCTGGGCAGGGTTGTAGGTTGCCGCGCAAAACCAACTGTTATCCGACTCGGTAACGGTTTTCCTCACCTCATGTTCAAAGACGTCATTGACGTTTAGTTGTTCAAAATATCGACCTGCCATCAGAAGTCTCCGGGAGTCATTGGGTTAAAGATATCTTGAAATCAGTTCTCGCATGATTTCAGACGTGCCACCATAAATGCGCTGTACTCGGGCATCGTTGAACAGGCGACTGATTTCGTATTCCTTCATGAATCCATAGCCACCGAAAAATTGCAGGCACTGATCAACAAGCCTGCCCTGCAACTCACTGCACCAAAGTTTTGCAATTGAGGCATTCGCTGGGGTGAGCTCCCCAAGCTCATGTTGTTTGATGCATTGATCTACAAATGCCCATCCCACAGCGAGGTCTGCTTTCAGGTCCGCCATTTTGTGGCTGTTAGCCTGGAATTTAAGAATCGGTTTTCCAAAAGCCGTGCGCTCTTCCATATAGTTGCGGGTGATATCAAAGGCATGCTGGGCTGCGCCGATGGAGGCAACAGCGATTGTGAGCCGTTCCTGGGGGAGTTCTGACATCAAGGCACCGAAACCGCTACCTTCAGAGCCAAGTAGATTCGATGCCGGAACCTCCAGATCAGAGAAGAAAAGCTCGGATGTGTCGGCGGAATGGTGGCCAATCTTGTCAAGGTTTCGGCCGCGTTCGAAACCACGCCTTGTGCTTTCCACCAGTATTAGGCTCACTCCCGCAGCTCCGGCCTCTTCTCCGGTCCTCGCAACAACGATCACGAGATCCGCATGTTGGCCGTTGGAGATAAAGGTCTTTGAGCCGTTGATGATGTAGTTGTCTCCCTCGCGTTTGGCTCGGGTTTTTATAGCTTGCAGGTCACTACCCGTCCCGGGTTCTGTCATGGCGATGGCGCACACGGTCTCACCGGAGACCATTTCGGGAAGCCAGGTTCTTTTCTGCTCTTCGGAGCCATAGCTCAACAAATAACCCGTGCATACATCACTGTGGACAGAAAAGTTGTTCACCGGACCGATGAATCCTTCACCGGTAAACTCTTCGATCACCATAGTGTTGTACTTGAAACTACATCCGGGGCCGCCATATTCTTCCGGTACCTGAGGGCACAGCAAACCAGCGGCTCCGGCTTTTTCCCAAAGCTCACGGCTTACGATGCCCTGCTCTTCCCAGCCCTGGAAAAAAGGCCTGACTTCTTTCTGTATGAATCCCTGCACGCTGCTACGGAACATTGAGTGCTCATTGGTTTCTTCAGTAAATCTGCCCATGCTGCCTGCCTCTCGTAGATATCAGGTGTGGAGTTACCTGTAATAAGCAATGGATCAATGATAATATGCAGAAGTATGATATGCAACCATACTATAGTTATGTGAGGTCGGCGGTCCCAATTAGAATGGTGATGGATACTTTAGCCTGCTGCACCTCCAAGCAGTCTGAGTGGTTGGCAGAAATTGCGGGGGCTTGTCTGCAGCAGGTTGAGGGGGCATTTAATCGAAATTGACTCTGTTACAATAAGGTCGCTTTGGATACCATATTGAAACTTACCTTGCTTAAGGCACTCGATTCGCTTGCGCTAACACCGTCTTAAGGAATGTCGGGAATGAGGATGTACGGAGAGTTACGTCAATGAAGGAAATATCAGAAGCAAACCTGGAGCTGGCTGCAGCGAATGCCAAAGCGGGCAAGAAAAATAGCCGGAGAGCCAATGTGAAGGACGATCGGAACTGGGAGTACCATTTAGGTTTTCTGATGCATGATGTCTCACGTTTACGTCGGACGGTGTTTGACAATTTCATGCGCCCACTTGGCGTCACTCGTTCGCAATGGTGGGTGCTAGCTTATCTCTCTCGCCACGACGGTATGGTTCAGAGTGATTTGGCTAACCTGCTGGAATTGGGTAAAGCCGCCTTGGGTGGGCTTGTGGACAGGCTTGAATCCTCGGAACTGATTGTCAGGCGCCCAGATAGTGAGGATCGCCGGGTTAAACGGGTGTTCCTAACCAGTAAAGGAAAGCAGGTTATCAAGGAAATGGCTGCAATGAGCCATGATATGAGTGAGCGCATTCTAGAGGGGCTTGATCATGACCAAAGAATTCAGCTATGCGAGATGCTGGAAACGGTTAAAAGCAACCTGGTTTCTATTAAGTCTCAAGAAGAGGGATAGGTATGATTTTTGGGCCAGTCAGTCTCAGCGGAAACGGGCTATCGTCGGAGCACCTTTGCCATTAGCAAGGTGGTGGTGATTGGCCTACGGTCATTTAGTCTACGCCCATCCGAGCAAGCAATTGTCTGGGCCCCCCGCGATTCGCATGGCACACCCCAGCCTCAAACGGAGACCATTTCAAAGGCCTCGGGGCTGAGTATATTTTGTGAGCAAGGTTCAAGAAGTGCATTTCATGCAATCTGGCACGCTTCGATTCTTCGGTTGAAACGCGGCTTCCACCTTCTTCTCCAGTGTTTCAATTTTTGCGGTGTCATATTCAGTGATCTGGCGGCCGGTTGAGAGCTCCAGCGCTAATAGTGCAGCACCATAGGCACCCATTATTTGCGGGTCCTTGGGTACTTGAATTTTTTGCTTAAGTGCCTTCTCCAAAAAATGCACTGCCGCCGGGTTTTTCGCTACACCACCGGTCATGATAATGGTGCTGCGCTTACCCACTTGCGCGACTAGACCTAGAGCTCTCTGGGCAATAGCGCTGTGCACTGAGGCTGCAACGTCGGCGGGATTTCTGCCTTCTGCAAGCAGTGAAATAATTTCAGTTTCTGCAAAAGTTGCGCACATGCTGCTCACTTCCAGGTCTTTGCTACCCTGCATTGCGAGCGCGCCGACCTCGGCAATGTCACACTCAAGTGCCCGAGCTAGGACTTCATAAAAACGACCTGTGCCGCTTGCGCACCGGTCATTCATAGCAAAGTTGTCTACTAGGCCTTGTCCGTCTAGCGCGATGACTTTACTGTCTTGGCCGCCGATATCTATAACTAGCTCTGCTTCGGGGAACATCGCTGCCACGCCTCTAGCGTGGCAGGTGATTTCGGTAAAGGTGCGGCCAACTCCTTGCACCAATCGCCGACCATAACCTGTGCCAATGATATAGCTGAGGTCTTGGTTGCCGATGCCTGCGCTCTCAAGGGCGCTTTCCACCGCCTGTTCCATACCTCGCTGGCTCACCGCTCCCATTTGTACAATGCAGGCGCTAAGCACCTTGGCATTGTCGTCCAGTATCACTGTCTTGGCGGTGGTGGAGCCCAGGTCGACCCCCATAAAATACGCGGTACTTGTGCTCATAATGGATTCCTTTTTTCTGCAGCGGATCTCACGGGGACACTTGAAAGCTCAGTTCGAGGCGATAAAGTTGCGAGACCGGCGCACATCAATGGCTTCTAACATGGCCTCCAAGCGGCTTTCCAGCAGTTCGCCTTTGTAAAAAGATTCATCGGCAACATCACCTTCAAAGAAGATCGATGGTATGCCCATTTCTTTTTTCATGGCTCGAGCCAGCATTTGCTGAGGTCCAGTAAATGCGCGACAGGTGCGAGTAGAATGAAAGACAATACCGTCCAGCCCGTAAAAGTCGCAGTCATTTTTGGTGAAGTTTTTGATGGTCTGAAAGCCATGATTGGTGGGGCACAGCAAGTAGTGCTGAGCCATACCGCGTATTGGGTCATCAGTATCGATTAATTGAGGCTCCTGCCAGAAGGGTTTGTGGGTGTAGCGCCCGGCGACAACGGCCACGTTGCGCTCGGCAAAGAGTTTGGCAAGGGTGCCCAGTTTGTTCCAATTCATGATACCGTCAAAGTACAGTCGGTACTTTTCGTCTTTAATTGCGCTTTCACCATTGGCAATACGCTGGGCAACTTCCTCGCGGATCTTGCTGAAATATTCAACCAGCTCAGGCCCTGCGGGTAAAAAGTTGATATGAGCAACACTGGCAATCCAATCCCAGAACGTGGCGGGCGCGGGCATGTTGGCGCACATGGCCATGGCTTCCCGACGGATTTCCGCTGCTTGTTTAATGTAGGTCATAGCTTCGCGCAGGGCCTCCCAGTCAAAGGGTCGACCGGTTTGTGCTTCGATAAAATCGATCAGTTTGTAGAGTTGGTCGGCAACATAGTCAGAGGCTTCTTCCCACTCCTTGCCTTTCAGATAGCCGGCGTCAGCGCCATTGCCCCAAAGAAACGGCAGTGACACGTTAAATATAGGCGTATCTTTGCCGAGCAACCGGTGAGTCATGTCATCCCATTGCTGGCCGGTACTGCAGCCGGCATAGCAGTTAACAATAAAGTTGGGCATAGGCAAGCGACTTGCCAAGTCGTCCCGGTCAGCGTTGTCAACAATTCCTTTGTCAAACTTTTCTCTGGCCTGCCTGGCCAATAAAGCTGTGCCTAAATGTGTGCGGGCGTATGAACATAGCTCGCCAACATAACCATATTCTTGGGCGGCCAGTTGGGCAGACTTCTCCAGTTTTTGCGCAGAAAGGCGGGCGGCGAAGGCCTCGCCGTGCGCCCATTCAAGCCCTGCAGCCTGAAAAATGGGGTTTAATGCTGCGCCGTTATACCAGACCACCTGGGCATTACGCTCATTGGCGGTAAAGATACGGTCCCAGTAATCACTGATCATGTTCCGCCCGGCGTCGTTGCTTTTTAGGCGGTTCACGCTGCTTTGTGTCGCGCTGCTCATTATGCTGACTCCTGTGTAGTCTGGCGAGTGGGCGATTTGCGGCGAATCCGCTCGATCGTGGCCTCTACTCGCGTGCGCAAAGTTTCCACTGGTATACCTTCGTGTTCGGTTTCGATGAGTAGGTGGGGTATGTTTTGGGCTTCTAATGCTTTGCGTAGCTCCGGGTAGTAAAACATATGGGCTTCGCAGAATTTGGCCATCATCACGATAACGCCTTCGGCTCCGCTGTTGTTCAGAGCGTTGATAAGGTATTCGTCCCAGTTCACCGTTTTTTGAACGCGAGTGGGACAGGGGATGTTTTCGTTTCGATCAAAGTACCAGCCCGCCAACGCGGCTCTGGGGGCTAGCGATTCTTTGACATCGGTAGATATATAACGGGAACCGGTATAAAGGTCGTCATCGACAATGACTGCACCGCATTCTTCCAGTAGATCAAATAGCTCTACTCTTGGTGCGTGACAGAAGTGGCCGGAGAGGTGCAGGCGTATGCGGTTGTCCCGGGGCTTGCTGGCAGCTTCCGCCAGCACAGTCTCCAGCAAAGCGGTGTGTTCGTCTTTATCCATAATCATGCTGGATACAATCATCGTCTGCAGTTCTGCGGGGGAGAATTGGGCGTCGCCATTTCGGCGCGCCTCAAACATCTGTCTCAGAAGTTGACGATTTCTGTTATTAGACTGGATGCAGCTTGTTAGGGCTTCGTCGCTGATACTTGTGCCGGTGATTCGTTCCGCTTCGGCGATAAAGGCATGGATTTTTTTCTGTACTTGCTCTTTGGTCCACGAGTCGTCCATTGCAGCAATCAGATGCTCAAAATACACCGGTTTGTCTGACAGCATCTCTCTAACCACATCCACAGCCCCCAATAGCTGAATACAGTGATCGGCATTCATGAAGGCGTCAAAAACATCCAGCTGGCCCTTCATGGCTTGGTCGGCAATGCTGCGGGTATAGCCGCAGTAAAACTCTGCAAGAATCGTATTGCCTTCAGAAATGGGCTCTCGACTGTCCTGAATGATGACCGGCAAGGCGCCAGTGGCGGCAATAATTTCCACGGGAAAATTCATAGGGAAGATGCCAATAACGAGCTGTTTGTGCCGCGCTTTCCACTCGGCCAGGTATTCATCGGGGTGCTGCGCGACATTCTTCATCACCTGAAACGCTTCTACGCTGCTTATACTCATGATTGCGGTGCTCTCGATTTGCAAAACAGCTCAGTGAGCGGTCATGACTTAGCATTTTTGCTCGGAGTGCTGTTTTTTTGTCCATGTTTGTGACCAAGGCGCTTTTGATGCGGCTGCCTTTTATGCCTCCAATACTAAGTGAGTTCAACTCAATGAGTCAAGCTCACTTACTTCGATATTCTTAGAGAGGAGGAATCAAGGGTTAGCGACTGTCCAAGCTTCGGGATGCACTTTAGTATTTGGCAGCTTACTTATCGGCGAAAAAATATGTTTACGACAATCGATAGTCACTCATGCCGTCTTTTTCTATTGACTAAGTGAGTTAGGCTCACTAGTCTTGTCTTTTATCGGGGCTTGATAGCCACCCAGTGTCTTCATAACGCAGAGGCGTGCATACATTGGGTAGAAAGTCTGCCGGTTGTCGTAGAGCAGCGTTGGCTAGTTCGCTATGAACGACAGTTGGACCGCCGGTGGAGGTAAGTTTCTGGAAGTACTTTCCTGAGCGATCAGGGTCGATTTTGTCGGTCGCTTCTGATCGCTATTGTCGTTAGTGGTCAGGGAATGCTTAGTCTGTTAATCAAAGTTGGAGCGGTTGATGTGGGCGTGTTGACTGGAGTTTGTGTTGTTGAAATGGCTGGGATAGGGCCAGGTCCCTTTTGCGGCATGTTGCTGGCTGACATGGGTGCTGACGTCATTCGGGTAGACAGGATTGACCAGGTAGATCGCGGCATTAATTTTCCATCTAAGTTTGATCTCCTTAACCGGAATAAACGCTCCATCGCCATTGACCTCAAGTCCAGGCAGGGACTGGAGACGGTCCATGAATTGGTAAAGAAAGCTGATGTTCTTATAGAAGGATTCAGGCCAGGTGCTATGGAAAAGTTGGGGCTTGGACCGGACGTATGTCTAAGCCTGAATCCAAAACTTGCCTATGGTCGCATGACTGGCTGGGGGCAGGATGGGGCAATGAGCAAAGCGGCAGGGCATGATCTTAACTTCATTGCCCTCACGGGTGTGCTGGATTCCATCGGTAAACGTGACGACTCTCCCACCATACCACTTAACCTGATAGGGGACTTCGGCGGTGGGGCTCTTTACCTTGCCCTGGGGTTACTGGCTGCCGTCATTGAAGCGCGAAGTTCGGGTGAGGGGCAGGTGGTGGATGCCGCGATTGTTGACGGCGTATCCAGCCTTATGACCATGCAATATGCGCTGAAGCAGATGGGGCAGTGGTCCGGTAGTCGTGGCACGAATCTTATCGATGGCGGTGCCCCTTTCTACAACGTATATGAAACCAGTGACGGGCTTTATGTATCCATTGCTCCAGTTGAAGGGCGATTCTATGGTGAAATGCTAAATCGCCTTGGGCTAGGAGATGAAGAGCTTCCAAAGCAGAACGATCCCAAGGGGTGGCAAAAGCTGAACTCCCGCTTTGCCGAAGTTTTCAAATCTCGGACCCGTGACGAATGGTGTCAACTGCTTCTAGGGACGGATGCCTGCTTCGCACCAGTACTTACAACCGATGAGTACATCTCTCATCCCCATAGCGTCGAACGTGAGGCGTTTGTCGAGATTGATGGTGTCACAAATCCTTCCCCAGCTCCCAGGTTCAGTCGGACTCCTTCAAAGGTTATTCGCGTACCGCCGAAAACTGGCCGGGATACGACCGAAGTTTTAAAGGATTGGGGAATTACTGACGAGCGAGTTGCTGAACTTAGAGCTCAAGGCGTAATCAATAAATGATCTTGAGCTGATGCTGTTCTCTAGTGAGGAAGGAGTTATGTCAGAAATGACAATCCATGAAGAATTCAGGAGACAGGTCCGGCGTCTGGCTGAGTCCGAAATCCGCCCGTATGCTGCGGTGGTGGATGATGATGGCCAGTTCCCCGATAAATCTGTTACTGCTTTTAAGAGTATGGAACTCAATGGCCTGCCTTTCCCAGAGCAACTCGGCGGCTCCGACGCCGACCTGTTATTGCAAGTCATTGCCGTCGAAGAGGTTGCACGAGTTTGCGGCTCATCTGCTTTGGTTTTGCTTATTCCCTGGGCAGCAATAACACCACTGGCCTGGTTTGGTAGTGAACAGCTCAAGCAGCAGATTATTCCTGAGATAGTGAGTGGGAATAGTGGCGCCAGTTTTTGCCTTACGGAACCTGGGGGTGGCTCTGACTTGCCCGGTTTGAAAACCAATGCCAAAAAAGTTGATGGCGGCTGGTTGCTCAATGGACAAAAACGCTTTATATCTAACGTAGGGTGGTCGAGCTGGTACGCAGTGTTAGCTCGCATATCTGAGCGGGAGTTTGGTGTGTTTATGGTGCACCGTGACGATCCGGGTTTCTCTATCGGGAAGCTGGAACGGAAGATGGGTATGCGCGGCAGCCCCACCGCTGACATTATGCTTGAAGACTGCCTCATTCCCGAAGGCAGAGTAGTCGGTGACCCTGGAAAGGGTTATGAATACATGATGCAGACACTGACTTACACCCGTCCTCTGGTTTCAGCACAGGCCCTAGGTCTTGCACAAGGGGCGCTGGAAGAGGCAATCAGCTATACCTCGGAGCGAAGCCAGTTCGGAACGAAGGTTTCGAGATTTCAGATGATCAGAGGCATGGTTGCTGATATGGCGATTGCCGTGGAGTCGTCCCGGTCAATGCTTTATCGGGCAGTAGAAGCCGCTGGGGATAATGATGATCGTGCGCGGGCTTTTGCGTCGATGGCGAAAACCTTCTGCTCTGATACCGCGATGTCTGTTACCACGGATGCGGTTCAGCTTCTTGGGGGGTATGGCTACATGAAAGATTATCCGGTTGAACGCATGATGCGGGATGCCAAGGTGTCACAGATCTGGGAAGGGACTAACCAGATCCAGAGATTGCTGGTGGCAAAGTATATGTATCAGGATTGATGTGAGAGCACACTATGAACGGATTTTCGATGGCCGAACAAAAGAAGCCTTTTCAGGGATACAGAGCGAGCCATTTTAAATGGGACTGCTCAGAAGATGGTCGGGTTGGCGTCATTACGTTGAGTCGACCGGAAAAGAAAAACGCTTTGAACATCTCCGTTATTGCCGAATTGACTCAGTTGTTTGACGGGCTAAGTCAGGCGAATGATGTTCGGGCAGTTATTATTACAGGGGATAACGGTGACTTCTGTTCTGGAGGTGACCTTTTCGAGGTGGTTGAACCTCTGACGAAAATGGGGGCTGCGGAGTTACTGGATTTTACACGCATGATGGGGAAGCTTGTTCGGGTTATGCGTCAGGCGCCACAGGTCATCATAGCCGCTATAGAAGGCGCTTGCGCAGGCGGTGGCGCTGCCATCGCCTTGGCTGCGGATCTTCGACTGGGGACACCCAATACCAAGACGGCATACCTGTTTAACCAGATTGGTTTATCCGGTGCCGATATGGGCGCCTGTGGTTTGTTACCGAGAATCATCGGGCAGGGGCGGGCGATGGAGCTGCTGATGACCGGTCGAGCAATGACGGCTGATGAAGGGCTAGCGTGGGGTTTCTTTAATGCGCTGTATGAATCTGATGAATTGGTTGAGCAGGCCCATGTGTTGGCACGAAGATTTGTCGACGGCCCATGGTTCGCCCATACTATGACGAAGTCGCTGGTGAATCAGGAGTGGACGATGAGCCTGGATGAGATTCTTGAGTCCGAAGCCAAATCGCAGGCCATATGTTTGGCAACGGGGGACTTTCAACGGGCATTCACTGCATTTTCCAACAAGGAAAGGCCCAGTTTCGAGGGTCACTGATCAGCGTTGGGCATCGGTTAATTCCGGCTTTGCCATACCTCGGAATATTACATTGGTGATGCCATCGGTGGTTTCGTCTACTGAGAAGTCGCCTTCATTTCTGAGATAGATCCAGGTTTGATGTTCTATACAGCCAAAGATCATATCCCGCAAAAGGCTGACAGACACGTCGTCACGGAAGACGCCTGTATCTATGGCCTCCTGAAGAACATCATTGATCTTGGCCGTGAAACGCTGATTCAGCCTATAGATTTTCATCTCTCGGTAGTTTGGGTCTGCTCTGAGTTCCATGAGAATAAAGCGCGTAAGCGAAGGTTCTTTACGGACTATAGAAAGGCTTTGCCAGATGAGTTGCCTCAGGCGCTCACGAATACTACCGTCGCGTGCTGTTGAAGCGTTTACTAGTCCGAGAATTTCCTCAAACCATTCCTCCGAAACTTTGATCAATAGTTCTCTGATACTACTGAAGTATTTGAAAATAGTTCCCTCGGATATCCCGCAACGCTCCGCCACCTCAGCTGTGATGACCTTTTGATAGCCTTTTTCAGCAAGTAACTGGCGAGTCACCGACATGATCTCTGTCGTGCGCTCTTCTGGAGTCAGCCGTGAACGGGTTTTCAATGGAAGCGTGGATTCAACCATGGGAATTCCGAATAACGAGTGCGTGTAGGGAGCGCCTAGGCCAGTTGCTGGAACTGATCAGGCGATACCAGTTAAGAGATATATTCTAACATGAAAGTCCGACTGGGCTCTGTGCTGTCCCTACATGTTCTATTGAAAGCATGGGGAAATTTACCCCCGTTCTTCCATCTGGTAGAACGACTACGCGGCCGAAATACCACCATTCACACTTATGGCTTGACCGGTGATCTTCGCACCTTGCGGACTGGCAAGAAATACAATCATGCTGGCAAGGTCTTCTGGTTGAACAACGCCAAGATGAGCCATGGACGCAGCCCGTTCGAAAATTCTCCAGCTGAAGGGGTCATTGCGGATACGGTCATACGTCATGGTGCCTTCGATGAGCGATGGCGTCAGCGCGTTCACCCTGATACCGGTCCGCTTCGCTTCAATCGCAAGCCCCCGTGAAAACATAATAATGCTTGCCATGGCCGCCCCGATGACGGATTCACCAGGTGTCGCCACCTTTCCTGCATCGGAAGCGATGTTCAAAATAACGCCGCCGTTACGTTCTCTCATTCCGGGCATAACAGCATGGCTCATAACGATGGGCCCGAGAGCCTGCTGGGTCAAAATGTCAGCAAGCTCTTCTCTGGGGATATCGTGGAACAGTTGTGGGCCGGCGGAACCGACAGTCGAGTTGATTAGGATATCGACGCTACCGAGCTCAGACGTCGCCTGCTCCACGGCCTTTTTAGCCTCGTTCGCATCATTGGCATTGGCAGAAATAAATGAAACCTTGATGTGGGGAAACTCCTGACCGATTTTTTCCTTCGCATTTTGTCCCCGTTCCTTGTTTCGTCCAATAAGACCAATTCTGGTCACTCCTACTGCGGCAAACTGTCTGGCGGTTTCAAACCCGACTCCGGAGGTGCCTCCTGTGATTAATACTGCGGCTTCATTTAGTTTCGGAACCCAGATTGCTTTTTTGTCACCCATTGTAAAATCCTGAATTTTGGTTGTTTGCAAGGTATTGTTTCCGGGATAGCTTTGGTTAGTGTGAGCCAGATGCTAAGTCGTCGGAAAATGAAGTGCTGCCTGCGAGATAATTTTTATCCAGCAAGCCTGGTGAAAACCGTTCCCACGTAGAGATAATTTGTTCGTATGGTACTCCGACGAACAGACCATGGTAGTTCAGGTATTCCATATGTCTCCGGTCGTTGTCGAACGAGTGAAAGATCGAGTCATTGCGCCCGTCGAACTCTAATGGTGTTAAACCGGTGCGTTCACATAGCTCACGATCAAATGCCGGTGTTGCTTTCACCCATTTATCAGTAATAAAAAGTTCGCAGTAGGCATGCCATCGGAAGACATCACCATTGCACGCCTCAATCATTCGTTTCGAGGCGAGGTGGTTCTTAACATCGGCGAAACCCAGACGGGCAGGAATGTTTTGTGCTCTAGCGCATGCGGTAAGTAGTGCGGCTTTTGGAATGCAGAAACCGCGCCCCCTTGTCAGGGTGTCTCTGGCAGAAAAGACACTCTCTTTTCTGAAGTCCTGGTATGGGTCGTAAGCGATACCATCACGCACAGCGTTATAAAGCCTTACGGCTATCTCAACGTCAGTCGTAGAGCCTGAAGCTGTCTTACGTGCGAACGCTATGATCTCGGACGTGTCGCTTTCAACCAGATGCGCTGGTTGGAGGTACGTTTCTTCCAAAACACATACTCCAAAATCGGTTCTCTACAGGATATCGATGGAGAAGAGAGGCCGAGGCCATTTCTTCTCCTTCTGATTGGCAAAAACAATCGAATCGCCTGTGTAAATAATTATCAATAAAGAAAACTCTGTTGAAAATATAGTACCATACGATATGCTAGTCAAGAAAGTCAGACGGATGTCTCCTGACGGGTCGAGCTAAGCCTTTGGAGCATCGTCAGTCATAGAAAACAAGAACCAGAGGGTATGGTTATGACGGATCCCAACATGAACACCGAGAACGTTTTCGCAGCGGCAACTAACGTGTGGTTGCCTGGCGGAGAACCCGGGCCAGGAAAAATTGCGAGGGCCAGATTGCAGACAGATGAGCATCGGAACGCGATACAGGCTTATCAGCCAGACCAGTTGCTGCCTGCACAGACCACATATGAGTGCATTCGCGCTGCTGCCGTTCTCGAGCCGTCGAAGCCGGCGATAGTCCAGCTGTTATCGGCGGATACGGGTGTCGCGCCCAGAGAAATTAGTTACAAGCGCCTGGTTGATTTAATCGAAAAGTCGGCCAACCTGTTCAATGAACTGTCCCAGGGGCAGCCTGTAGCGGTCGGTTTGATGTTGCCAATGGTTCCTGAAGCGCTGATTGGAACCTGGGCTGCCCAGACTGCAGGTATAGCATGTCCAATTAATCCCTACCTGGACGCTGACGTTGTTGTCAGCATTCTGAATGCAGCTTCGGCTACCGTTCTGGTGACTGGTACCTCTGCTTTTGGCCCGGGATGCTGGGATAAGTTGGAGGATATTCGTCGCCGTGTCCCCAGCCTGAGGAAAGTGTTGCTGGTGGACTCAATCGACGATAACAATGAGTTCATGAGAGCTGTGGAAGCTTCCGCGGGTGGTCGGCTCGAGTTTGAATCTGTCGCAGATACAAATGCCGATATCATGTATTTACCGACAGGAGGGACGACTGGAGCTCCCAAGCTCGTAAGAATGAATCATAGAGGGCAGCTATTGAATGCCTGGAGCGTTGGGGCAGTGATGGGTTCGGAGCAAGAAGGTGTTGTCGGTCACGCCATGCCAAATTTCCATGTGGGTGGGCTCGTTGTTGTGGCATTGCGAGCAATTATTTTTGGTCAGACACTAGTGACACTGACGACAGAAGGGTTCCGTAACCCGGGCGTTATCAAGCATTTTTGGAGCATTGCGAAACACTTCAAAATGACCTCCGTGCTTGCAACACCAACCACGGCATCTGCAATTTTGGCTGTTCCGGACTCGGATTCGGAAGGGCATTCAATTCACACATTCAACTGTGGTGCCAGCACGGTTCCGGTTGAGTTGATGCGGTCGTTTCACCGCCGCTTTGGGGTTTGGTTGCGAGAAGTGTGGGGGATGTCGGAAATTCACGGCGTCGTGACCGCCAATCGTCCTGATGGAAAAGAGCCCTCGGTTGGCTCTGTCGGTAAGTTTCTTCCTTATCACTCCGTTATGGCTGTTGAAGTGGATGACAGTAATAACTTTGTTCGGCAGTGCGCTCTTGGGGAGCGGGGCGTTTTGGCAATTAGTGGGCCGGGTATTACTCCAGGGTATGTTGACCCCTCCCTGGACAAAGATTTTTTTGTGAACGGTCTGCCGGATGGTGGACGCCTTGCGAATACCGGTGACCTCGGGACCGTGGATGATAACGGAAGTGTATGGATTTTTGGTCGCGCAAAGGATGTGATTATCCGGGGGGGGCATAATATAGACCCCAAGCTAGTGGAAGAGGTGCTTGCCGGTCACCCTGATGTATTGAGTGTTGCGGCAGTTGGCCGGCCTGATCCTGTAAAGGGTGAAATGCCCATTGCCTATGTTGAGTTGAAAGACGGCAGCATGGTGACTGCTGAAGACCTGCTGGAGCTGTGTCGGGAAAAAGTACAAGAACGTGCCGCAATACCTGCCGAGATCATTTTGCTCGAGAAGCTGCCATTAACTGCGGTTGGCAAGATCAATAAACCTGTGCTCCGCAAAGACGCGATGTGTCGAGTTTCAGAAAGTGTTGCGATGCAGGTCGTTGGCGCTTCTGGCCTCGTCAATGTGACATTGGATGAGAATGGTAAGCGTCCGAAGGTCTGTGTGCACATCCAGTTGAAGGAAGGTAATCCTTCCCATTTTGAAGCCGCTCTCAAGTCAGAGTTTGAAGGCTTCACTTACGATACGACAATCAGTATCCGTTAAGCACAACTGATCTGTATTGATTTTGGGGAGCCGCTGGCTCCCTTTTTTTGTCCTGAAGTGTGTCTCTATCAACCCAGGCTGAGTCGATACAAAAAAAAGATGCATCAATATGGAATGCCTGCATACGCTATGCTAGCATACGAAATAAGGAATGCATTTGTGTGTTCTTTGGCTCAGCCTTCAGGGCGTATCAGATTTGGCAACGCGTTCGCCCGACAGGCTCAAGGTACAAAAACAGTTGATTTACCGGAGGGTCGAAATGTTAACAACAACAAGACCGACAAAGCTTGATAATACGAATAGCAGGCAGACGCCTGATTTCAGGTTCTCTGCCCTGGCGACAGGTGTGGCACTTTCTTTGGGGCTGGTTGCGTCCGCTCAGGCGTTCCAGGTGGATACAGGTAATCGCGATATTGAGATTGCATGGGATAATACGCTTCGATACAACCTTGGTGTGCGGGCAGAAAATATCGGCCAGGTAGGTAACAGTTCAATCTCCGACGAAGGTGAGCACTTCGCAGACAAAGGCGATATTGTTACCAATCGCGTCGACGTGCTTACTGAGTTTGATTTCATCTACAAGGGAAATTATGGCTTCAGAGTGAGCGCAGCCGGCTGGTATGACCACGCCTACAGGGATGCTGAATCAACCAGAAACCCTGACCTTAATGCGCCGGGTAGTTATGAGGATGACGAATATAGTAGCTATACCGAGAGATTCTATAAGGGGCCCTCAGGCGAAATACTGGACGCGTTTACTTTCGGTCGCTTCTACATCGGTGAAATGCCACTGACGGTAAAGGCAGGACAGCACACCGTCTACTGGGGGGAGTCTTTATCTCTGGGGGCAGCGATAAATGGTATTGCTTACTCCCAATCTCCCTTAGACTTGATTAAGGGTTTCGCTACACCAGGTGCTGGTGCAAAGGAGCTCTTTCTTCCCCTAAACCAGGTATCTACGCAGCTGATCGCAACAGATACTGTTTCCATTGCTGCTAACTATTATTTTGATTGGGAACCTACCCGAATTCCAGAAGGTGGCACTTACCTTGGTCCCGCCGATTTCGTTGCCTACGGTCCCGACGGACTTATACCGGGTACAGTGAATAATGAAGGAATAAAAGAGCCTGATAGCACTGGAGACTGGGGTGTCCAGACCCTATGGCGTCCAGGATGGCTTGATGGAACGCTTGGATTCTACTACCGCAATTTTACCGACAAGATTCCAGCATTTTTCCTCATCGGTTCTGATTATCGCTCCTATTTTGGTGAGGACATTGACCTGTTCGGTGTCAGCCTTTCGAAACAGGTGGGTGATATGAGTCTTGGTGCCGAAGTTTCATACCGAAATAACATGCCCTTGGCTGCCAGAACTCTTGGCCAGGTAGCCTTTGATCCCACCCTCCATCCCAACGGAGCACCGGAGCTTATTGATAATTCGTTTCAGGCGAGAGGTAAGACACTCCATGGCTCTGCCAGCCTTCTCGGCCTTTTGCCCAAAAGCCCACTGTGGGATTCAGGTACCTTTCGTGTCGAGGCCATTTATGCTCGACTCCAGAGTGTTGACGAGAACGAAGATATGTATCACGGCGTAGGCCATGGCACCTGTGATGAGAGTCGCCGGAACGAACTAGGCGCTAACTTCCGGGATGAGGGCGATCAGTGTGCCACCGATGATATGTGGGCCGTCTCGGTAACTGCTGAGCCGACCTGGCTTCAGGTTTTTTCGGGCGTAAATCTCTCGATGCCAATGGCATATTCGCAGACCATTGAAGGGAACGCGCCTACTCAGCTAGGCGGGAATGAAGGTAACGGCAATTACAGCATTGGTGTAAGTGCTGATTTCTACTCTAAATATACCGTTGACCTCAAATACGTTGATTACTTTGGTGATGTAAAGAGATCACAGAACGCAAATGGTGATACGGCGATCACTGGCGCAAACGGTTTGAGCACCCTATTGAGAGACCGCGGCTGGGTTGGCCTAACCGCAAAAGCGACCTTTTGATCCGATTCCCGAGGAGAACTGGATATGATTATCAAGAAAGTACTTCTAAGCATTACAGCCCTGATGTATGTGGGCGCTGCCGTCTCAGCGGTTTCTGACGAAGAAGCTGCCAAGCTGGGTAATGAACTCACTGCGGTAGGCGCTATCAAGGCTGGGAATGATGATGGAAGCATTCCCCCCTATACCGGTGGTCTTAAAGATATACCTGAAGAGTTCGAGGAGGGTAGCGGTGTTCGGCCCAATCCGTTCAGTGACGAGTCGCCATTATTCTCAATTGATGCCAGCAACATGTCTGAATATGAAGACAAGCTGACTGAGGGAACAAAGGCTTTGATGGAAAACCATTCGGATTTCCGTATCAATGTCTATGAAACGCACCGGACTTCCGCTTTTCCAGAATACATACTCGAAAATACAAGAGACTGCGCGGTAACGGCTGAAACCTATAACGGTGGTCTTTCGATGAAAGGGTGTCACGCCGGCGTCCCGTTTCCGATACCACAAACTGGGTTTGAGGCAATGTGGAACCACCTGACTCGCTATCAGGGCCGCAGTGCAGTTCTCAATTTTGAGGCATATTATGTGGATTCTGACGGCGACCGGGTAATCACTTCGGGGGGTACCTACTCAACAGACTTCCCTTACTATGACGAGAACCCCGACTCGGAGTTGTTCTCCAGGGTAAAAAGTGAATACAAGAAGCCTCGTCGTCGTAATGGTGAGACCATCATGGTCCACGATGCCCTGAATCCGACAGAACAGGGCCGCCGTGCCTACATCTACCTGCCTGCGCAGAGAAGGGTGAAACTAGCACCTTCCGTGAATTTCGATACGCCAAACCCCTCAATGGGTGGATTTGCGACCTATGATGACACGTTCATTTTCTTCGGGTCGATGGAGCGGTTTGACTTTAAACTGGTTGGTCGCAAGGAGATGTATGTCCCCTATAACACCTACGAAGCGGCGTACCACACAACGGCAGATGAACTGCTAACCGCAAATTATTTGAATCCCGACCATGTCCGCTGGGAGCTTCATCGGGTCTGGGAAGTTGAGGCAACTCTTCGGGATGATAGCCGTCATCTTTATAGTAAACGCACGTTCTATCTTGATGAAGACTCCTGGGTCGCTTTGGCATCTGATCAGTATGATCAAAGCGGAGAGCTCTACCGTCCCGCCTTCGCGATGATGACCCCAAGCTATGAGGTTCCCGCGTCATTCTCTGACAACTTCGTTGTTTACGATTTGGACGCAGGTGTTTATGCGATCAATTTCTGGACAGCGACCAGCGGCGGGGTCGAGTACGTTGATCCCATGCCTGAGCGTGCTTGGTCTCCTTCGGCTTTGACCGGCGCTGGTATTCGGTAAAACGACCCGGCGGTAGGGTGCTTTGTACTCCGCCGCCCTCATGTCAGACAAACACTCTGTTTTGAGCGTGCGTGATGCAAAACTATTCGAGAGTTACGGTTATTGTGGTTCTGCTTTTGGCCGCGGTCGGGAGCCGAGTATCCTGGGGCTTTACAGATCCCCTTGATTCGGCCTCGGCTTTTAGCCCATTGGCAGCAAAGAGCCTGTTGAACGGAGTTGCATCGGCTGGTGATCGTATCGTCGCTGTAGGCCAGAGAGGTCATGTTCTTTATTCGGATGATGACGGTGAATCATGGCAGCAGGCGCAGGTGCCCGTAAGTACCGACCTGACCGATGTTCATTTTTCGACACCAACTCATGGTTGGGCAGTGGGCCACGACGGTGTTGTTATCAAGACAGTCGATGGTGGAGAAAGCTGGATAAAGCAATTAGATGGTCGTTCTTTTGGTCAGATTTTTGAGGATTATACGGTGCCTCAGGGGCTTGACGAATTTGAATCGGAAGCACTTCAAATGGCTGCCGATCGGTTTCAGGCCCAGGGGCCAGAAAACCCCCTTCTTACAGTTTGGTTTGAAGACGAAAATAACGGATTCGTTTTTGGTGTCTTCAACCTAATCCTCCGAACCTCTGACGGAGGCAAGAGCTGGATCCCATGGATCGCCAAAACCGACAACCCAGAGGAGCTTCACTTTTATTCTGCAAAACGTATAGGAAATGAACTTTATCTGGTGGGGGAGCGAGGATTGGTCCTCAGGCTGGATCGGGAAAAGAATCGATTCGTTGATGTCTCGGTTGATTATCGGGGGACTCTGTTTGGTTTAGCGGGTGATAGCGACGTGCTGCTGGTTTTTGGTCTTAGGGGTAACCTTTTCCGAAGCGATGATGATGGTGTCAGTTGGTCAAGCGTTGAGACCGGTATGAGAAGTTCAATTACGAGCGGAACGGTTATGCCTGACGGCACAATTGTCATTGCTAATCAGAATGGTGAGTTGCTTCGGTCTGAAGACAGCGGCGGTGATTTCAAAAAAATTCGAACCGGGACCAAGCTTCCAGTAACTGACATTGTTGCTGTTGGCAGGGACAAAGTATTGGTGGTGGGTGTTCGTGGTCTGGCTGTTCAACCACTCGAACGCTCGTCACAGACTGATAACAGCGAAGAGTGACTGCTATGACTGATACTAAAAGTGGTCGTGAAGAAACACCTGTCATTTCAAACCTGAATGACTTTGATGTTAACTCCGGAAATTTACCAGAGCGCCTGATATTTAAAAATCGCATTCTGGTGGCTTTTATCTGTTTCATTATAACAATCGTTCTGGGTTATTTTGCAGCCACCAAACTGGAGATGAACGCCAGTTTTGAGAAAATGATTCCCCAGAACCATCCCTTCATTCAGAACTATCTTGACTATAAGTCAGAACTACCCGGCTTGGGTAATGCTATCCGAGTTGTGGTGGAGAACACGGAAGGCACTGTGTTCAGTGAAGGTTATCTAGAGAAGCTGCGGCAGATCACCAGGGACTTATCACTGACCGATGGTGTTCATAGGGTAGGGGTGCAGTCACTTTGGCAACCTTCTGTACGTTGGGTTGAAGTGACGGAGGAAGGTTTCCGGGGTGATGCGGTTATTGGTGACTTTTACGATGGTTCCCCCGAAAGTATTGAGCAACTGAAACGGAATGTAGCGCGCTCCAGAGTTGCTCGTGATCTCGTGGGGGATGATGAGAAGTCCAGCATGATTTTTGTGCCTTTAATGGAGCAAGATCCCAGAACGAAGGAGCCGCTGGATTATCGGAAGTTTGCTACAGAACTAGAAGAGAACATTCGTGCAAAGTATGCAAACGGGGATTCCGGGCCGGAAGTAAAAATTCGGATTATCGGGTTTGCCAAGCTTGTTGGTGACCTTATGGATGGACTTGCCAAGGTCGCGACGTTTTTTGCACTTGCTGTGCTTATTGCTGTGGTTATTATCTATAGCTACTCCCGTTGTGCTCGCAGTACCTTCGCGGTGGTGGGTGTTTCTTTGGCTGGTGTCTTATGGCAACTGGGAGTTGTTTCGGCGCTGGACTTTGTGATTGATCCATTCACTATTCTTGTGCCATTCGTGGTTTTTGCCATTGGTGTTTCTCACGGTGCGCAAATGATGAACGGCATATTGAAGGACGTGGGGCATGGTGCTCATGCCCTCGTGGCAGCACGCCATACCTTCAGACGCCTCTTCACACCCGGTGTAACCGCTTTGATCTCTGATGCTGTTGGGTTTGCTGTGTTGATGGTGATCGATTTTCCCATCATCAAAGACCTGGCAATCACAGCAAGCATTGGCGTAGCCATTCTGATTGTCACAAATCTTATCGTATTGCCGGTTTTTCTTTCATATACGGGTGTAAATAAGGCCGCTGTTCGTCGTGATCTTCAGCATTCGAGTGAGAAAGAATATGGCAAGGGAATCGGCCACGTATGGGTGCTGCTGGAAAAACTGACAGAACGGCGCCTGGCGCTGCCAACCCTCATTATCGCAGGATGCGTAGCTGCTGGGGCCTACGTAATTGGCCTAAATCTTGAGGTGGGTGACCTTGACAGCGGCGCCCCTGAGTTGCGTGCAGACTCTCGATACAACATCGATAATCGCTACATTACTGAACATTACTCCATGTCGACAGATCAGTTCGCGGTTATCGTCGCTACACCCGAGGGTGAGTGTTTAAGTTACGAGGCGTTAACCGAGGCTGATCGTCTGGCCTGGCGCCTACAGCATGTTCCGGGCGTCCAATCTACCGTAGCGTTGCCGGATGCAATCAGAACAATCACGGCGGGTGCCTACGAGGGTAGTGCAAAATGGATGACCGTTGCACGCAGTCAGGGAATACTCAATTTCGCAGGGAACCAGGTGCTCATTCATAATCCGGAACTGGCCAATACCGAATGTTCGGTTTTCCCTGTAATCGCTAACCTCACGGACCACAAGGCAGCAACACTGGAACGTGTTTCAGAGGCTGCGCTTGGTTTTGCGGAAGCGCATAGCACGGATGACCAAAAGTTCCTTCTGGCCGCGGGTAGCGCTGGTATCGAGGCTGCCACCAACAGCACAGTTGAGCAAGCGAGTACAGAGATGAAATTATATGTGTATCTCGCCGTTATTTTACTTTGTTTGGTGGCGTTCCGTAGCTGGAGAGCCGTTGTTGTTGCCGTTGTGCCACTGTTTATAACAACGTTGTTGTGTGAGGCTCTGATGGTGGTATTAGGCCTGGGCATAAAGGTTGCCACCCTTCCAGTGATTGCGTTGGGGGTCGGGATAGGCGTTGACTACGCACTCTATTTACTTTCAACTCAACTGGCATTTCAGAGAAGTGGGTTTACGCTCAGAGAGTCCTACCACAAAGCTTTACAATTTACAGGCCGAACTGTCGCGCTGGTGGGCGCTATGCTGGCAGTTGCCGTCATAACCTGGGCCTGGTCACCCATCAAGTTCCAGGCGGATATGGGAATCCTCCTTACCTTTATGTTTCTTGCCAATATGGTGGGGGCCCTGGTTCTCATACCGGCGTTATCGCACTTCTTGCTTAACCCTGCACCGATTGTTGTCTCGGATGAGAGTGAACGACAGGACACTATTCCAAGCGATGGTAATGAGAGTAATTCTGAACGCCAGGCCTTATGCGAAAGCGTCTGACGCAGAATGAACAAGGCTCGAATGCTGTTGGAAATATACGGCTACGGAGTCTTGGTCGGTAGTTAACCAAAACACCCTGGAGGATGATATGGGGTATCAATCTGTATTTCGCGACGGACTTTTTGATGGTCAGGTTGCGATCGTTACTGGTGGTGGTAGTGGTATTGGTCGTTGTACTGCTCATGAACTCGCTTCGCTGGGAGCGACCGTGGCCATTGTAGGCCGCGACCCGGAAAAGCTTGCATCTGTGAAAGCAGAGATTGAATCAGGTGGCGGAGTTGTCAGTACTCATGTGTGTGATATTCGAGAAGAATCCATGGTTGTGCAGACTGTGGAAGATGTCCTGACCAAACATGGAAGAATCGATGCGCTGATTAACAACGCAGGCGGCCAGTATCGACAGGCTCTGGAAGATATAAGCACGAACGGATTCGAGGCCGTGGTACGGAATAATCTGACCGGTGGTTTTATCTTCATGCGGGAGGTCTATAACCGGTGGATGAAAGAGCATCGTGGCAGTATCGTAAATATTATCGCTGATATGTGGCACGGTTGGCCCGCATACGCGCACTCAGGCGCTGCACGCGCAGGCATGTGGAACCTCACAGAAAGCGCAGCTTCTGAATGGGCCTCAGCTGGTGTACGGATTAACGCGGTGGCAGTAGGCGGCGTGGCCAGTAGTGGCTTTGACACATACACTCCTGAGGCCCAAAAGGAAATTCTCAAATTTCCCACCAAGATTCCCCTACAGCGCTACGGGACTGTTTCCGAGATATCCGGTGCCATTGTCTATCTGCTTTCTCCGGTGGCTGCCTATATAACTGGCACCTGCATTCGAGTGGATGGGGGTGGCCCTAACGCCCGTTTTTGTTACACCGATCTTAAGCCCCATCAGAACTCGGATCCATTTAACGGATTTCATTTAGACGAGCCGCCGAAACTGTTGACGGAGGGGCCGAAGAAAGCATGATAGGGAGAGCCCGACACTCGGCCATCAGTCTGCTCTGCAAGCCTGCAGCACAAGTATATCCAAGGTGATCGTGTAAGTGCTGCAGTTGTAATCTCAGAGTCTGTTGGCAATTATTGGTCTAGTCAAGAAACGTGAGAGCGTGGGTGTATGGGTACCAAGAAAAAGGGTCGGTCGAGTCTTGGTGTGGTGGTAAGTAGTTGAAAAAATAAAGAAAAATGGCCATATAGAGAGGGTTCGAACCTCTGGCCTCTGCTTCCGGAGGGCGCCGAAACTTAATCCGGATCCGTTGGTTGGTAACTGATTTTTTCAATTTCCCAGTATTTTTCATCATCGGGCGTTTTGACGACGATCTCGTCTCCTTCGCACTTGCCCAGGCACGCCCTGACAATGGGGGCGTTGACGGAAACGTAGTTCTTTTTGCCGTAGATCTCATCAACTCCGACAATTCTGAATGACAAGGTATGGTCATCGTCATCCACCAGGGTAACCCAGGCGCCAAAAAAGGCCTTTCCTTCCTGAGCAGGACTGTAATCAACAACACGCAATTTGGATAACCGCTGTCGCAGGTATCGGACTCTTCGATCAATTTCCCTGAGTCTTTTCTTATTGTATTGGTAGTCCGCGTTTTCGGAACGATCACCGAGACTGGCTGCCCACTGCACCTTCTTGGTGACCATGGGCCGTTCCTCGCGCCACAGATAATCAAGCTCTTTTTTGAGTTCTTCGTGGCCTTCCCGGGTAATTACATTGGTGTCCATGTGAACCTGTAAATATATGAGAGCTTTATTGGCGACATTGTAAACCTCGCTGGTTTTCCTTGATACCCGGGGTAGTCACAGTGAAAACCGTCACAAACCTGACGACTCGTTGAGTTTTTTGTCGCCTTTGGCGATAGACTGATCAAAAATTGACTCACGGATCGGGTTTGGTATGGGTTCTTTCTGGAAATTCACAGGTGGTTTTGTGCTGACTCTGGCCCTGTCGCCCGCGTCACTGCTGGCGCAGACGATGGCTGAAGGTGAGGGCGGCGAAGCCTTTGACTACCGCGAGCGTTCCACGATGGAAACGATCCCCCTGCGGTCCATGGCTGAGGACACCCTGGCCAATACCGTCATCGAGGGTGGGCTGGAAGCGCCTGCGGCCGGGGTGCCGGTACAGCCACGCACCGATGAGGACTTCTATCTTGATCCCCTGGCCTTGCAGCCAAGGGATCCTCGCACCGACCTGGGCCGCAGCGAAATTCCAGTGGAATTCCGCTTCAGCAACCCCAAGGTGATTCCCGGCCAGACCCACAGCAACAACTATACGATCCGCCCGCCGGAGAACCGTACCTATGAGGCGCAGAACATCAATATGATTGAGCGTTAGGCGGCTGCGGTCTGTTCGGCTGGTGTCTTCCCGAGTACATCCTCATAGAAAAACGTCAGGGCCTGGCTGGCCTGGTTCAGGCGTGCCCGTGACAGCTGAATACGGTCCTTCAGGTAGGTCAGAAACAGTTGGCGGTCTTTGGTTTCCAGGTGCTGCGGGTCCTTCAACTCGTGAAACAGCACGAACCGTGATATCCAGTGCAGGTAGGTTTGCTTTGCCCGCTGGTTCAGTTGGTGTTTCTGGATTGCTTCGTTAACGCGGCCGACAAGGCCCGGCTGGGTTTGTTCCAGCGCCTCGGTAATGTCCATGGCTACTCTTCCGGATGCATTGTTGTTTTTATGTTGCGCGCATCTTATGACAATCATTTGAATGTCGCAAAATATTTAGGGCGGGTTGCCGGCATCGGGGCCTGATCCGCTGATAGTGGGCGCCCCGGCCGGCAAAGGTCTGGGCAGGATTATTTCAGGGCGTTGAGCTTGTCGATGTATTTCTGCATGGCTTCCTCGCCTGAGGTGCCTTTCAGTTCGGCCCAGGCGTCGTACTTGGCGCGACCCACGAAGTCCATCATGCCCGGGCGCTTGCCGCTGACATCCCCTTCGGTTGCCTGCTTGTAGAGGGCGTAGAACTCCAGCTTCACTTCGTTGGATGGCTTGAAATCGCCTTCAGCGGTCTGGATATAGTTAACCGCTTCGTCAAACTGGGCTTTCAGGTCACTCATGGCTGTTTCCTATGTTATTGAGAGGGTTATCCGTGAACTACGGTTTTGCCGAGTATAGCCACAGAGGTGACGGGCGTCATTGACTGAACGTTCCTTTCCTTCGACGAATGGGTTATTGTCCTGCCTCAAAATTTCAGCTAACTGGAGAGACGTCCATGGCCGCCACCAACAAACTGGCCGGTATTGTCGGCAGAATCAACAAACTACCCACGTTTGCCCGGTCGCGGGCGCTGACCCTGTTTTTTGGCAAAGTGGTGCCGTTCACGGGTACTGCCGGTATTCGCATTGAGCACCTGGACGCCGAGCGTTGTGTCATCAGTATTGCCAACAAGCGCCGGGTGCAGAATCACATTGGTGGTGTTCATGCCGTGGCGTCCCTGTTGCTGGCGGAGTCCGCGACCGGGTTCCTGGTGGGTCTGAACGTGCCGGACGACAAGATCCCCGTGATCAAGACCGCCCATGCGGAGTACACCCGTCGCGCCAAGGGTGACATGACCGTGGAAGCCCGCCTGACCCCGGAACAGCGGGAGCGGATGCAGGTGGATGACAAGGGGGACACCTCCGTACCGGTCACCATCCGTGACAGCGAAGACCAGCAGCCCATCGAGATTGAAATGATCTGGGCCTGGACGCCAAAGCGTCGTTAATTGCGGACACCAGAGGTGTTAATCCGGGCTTTGTTTGGCAAAACTTTGCCCGGGCGCACATTTTTGCCATGCGCTGGCCAATTTTTGCTTGAGAATGGATATCATCCTGTGTAGAGTTTTGACCGTTGCGTAGCAGGACGGTACGCATCAGGGATTGAACTACTGCAAATGATTTGCACAGGGAGCAAGCGCATGTCTTCAAAAGACGGTTCCGTCGCGCCGAAAGAGCGCATCAATATCAAATATGTCCCCGCCACTGGTGATCAGCAGGCTGAAACCGAACTGCCACTGAAAATGTTCGTGGTTGGTGATTTCAAGGGACAGCCCGAAGAAACCCCCATCGAGGACCGAAAGGCCATCTCCGTCGACAAGAACAACTTCCGTTCTGTCATGAAGGAAGCCGATCTTAGCCTCACCACCACGGTATCCAACCAGCTGGATGACAACGCCGACGAACTGCCGGTGAACCTGGCATTCCAGACTCTGGACGACTTTTCCCCGGATGGCATTGCCCGCCAGGTACCTGAACTGAACAAGCTCATCGAGCTTCGCGAAGCCCTGGTTGCCCTCAAGGGCCCGCTGGGTAACGTGCCGTCATTCCGGTCCAAGCTGCAGGAACTGCTGGACAATGACGACGCCCGGGACAAACTGCTGGCCGAACTGGAACTGGCCACAGACAGCGACGAATAACCGAACGTTCGCCGTCAATCTCCGACTTAATTCAAAACGTACTGAAGGGATGTGGTATGTCTGACACTGCTGAGCAGCAATCTGCTGCCTCCGAATCCGTAGCGGAAGGGTCCTTGCTGGACCAGGTCATGGCCAACAGCCGAATGGCGCCGGCCGACGAAGGCTACGATGTGGCCCGCAAAGGGGTGGCGACTTTTATTGCCAACCTGCTGAAAAGCGATGAGAAAGGCCAGCCGGTCAACAAGGCGCTGGTGGATCAGATGGTGGTCGAGCTGGATCGCAAGATCAGCGCCCAGATGGATGAAATCCTGCACGCGCCCAAGCTGCAGGAGCTGGAATCGTCCTGGCGGGGCCTGAAGCTGATGGTCGATCGCACCGATTTCCGCGAGAACATCAAAGTGGACATCCTCCACGCCACCAAGACCGAGCTGCTGGAAGACTTCGAGTTCGCCCCGGATGTCACCCAGGCTGGTTTCTACAAGCACATTTACTCTACCGAGTACGGCCAGTTTGGCGGTGAGCCCGTGGGCGCCGTGGTTGGCAACTACGCCTTCACCCCGTCCACCCCGGACATGAAACTGCTGCAGTACGTGTCCTCCGTGGGAGCCATGGCCCATGCGCCGTTCCTGTCGTCCGTGGCGCCGTCCTTCTTCGGCGTTGACAGCTACCAGGAACTGCCCGCCATCAAGGAACTGAAAGCGGTCTTCGAAGGCCCGAAATACGCCAAGTGGCGCTCCCTGCGTGAGTCCGAAGATGCCCGCTACCTGGGCCTGACCTCACCGCGTTTCCTGCTGCGGGTGCCTTACGACCCCACTGAAAACCCGGTGCGCAGCTTCAACTACAAGGAAGACGTGTCCGGCGACCACGAGCATTACCTGTGGGGCAACACCGCCTATCTGTTGGCCACACGCCTGACTGAAAGCTTTGCCAAGTACCGCTGGTGCCCGAACATCATCGGCCCGCAAAGTGGCGGTGCGGTAGAAGACCTGCCGGTGCACCTGTTCGAATCCTTCGGCCAGCTGGAAGCCAAGATTCCGACCGAAGTGCTGATCACCGACCGTCGCGAATACGAAATGGCCGACGAAGGCTTCATCGCCCTGACCATGCGCAAGGGTAGCGACAACGCGGCGTTCTTCTCCGCCAACTCGGTGCAGAAGCCCAAGCAGTTCCCGAACACCAAGGAAGGCAAGGAAGCGGAAACCAACTACAAGCTGGGTACGCAACTGCCTTACATGATGATCGTGAACCGCCTGGCGCACTACATCAAAGTACTGCAGCGGGAACAGATCGGTTCCTGGAAAGAGCGCCAGGACCTTGAGCGGGAACTGAACACCTGGATTCGCCAGTACGTCGCCGACCAGGAAAATCCGCCGGCGGATGTCCGCAGCCGTCGCCCGCTCCGCGCGGCGCAGGTGACCGTATCCGACGTCGAAGGCGATCCGGGCTGGTACCAGGTATCCCTGGCGGTTCGGCCCCACTTCAAGTACATGGGCGCCAACTTCGAACTGTCACTGGTTGGCCGACTGGACAAGGATTAATCCGTGTTCAATCACCCGGCCAGCGACGGATCGCAGGCCAGCAGCGGCAGCCTGTTCGAACGACTGGAACAGGCCGCCGAGCCGGCCGGCCAGAGCATGGGGGAAGTCTCCCACGTTGTTGAATCCATCAAACGCCACCTGGTCCGCCTGCTGAATGCCCATCCGGGTAACAGCGCCAGCGTACCGGACCTGGGCCTGCTGGACTTCAACGACGCCACGCTCGGCACTCACGATCTGAGCGTTCAGATCCGCGGCGCGATCCGACAGTGCATTGAGAAGTTTGAACCCAGGGTGAAGCGGGTGGATGTCGTCAACCTGCCGCAGGGGCCAGACCCCTTGCAGTTGCGGTTTCAGGTGACGGTCTACCTTCGCGTTGGTTCGGAAGACGATAAGACGACCATCGATTTGTTATTGGATGACAAGCGCTACTATCGAGTGATGTAGCGGGCAAGGATGAGAGGGGGAGGGGGATGCTTTTCTGGCGGGAATAAAGGTGTCTGAGCGCAGCGAGTTCTTTTTCCCAGAAGAAAAGCATCCCCCTCCCCCTCGGACCCAGACTGGTGCAGTAGTTATGAAGTTGAACCGATTTTACAGGGACGAGTTAAGTTTTCTCAGGCTTCAAGGCCGGGAATTCGCGGATGCCCATCCGCAGCTGACAAGGTTTCTGTCGGAGCAAAGCACCGATCCGGACGTTGAACGGCTGCTGGAAGGCTTTGCCTTTCTGACCGGCAAACTCCGCGAAAAAGTCGAAGACGAATTCCCCGAGATTACCCACTCGCTGCTGAACATGCTGTGGCCGAACTACCTGCGGCCGGTGCCAAGCTGCACCATCATGCGGTTTGATCCGCAGTTGCACTCCATCAGCGAGCGCCAGCGGGTAGACCGGCATACCGAAATCAAAAGCCGACCGCTGGGCGATGCCACCCGCCAGACCCAGTGCCGGTTCCGTACCTGCCGCGCTGTCGACGTGTATCCAGTGAGCGTAGCGGCGGCGCACGCCGAGCACTCGAGGGAAGTATCCTCCGTGACCGTGGATCTGGCGTTGCATACCGATCAACCGCTGTCGTCACTGGGAATGGACAGCCTGCGGTTCTACCTGGGTGGCGAGAGCCATATTGCGGAAACCCTGTTCCTCTGGCTGAACCACTACCTGGAACGGATTGAACTGGTGGTGGGCGAATCCGTCTACCGTTTGCCGGCGTCCCTGCTACAACCGGTCGGGTTCGGGAATGACGAAGGGTTGCTGCCGTATCCGAAGAACGCCTACCCGGGTTATCGGATATTGCAGGAGTACCTCAGCTTCCCCGAGGCCTTCCGATTCGTGGATATCCACGGCCTCGCGCGGCGGTTGCCGGCGGTACAGGCGGACGAGATCAGCCTGCGGTTTCATTTCAGCCGGATCCTGCCGCCGGACGCCAAAGTGCGGGAAGAGAATTTCCAGCTCTACTGCACGCCGGCGGTGAACCTGTTCACCCACGAAGCGGAGCCGGTAGACCTGAACGGGCGGCAGACCGAATACCGGATCTCGCCCTCCAGCCGCTCGCCGGATCACTACGAAGTGTTCAGCATCGAACAGGTGGAAGGCTGGCTGGAAGGCCGCTCCGGGCGGGGCGAACCGCGCATCTATACCGCGTTCGAGAGCTTTCAGCACGAAGTGGAACGGGATCGTGGCCGCACCGCACTGTATTACCGGGTGCGGGCGCGGGACAGCGTTCGCGGTGATGGCTTTGATCATTACATGTCGTTTGTGCGGGGCGACGAGTCCGAGTGCCTGAGTCGCCAGGAAGCCATCTCCCTGACGCTCACCTGCACCAACCGCCAGTTGCCGAGCCAACTGGCGGTGGGGGAGATCTGCATGGCGACGGAGAGTACGCCGGCGTTCGCCACCTTCAGCAACATTACCCGGCCCACGGCCACATTGAGGCCGACGCTGGACGGCAGCCTGCTGTGGACGCTGATCTCCAACCTGTCGCTGAACTACCTGTCCATGCTGGATGTGGACGCTCTGCGCACGGTGCTGCGGGTTTACGACTTCCGTGCGCTGGTGGATCGCCAGGCCGAGCGCGTGTCCCAGAAGCGGTTGTCCGGCATTGCGGGCATAGAAACCTCACCGGTGGATCGCATGGTGCGGGGATTGCCGGTGCGGGGGATTCGGTCAGTACTGAAGCTGGACCAGACAGCGTTCGCCTCGGAAGGCGATCTGTACCTGTTTGGCACGGTTCTCAGCCAGTTTTTTGCGCTTTACGCGAGCATTAACGCCTTTCACCAATTGGAAGTGGTGAATACAGACAATCAGGAACGGTATACATGGACGTTACAGCAAGGTCAGCAGCCGCTGATGTAGCCGAGCTGCAGCCGGTTCTGGGCAACGCACGGCGCTACAGTTTCTTTCAGCTGGTGGATCTGATTCACCGGCACCACGGGGATGACCTCGAGCGGTCCCAGGATGACCTGCCCCGGCGTGAGCGCATTCGCTTCTCGGCATCGGCCGGGCTGGGGTTCCCGGGCAGCGACGTGGTCTCGGCGTTCTCGCCGGAGCATGAGCACGCGCCTTACCAGATGGAAGTCAGCTTTCTGGGGCTGCACGGATCGCAGTCGCCGCTGCCCGGTTACTACCTGGAAGATCTGGCCTGGGAAGCGGGTCAGGAGCTGGGCATTCGCCGTCACTTCCTGGACTTTTTCAATCACCGGCTGGTGACCCTGTTTCACCGGGCCTGGCGCAAGTACCGCTATTACGTGCGTTTCAGACCCGGCGCGTCGGACGGTTTTTCCGACCACATATTCGCCCTGGTGGGCCTCGGCGACAGCCGCCTGCGGGACGCAACCCCGGTCAACTGGTCAAAGATGCTGGCCTACGCCGGATTGATGGCCGGCCGCAGTCGTTCTCCGGAAGTGGTCAGCGGCATTGTTGCCCACTGTTTCGATCTGGATGACGTCAGTATCGAGCAGTGGGTGTTGCGTCGGGTGGCCATCCCGGACGACCAGCAAACACAGCTGGGGCGTGCCAACGCGGCGCTGGGGCACGACACACTGGTCGGCAACGGTATCCGCGATCGCAGTGGCAAATTCATCCTGCGCATTCGCAACCTGGATCGTCAGCGCTTTGCCGACTTCCTGCCCAATGGCAAGGACCATCAGCGGCTGGTGAAACTGGTGGAGTTCACCACCCGGGAACAACTGGCCTACGACCTGGAACTGCAGATGCGGCCAAAAGATGTGAAGCCGATGCAGACAGGGGCAGAAGTACGGCTGGGCTGGAATTCGTTTTTGACCCCGGAGAAGGCCCGCAAGCTGCCGGCGGTTCGCCTCCAGATTCGCCGCTGAGCCAACGACAAGGAAACCGGACATGGATGAACGTCAGTCACTGAAGCTGGAAATCAGCAACCCGGCCAGCATGGGCAGCGGCCTGGTGCCGCAGCATGTTTTCACCATGGCGGGGGGATCCATTGGCACCGCGGAGAACGACACTTGGAAGTTGTCATCTCATCGCACCGGGGCCATGGCTGGACACGCCGAGGTGCGATTCATTGACGGGGTATTCTGCCTCATCGATCGCAGTGGCCGCACCTATATCAACAGCGCCAGCCAACCCATCGGCCGTGGTCGCCGGGCGCGTCTGAACAGCGGTGACACCATCACCATCGGGCGTTACCAGATCCGCGCCGAGCTGATGCGCGGTCGCCAGAGCGGCTCCGGCCCGGCTCCGTTCGGCGAGGGTGAGGATCGTACCCTGGTGGATGTGGAGGAAAGCGGGCTGGTCCGGGGAGAGGGCAGGGAGCTGGAAACCGCGGGCCATGAGCCTTTGCAGGGGCTGGCGCCGGCCCCGGGGCAGTCGGTCAGCACGGATCCGCTGGATCACTGGGCGTCGGATGACACCAGTCAGTCGGAAGAGACCAGCACCCGCGAGGCGGATCTGTTGGCAAGCAAGCCCGAATGGTTCGCTACCGAGGGTGAAGTAACCGATGAATACCGGGAACATCGTGATGTCGCGGTCGGACTGCCGGTCAGACAAGGAGAGCAGGACAGGATGTCAGTACAACTACCCCGTAAAACGAAACAGGAAGCCACCGACCAGAGTCGCCAGCACATCAGTGGCGCGCCGCTGCTCAAGGGCATGGAGTCCGAACTGGGCTTTGATGACAGCGACGAGATGCGGTTGTTCCTGGAAGAGGCCGGCCAGACCCTGAAAGCCACGGTGGAGGGCCTGCTGGCGCTACACCAGGGCGAGGACAGCCGCCACCAGGCGCTGCGCACGCGGCTGCAACCCATTGAGGACAACCCGCTGCGTCTGGGGCAGACCTACCAGGACACGGTCCAGACCCTGTTTGCCAGCCAGCGCAGCCCCGTTCACCTGTCCGCGCCAGCCGCCGTGAGCGAGAGCCTGCAGAGTCTGCGTCACCATCAGATCGCCACCAGCGAAGCCATTAGCGAAGCGCTGGACGCCATCCTTCACGCCTTTTCCCCGGAGGCCCTGCTGCGCCGTTTCCACGGTTACCGTCGTGGGCTGCAGCAGCATGAGGACGAAGGCCGCTGGGCCTGGGACATGTACCAGCATTATTACCGCGAACTTAAATCCAGTCGTCAGCAGGGGTTTGAGCGTCTCTTCCAGGAGGTGTTCGAACAGGCTTACGACCAGCACTTGCGTCAACTACAGAGGGAGAATCTGTCGTGAAATACAGTAAAGGGATTTTACTGGCCGTTGTCTTTGCGATGGTGGGGTGCAGCACACCCTACAACGCTGTCTCGAAAACCGCCAAGGTACTGTGGGACCCGGATATCCCCGTGGGCTATCCAGAGGATCTGCCCAGCCGCGTGGATCTCACCATGCTGGCGGAGCCGGACGTGAACCCGAACGAGTCGCTGGCGCCGACCCCGATTGCGTTCCAGGTAATCGAAATGCGGGACAGATCCATGCTGATGGCCGGGGATTTTGACCAGTTACTGAACGACCTGGAGGACTCACTGGGGCAGAACTACATCGATCACGATGATTATTCCCTGGTGCCCGGGCAGTTCCGGTTTATCGAACCGTTCGAGATCAGCGAGGATACGCGCTTTATCGGCATCATCGCGTTCTATGCCTACCCCAACCTGTCCCAGTGGAAGAAAGTGGTGAAGGTGGATCCCATTGGTGGTCGTTATCACCTGCTGGTCAACCTGCGCGAGCGGGAAGTTCAACTCAGAAGATCGGATGAATCCTGATGGCTGTCATGAATCGAGTGGTCTGGAGTGACGGGCTGTTCATCAAACCCCAGCACTTCCAGCAGCAACAACGATACCTGGAACACCAGATCAACGAACGGGCGCTGGCGATTTCGGATTACCTGTACGGCTTTGGCGATCTGGAACTGAACGCTGAATACCTGAGTTTCGGACGTATCGGCCTGGTGCATGCCAGCGGGCTGTTTCCGGATGGAACCCGTTTCAGTCTGCCCCAGGATGACGTGACGCCGGAGCCACTGGAAATCACCGACGCGTCCGTCGCCAACCAGGTGGTGTATCTGGCGCTGCCCCTGAGCAGCGACGCCCTGGCGGAAGTGGAATGGCCGGAGGCCGCCGTTTCCGGGCGGTTTCGTGCCCAAACCGAGGAAGTCCGTGACCTGCACTCCATTGACGGAGACGCCCATGCCATTGATGTGGCACGGGTGGCGCCGCGACTGATGCTGGAGCGTGAGGACCGTAGCGCCTACGCCGCCCTGGCCATCGGCCGGATCCTGGAGAAACGCCCGGACGGCAGCCTGGTGATGGACCCCAACTTCATGCCCACCATGCTGAGCGTGCGGGCGGCTCCGCGCCTTCAACGGTTCGTCGGCGAAATGGCAGGGTTGATGAAGGAACGGGCAAGGAACATTGCCGAACGTGTCGGCGCACCGGGGCAGGGTGGCGTCGCCGATGTGGCGGATTTCATGCTGCTGCAGATGCTCAACCGGGCCCACCCCCGCTTCATGCACCTGGCCCGCCTGCGCCAGCTCCACCCCGAGCGGCTGTATGAGGCCCTGCTGGAACTGTGCGGTGAGCTGGTAACGTTCACCGATGAAAACCGGCTGCCCCGGGAATACGCGGCCTACGACCATGACCTGCCGGAAGCGTCGTTCACGCCGCTGATGCAGGTGCTAAGGCAGTCCCTGAGCACGGTTCTGGAGCCGCGCGCACTGGCGATCCAGCTGCAGGAGCGGCAGTACGGCCTCACCGTGGCGCCCATCCAGGATACCCATTTGCCGAGCAGTGCGGAGTTCATCCTGGCAGTGAAAGCAGACATGCCACTGGACGACCTGCGCAAGCAGTTCACCCAGCAGTGCAAGGTGGCCTCGGTGGAGAAGATTCGCGATCTGATCAGCTTGCAGTTGCCGGGTATCCCGCTGTCGGCACTGCCGGTGGCGCCGCGTCAATTGCCGTACCACGCCGGCTTTGTGTATTTCCGTCTGGACGACCAGAGCCAGGCCTGGCAGATGCTCGACAACGCCAGCGGTTTTGCCTTCCACGTGGCCGGCAGTTTCCCCGGTATGGAAATGCAGTTCTGGGCAATCAGGAGCTAAATCATGGCAGATGCACCGGTGATGGATTCACCCAATGGCAACATGGAAACCGATGGCAGTGCGTTCAGTGACCTGATGTTTGCGGACAGCGGTGACAACGACCGCGCCGTCAGCCAGGGTTTTGCCAACCAACAGTTCCAGCTTCGTGGTCTGGAAGACAACCGGCTGATCGATGCGGCCACGCCGCTGCTGGGCCTGGTCATCCGGGTGCGCCGGCTGGCGGATTTCCGGGAAGTGGAAACGCTGTACCGGCAGGTGGTGGACGAAGTGGCAGCCATCGACCGGGAACTGGTGGAGCAGGGTTATGAGCGCCCGACGGTGGTGGCCTATCGCTACGTGCTCTGCGCCTTCATCGACGAGGCAGTGCTGGGTACGGACTGGGGCGCGCACAGCGTGTGGTCCCAGCATTCCCTGCTGTCCCGCTTCCACAACGAAACCTGGGGCGGTGAAAAGGTCTTCGCCATCCTCTCCCGCATGGAACGGGAACCGGCGCGCTACCGGGACATGCTGGCGTTTATCTACCTGTGCCTGTGCCTGGGATTTGAGGGCCGCTACAAGGTCATGACCAATGGCCGCGAGGAATACGAGGACATTATCCGTGGTCTTCACGAACAGCTGAAAAGCCTGCGGGACAACGACCAGGACCAACCCCTGGCGGATGCCCTGGCGAATGTCACCCCGGCACGCAACCACCTGCGCAGCGGCTTGCCGATCTGGGGGATTGGCGGCCTGTTTGTGTTGGCCATGGCCGGAATCTATTCGCTCTACAACATGGCGCTGAACGAACGCATCAGGGATGTGCTCAGCGTACTGGAACAACTACCGAAATAAGGATATCACTGTGATTCGGGTAGAACTGCCGGCGCTGATCGGGCGCCTCAACGACATTTGCCGCCAGGGGCTGGAATCCTCTGCGGCCCTTTGCATCAGCCGTCAGGGCGCGGAAATCACCCCGGCCCATATGCTGTTCAAGCTGCTGGAAACACCGTTCTCCGACGTGCGCCAGATTCTGGACCATGCCGGCATCAACCACCTGGAGTTTCAGCCCCTGGTGGGCGACAGCCTCAATGGCGAGCCCCAGACGGCGGAGCCCTATCCCTCGTTCTCACCGTTGCTGGTGGACCTGCTGCAGGACGCCTGGCTGCTGGCTTCCACCGAACTGGGCCACAAGGAATTGCGTTCCGGTGCCATTTTCCTCGCCCTGCTGATGAACGCGGACCGTTACCTGATGCCCCGGGTCAGCCAGCAACTGCGCGACATCAACCGCGAACAACTGCGTCGCCAGTTCGATGCCATGACCGTCGGCTCCGCTGAACGCCCGGAACTGGAACAGGGCGATGGCAAGGCGCCGCTGGCCGAGACCGACATGGACCCGCTCAAGCGTTACGCCACCGACTTCACCGCGCTGGCCCGTGGCGGAAAGCTGGACCCGGTGGTGTGCCGCGACGCCGAAATCGACCAGATGATCGACATCCTCTGCCGCCGCCGCAAGAACAACCCCATCGTGGTGGGCGATGCCGGCGTGGGCAAAAGCGCCGTGGTGGAGGGCCTCGCCCTGCGCATCGTCAACGGCGATGTACCGGAGCGCCTGACCGGCGTGGAACTGTGGACCCTCGACATGGGCGCGCTGCAGGCCGGCGCTTCCGTCAAAGGCGAGTTCGAGAAGCGCCTCAAGGGTGTTATCGAAGCCGTGAAAGGCTCTGCCACCCCGATCATCCTGTTCATCGACGAAGCCCACACCATAATCGGCGCCGGCAACAGCGAAGGCGGCTCCGACGCCGCCAACCTGCTGAAACCGGCCCTGGCCCGTGGCGAGCTGCGGACCATCGCCGCGACCACCTGGCGCGAGTACAAGAAATACTTCGAAAAAGACCCGGCCCTGAGCCGCCGCTTCCAACCGGTGGCCCTGGACGAACCGACGCCGGGCGAAGCGGTCCACATCCTCCGTGGCCTGCGCACCGTCTACGAAAAAGCGCATAAAGTACTGATCGCCGACAGCGCCCTCAAAGCCGCTGCCGAAATGTCCGCCCGCTACCTGGCTGGCCGACAGTTGCCGGACAAAGCCATCGACGTACTGGACACCGCCTGCGCCCGGGTCAGCCTTAACCTGAGCACCCCGCCGCGTCGACTCAGCCACGTGCGCAGCGAACTGCACCAGCTGGCCATGGAACAGGACCTGCTCAGCCGCGAACACACCCTGGGCCAGACTGTCGACGCCGACCGCGAGCGCGAACTGGAAGCACGGATCGCCGCGCTTGAGGAAGAAACCGCGGAACTGGAGCAGAGCTGGAACGACCAGCGAGAACTGGTCAACCGCCTCGTGGACATCCGCGAGCAATTGCTGACCGACGACCAAACCGTTGAGGGCACTTCCGGCGAAGAACCTGAGGCCACTAACGAAGAACGCCCGGACCTGAAAAGCGAGGCCGCCGCCATCGAACAGGAACTGGCCGAACTGCAGGCCGACGAACCGCTGGTCCACGCCCGGGTAGACTCCCGACAGGTCGCCGAAGTCATTGCTGACTGGACCGGTATCCCGGTCAATCGCATGACCACCGATGAACTGGAAAAAATCACCCACCTGCCGGCGTACCTGCAGGCCCACATCAAAGGCCAAGACACCGCCATCGACAGCCTGCACCAGCACCTGCTCACCGCCCGCGCCGACCTCCGTCGCCCGGGCCGCCCCATGGGCGCATTCCTGCTGGCCGGCCCCAGTGGCGTGGGTAAAACCGAAACCGTGGTGCAACTGTCCGAACTGCTCTACGGCGGCCGCCAGTTCCTCACCACCATCAACATGTCCGAATACCAGGAGAAACACACCGTTTCCCGCCTGATCGGCTCACCCCCGGGCTACGTCGGGTTCGGCGAAGGCGGCATCCTCACCGAAGCCATCCGCCAGAAACCCTACTCCGTGGTGCTGCTCGACGAAGTCGAAAAAGCCCACCCGGAAGTCCTCAACCTGTTCTACCAGGCCTTCGACAAGGGCGAACTGGCAGACGGCGAAGGCCGCCTGATCGACTGCAAAAACGTGGTGTTCTTCCTCACCTCCAACCTCGGCTACCAGACCATCGTCAACCACGCCGAAGAACCGGAGAAAATTGAAGAAGCCCTCTATCCGGAACTGGCCGACTTCTTCAAACCGGCGCTGCTGGCCCGCATGGAAGTGGTGCCTTATTTGCCGCTGGGCGAAGACACCCTTAACCGCATCGTTGGCGACAAACTCGAGCGCCTGGCGGACCAGATCAAGAATCGCTACCACACCGAAGTGGTGCTGGAAGACGGCCTGGTTGAAGCCATCCGCAGCCGTGCGACGAGAAGCGAAAACGGCGCGAGGATGCTGGAGTCGATTATTGAAGGTGAGCTGTTGCCACCCGTTTCACTGGCGTTGCTGGAGAAGCTGGCAGCAAGAGAACCGGTTAAAAGTGTCACTTTAGGCGTAGAGAACGAGAAATTCACCGGGGTTGTTGCTTAAGGCAACTGGGAAGTAGCGGGCCCTGTGGTTCGGCTTTCCAAATACCCTGCGGAGCCATGGATGGCGGAGCGGAGCGTACAGGGATGTATTCACAGCGTGTTTTGGAAAGCCGAACCACAGGGCCCGCGATCGGCGAACTCAACATCTCAGGGAAAAGAAACATGGGACGGATGCAGACGGAACTGCACACCGGCATCGATATGGCGGTGGCACTGATCCGACAGGACAACCTGCCGGCGTTGCTGAAAACCGCCACCAGACAGCTGGAAAACGCCTTCGGCCTCACCCGCTGCTGGGCGCTGGAACTGGACCTGAGCGGCCGCACCCTCCATTGCGCCGAGCTGGACCAACACGGCGAATTCGACTGCGGCGACTTCAGCCACCCCTTCGCCCACGTACTGCAAAGCTGCAAACCCCGGGAACTGACCCGCGCCGCCAGCTACCGCCTCGACCACAGCGGCTTCCAGGCCCTGCTGGACGCCAGCGACCGTCCGCGCTCCTTCTGGCTCGAACCTATCAAGGGCGACGACGGCCGCACGCTGGGTATTCTCGTGCTCTGCCACGATGAGCCTGAGTGGGACGGCATCACCTCCATGCCGCTGTACCAGGGCCTCAAACAGCTGCTTACCCACCAATGGGTCAGCCAGCTCCAGAACCGCGACCAGGTCTGGCAGCGGCGCCTGCTCAAGCGCTCGCTGGACCACCTCCACGATGCCGAAACCGTGCGCCGCCGCTGCGAGCAACTCGCTGGTAGCCTGGTGGGCGGCTCCGCCGACATGGTCAACCTGCGGTCACAAATCATCCGCGCCGCCGGCAGCCAGCTCTCCGTGCTGGTGCAGGGCGAAACCGGCTGTGGCAAGGATCTGGTCGCCAAGGGCATCCACGAATTCTCCGACCGCGCCAATGGTCCGCTGGTGGTCGTTAACTGCGCCGCCATCCCCGACACCCTGCTGGAAAGCGAACTGTTCGGTCACACCAAAGGCGCGTTTTCAGGGGCGGACAAGGCCAAAGAGGGCCTGCTGGCCCAGGCTGACGGCGGCACCCTGTTCCTGGACGAAATTGGCGACATGCCCATGGCGCTGCAGTCGAAACTGCTACGAGTGCTGGAGAGCCGGCAGTTCCGGCCACTGGGCGCCCAGCAGGAACAGCACTCCGATTTCCGCCTGGTGGCCGCGACTCACCAGCCGCTGCAACAAGGCATCGAAGACGGAGGCTTCCGCCGCGACCTGTTCTACCGCCTGAGCCAGTTTCCCCTTCGGGTTACCCCGCTTCGCGACCGGCCGGAAGACCTGGCACCGCTGTGTCGGCACTTTATTTCCCTGTACCAGCAGCGGGAGGGGGCCGGTCCCATGGGCATCAGCAGTCATGCGCTCCATACCCTGTCGGGATATGCCTTCCCGGGCAATGTCCGCGAACTGAGAAATATTCTGGAATTCGCCTGCCTGCAGACACCGGTTGGCGACGATATTCAGCCGGAAGTGCTGCGCCTGGACGACCTGTTCTCCGACCAACCAGGCCCGGTTTCAGGGGAGGCTATACCGGCCACCCTGCCCGGGGTCCCTGTAGCCGATGACATCCGTGACCTTAAAGCAGCCGCCCAGGCTTTCGAAGCGGCGGTGATCCGCGAACGGCTGAAACAGTACGACGGCAATCGCGCTCAGGCGGCGGAAAGCCTCGGCTTGCCGAAGCGCACCCTGGCCCATAAATGCCTTAAATATCAGGTATCTGAAGAATGATGACCGCTCATTTCCCCAGCCTTCGCTGTTGGCTGGCCATAACACTGCTTATCAGCGGGTTTGCACCGGTTGCGGCCAGCCAGCTGGACGACGCCCGGGAATGTACCCGGGAATCCCAGCGGCTGGAGCGCCTTGCCTGTTTTGATTCGGTATTCGGCACGCCCCTCGAGACGACAAGTGTCACCGGCGCACCGGAGGCTAACCGGCCAGAGCGATGGCTGCAGGCGTACGCCCAGGAACAGGCAAGGGAGCCTGGTGAAGGCCCCCTCTACCGGGACACCGGGGATCGTGCCGGGCAACTGGTCACGCTGGGTGCGCTGGGCAGCCAGCCACCACGCCCGATCCTGGCCTTGCAGTGCCATAACAACATCACCGAGCTTTCCCTGATGTTGCCCGCGGCACTGGAGGCCGAACGGGTGAGTATCGGTTTTGGCGCGCAACGGGATGCATGGCGGGTACGGGATAACGGCTTCGTTGTCAGCAGCGGTCGCGGCTTGCCGGCCATCCGGGTTGCCAAGGCGCTGCTGGGGCGGGGAGATGCCCGGATCAGCTCCTCCCATGGCGCCCTGGATGGCCTGATGTTCGACCTGGAAGGCTTCCGCGACGCCATCCGACCGTTGCGCGCCGAGTGCGGCTGGTAACTGAACTGGAAACGATCGAAAGGCAGATTCGAATGCAGGTTGTTGAACAACATCCCTATGTGGAACAGGTGCTGGAAACGCTCGGTGGCGAGTCCTACATGGGCGAATCGCTGGCTGACGACGACACCCTTGAATTCCTCGAAGACGAGATCATGAAAGTGGGCTCGCTGGCCCATAACGAGATCGACTGGAGCAAGGTTGAAAGTGAGTCCCTCAGACTGCTGTCGGACCGGAGCAAAGACCTGAAAGTACTGGGGTTCCTGCTGCTGAGCCTGCAGCGGGGCGGCGATGGCGAGCGTTATGCGCTCTCCCTGTTCCTGCTGCACCAGGTACTGGACTCCTGGTGGGAGCAGGCCTGGCCCTATCCGGGTGACAAGGGTAAGCGGGCGCGCAGAATGATGTTTACCCAAATGCTTCAGCGTGCCGTCAAGGAAGTGGATTCACTGAGGTTTGACCGTGAAGTGGGGGATGGTCGCAGTTATTGCCTAGGGATGATCGACAACCTGATTGGCCAGGCCGGGGATCGGGAACTGGCGGATGACGGGTTATACGAGATCAAGCGCGGCGTAGAAAAATTGCCGGCTGACCCGGCGCCGGCCGCCACCGGAGAGCAGCCGTCGGCAAAGCCGGCCACCAGCGCCGCCGCTACATCCATCAACACGGCACAGCGGGCCTCTCTGGGGGAGCTGACCCTGGATCCCGCAAACGAACGGGCGACCCGCCAGAGCCTGCTGAAAGTGGCGGACCTGTTGGTGGCGTCCGAGCCGGATACACCCTTGGGCTACCAGTTACGCCGTTACGCGATCTGGCAGGGAATTACCTCAGTACCGCCTTCCCGTGACGGGGTAAAAACCGACCTGGCGGCGGTGAGTGCGGATCGGGTCGCCGAGTACCGTGAGGCGCTGGACAAGGCCCCGGATGTGGAACTGTGGCAGCGTATCGAGCAGAGCCTGTCGGTCAGCCCGTTCTGGCTTGATGGTCACTGGCTCAGTGCGGGCGTGGCCGATGCGCTTGGCCATGGTCCCTGTGCCGAGGCGATACGGGAATCCGTCCTGGGCTTTGTCGAGCGGTTACCGCAGCTGGCGGATATGACATTTAACGACGGCACGCCGTTTCTGTGCGCGGAAGCGGCGGACTGGATGCAGACAGCGCCGGCGAAGGCGGGTGTTGCCGGTGGCGCCAGTCCCTGGGAGCAGGCCTATGAACAGGCCCGGGAGTTGGCTGGCCAGAAAGGCCTGGCGAAAGCGATGCAATTGCTGGAAGACGGCCTGGCCGGCGCCCGGGAACCGCGGGAGCGCTTCCACTGGCGGCTTGCCAGTGCCCGCCTGCTGAAAGACAACGGGCTGAAAACCCTTGCCGGCCAGCAGATTCAGGATCTGCACCAGCAGACCCGGGGCCTGGCCCTGGAAGACTGGGAACCAGGGCTGATCTCGAAACTGGAAAAACTGGTTTAACGCCTTCAGGAATCACTCAGATATCTCAATTTCAGGAATGGACGCCATGTGGAGAAAAGCATTACTCATCGGTCGAAGGATTCTTCCGTACCTGCGCAGCGCCGCGCCGATTACCCTGGCCCTTGGGGTCATCGTGTTGTTGGGAGCTACCTGGTGGTTGGGGCCCCGGCTCGAGATAAACGGTGAATACCCGCTGGCCGCCTGGCAGATGCGAGCCCTGGTCACCCTGGGGGTTGTGTTGCTGGTGGCCATGATATGGGGAACCCTGCTGGCGCGTCGTCTGGGCAAGATCAATGCCGCCAAGGCCGATGAACAGCGGGAAGAGGAAGATCCCATTCTGCCGCTGGAGCGGCGGCAGAAACGCCTGCTGGATCGTCAGTTGCAGGCGCTCAAGAGCAACCTTCCGGGTCGCAAAGAGTTGTATCGCCTGCCGTGGTATCTGGTGATGGGGCTGGAGGACGCCGGCAAGACAAGCCTGATTCAACGCTCTGGCCAGACCTATACCCTGACCAACGTGACCCGCAATCCCCGGTCGGATCGTAACCCGTATGGGTTTGAATGGTGGATTGGCGACCACGGCGTGCTGATTGATCCCGATGGTGAATTGCTGAGCCAGAATAACGGTGAAGGCGCCCGTCACGAATTGCAGCAACGGTTGTGGCAGCACTTTATGCAGTGGCTGGAGAAAAACCGGCCCCAGCGCCCGCTGAATGGCGTAGTGCTGACTATTGATCTCGCCAGCCTGAGCACGGGCAGCGATCAACAACGTCAGGCCCAGGCGATTCTCCTGCGCACTCGCCTGCGGGAGCTGATGGAACAGCTGGGATCAAGGCTGCCGGTGTATGTCAGTTTTACCAAGCTGGATCTGCTGTACGGTTTCGGTCCCTTTGTGCAGACCCTCACCAAGGCAGAGCGGGAACAGCCCCTCGGGTTTACCTTCCCGCTTGAAGCACAGCTGGAAGGGGATGACTGGCTGGAAGACTTCTCGGAACGTTTCACCGGTCTGGTCGAGCAACTGAATGCCCGTCTCCCGGATGTGCTGGCAGTTACCCGTGATGCCGAGGAGCGGGCGTCGGTCTATTCCTTTACCCGGCAACTGGCAGGCCTGAAGCCGGTACTGGAGCAGTTCCTGGCGGATCTGCTGTCAGAAGATGCGTTTTCGACCCCGGCTCTGGTGCGTGGTACCTACTTTACCTCGGTGATTCAGGAAGGTGTGCCGGAGGATGCCTTTGTGTCCGCCGCAGCCGCGAATTACCAGCTCTCGGACCCGATCCAGCCTGCCCAGCGCAAGGGCCAGTCGGCCAGCCTGTTTACCCACGGTCTGTTCCCGGATGTGATTTACCGGGAGTCCGGACTGGCCGGCGATAATCGACGGGTTGTCCGCAGCCGCCAACGCCAGGTGGCCGTTGCCGCCGTGGTGGCGGTTGCGGCGGGTCTGGGTATGACCGCAGGCTGGCAACACTACTTCATCAAAAACGCGGAAGCGGCCACGGCCGTCGAACAGCGGGTACGGAGCTTTATCGACAACTGGCGGCCGGTTGGTTACGAACCGGACACCACCGGAAGCAATCTGCTAGAGCCACTGGATGAGCTGCGAGAAGCCACGCTCGCCTTTGGCGATTACCGGAACAGCTGGCCCCTGGTGACCGATATGGGATTGTACCAGGGCCAGCGTGTGGGCCCGGAAGTGGAATCTTCCTATCTGGATATGCTGACTTACCAATACCTCCCGACGTTGATGCTTGGTGTCATGGGGGAGATGGGCCGGGCGCCGGATAACAGCCCGGAACGGCTGGACCACCTCCGGGTGTTGCGCATGCTCTACGATGCCAGTGGCCGCCGGAACGATATCGTAACGGACTACATGGCCAAGTACTGGCAGGCCCGGTTCCCCGGGCAGGGCGACAGGCAGCAACGGCTGCGCCGCCACCTGGATTACGCCCTTGCCCACACCGATCTGGCGGAGCAGGTCCGTCAGGGAGACGTGACCGCAGACATGGCGCTTGCGCCCTTCCGCAGCAGCGTGCAATGGGCGCAGCATGAGCTGGGCCGCATCTCCACCACCGATCGGGTGTACGACGACCTTGAGAAAGAGGCCGCCCGGGAATTCGGGTCGCCGTTGGATCTGGCGAGGAAATCGGGGCCGGCCTTCAGCACCGTGTTCACCAATCTCGACGAGGGTGGTGAACCCTTGCAGGAGGAAAGCCTGGAAGAGGACCCGCTGGTGATTCCCTCACTGCTCACCCGCGAAGGGCTGAACAGCTGGTTCCTGCGCAAATCCGATTCCGTTACCGAACTGGCCCTGGTGGACGCCTGGGTTCTGGGGCGTCGGGACGATGTGGATTTCAGTGAATCCGACGAGGAACAGCTGACGGCGGAGCTGCAATCCTTGTATGCCGACCGTTACGCGGATGCCTGGCGCAAAGCCCTGAGCCGGGTTGATGTGCAGAGCTTCAGTGATCTCAACCACGGGGTGCGGGTGCTCGAGAGTCTGACCAGTGGCCATCAGCCCCTGCAGCAGCTGGTGGGACAGGTAACGCATCATACCCGGCTGGTGCCTGAGGTGAGTGATGAGGAAGACGCTGGTGCGGTAGCGGCCCGTAAGGTTCTGGAACAATCCTCCCACTTTGCCATGATCCAGGAAATTGACCGCCAGTTTGCGGAACTTAACCACCTGAACCAGAAGCAGGGCGATAACCCTTCTGGCATGGAACAGCTGATGGGCGTGATAGGTGACCTGCACGAATACATGCGGGGCATCCAGGAAGCGCCGGATAGCGGTAAGGCAGCCTTGCAGGCCGCCCGTGCGCGGATGGGATTGCAGGGCGCCGACCCGATATTCACCCTGCAGCGACTGGCTTCAAACCAGCCGGCGCCATTGAACCGGATGCTGGACAAGCTGGCGGCGGAAAGCTGGCGCGTGGTTCTGGATCAGGCCGTTGCGCAACTGGAGCGCCAGTGGTACCGGGAAGTGTACCAACCGTTCCAGCAGTCCCTGGCTCGGCATTATCCATTCAACCCCGGAGCCGGCCGTGACGCTGCCCTGCAGGACTTCGAACGATTCTTTGCCCCGGAAGGCGTGCTGGACACTTTCTATACCGATAACCTGAAACTGTTCCTGGAAGATCATCCGGAGCACGTGGCCGGATCACGGCGGGCGGGCCTGGTTCGGGCCGACGTCCGGGCGGCACTGGAGAAGGCCAAAACCATCCGCAGGGCGTTCTTCACCCGTGGTGGTTCCCTGGATGTGGAGTTCGCACTGGAGCCCCTGAACCTGTCCTCCAACAAGCGCCGCAGTGTGGTGAACGTGGATGGACAGCTGGTGGAATTCAGCCACGGACCCAGCCAGAGCATACCGCTGGTCTGGCCAAATACGTTGCGTGACAGCGTGGAGAGCCGTGTGACCCTGGTGCCGACCCAGGTGAACCGTTCGCCCCGTAGCCTGTCTGAAAACGGACCCTGGGCCTTGTTCCGGTTGCTCGACCGGGCGGATATCACCGGCGTCAGCAGCAGCGCGGTGGACGTGAAGTTTGCGCTGGATGACGGCGAGATGCGCTATCGCCTTCACGCGGCCAGTAATACCAACCCGTTCACACAGGAACTCCTTGCGGGGTACCAGATACCACGCAGTCTGTATTAGACTATGGGTCGCCCTGCACAGGACCGTGTAGGGCGGCCAGCGTTACTGAGCCTTTAATTGCACCACATTCTTCAGGGACCGAAGACATGCCCCAGGCAAGCGGACTGCAGTTCACCGCCACCATTGGCGGATTTTCCTCTGATCACTTTTCCGTTGTCGGCTTCGAGCTGACCGAGAACCTTTCCGAGCTGTTTCACGGCAAGCTGGCGCTGGCCAGCACCGATCCGTCGGTAGCGGCAGCCGATGTACTGGAACAGGCCGTGGACCTGGTGGTCTGGCAGGACGGCGCGCCGTTGCGTCGCTTCACCGGTGTGGTCAACGAATTCGCCCGCGGTGATTCTGGCCACCGCCGCACCCGCTACGAACTCATCATCCAGCCCCCGTTGTGGCGCCTGGGCCTGATGCACAACAGCCGCATCTTCCAGACCCAGACCACCGACGCCATCGTACGCACCCTGCTGGAAGAGCGGGGCATCGTAGATACCGTGTTCGATCTCAAGCGTAACCCGGAAGAGCGGGAATACTGCGTCCAGCACCGGGAAAGCGACCTGGATTTTGTAGAGAGACTGGCCGCCGAGGAAGGCTGGCATTACCGTTACCACCACGGCTCGGTAGACGGCGAAGAACAGCCGGCCCTGATCATCGCCGATCACCACGGCGACGCCCCCAGGCTCGAGTCCGTGACTTACAACGGCAAGGCCGGCGGCAGCACCCAAACCCCCTGCGTGTTCCGTTTCGCCCACCAGGAGCGGGTCCGCGCCAGTGCCGTGGCGATGAAGGATTACACCTTCAGGAACCCGGCCTATGCCCTGATGCACGACAGTGCCGCGGGTGATGTTCAGCACCGGGAAGACTATCAGCACTACGACTACCCCGGTCGCTTCAAACAGGACGCCAGTGGCCAGCCCTTCACCGAAGCCCGGCTGGACGCCCTGAGAAACGACGCCAGCACCGCCAGTGGCAAGAGCAACCGCGCCGACTTCACCGCCGGCGCCAAAGTGGCCCTCACGGACCACGACAGCGAGACCCTGAACCGGGAATGGCTGCTGACCGCCATCACCCACACCGGCAAACAGCCCCAGGCGCTGGAAGAAGAGGGCGGTTCCGAGCCCACCAGTTACAGCAACCAGTTTAACGCCATCCCCGCCGACCGCACCTGGCGCTCGCCAATCAAACACCCTCCCAGAATGGACGGCCCGCAGATGGCCATCGTCACCGGCCCGGAAGGCGAAGAGATCCACTGCGACGAACACGGCCGGGTGAAAGTGCGGTTTCCGTGGGACAGATACAGCAAGAACGACGAACACAGCAGCGCCTGGCTGCGGGTCAGCCAGGGCTGGGCCGGCGGCCAGTACGGCTTCATGGCCCTGCCGAGAATCGGCCACGAAGTCATCGTCTCCTTCCTGGACGGCGACCCGGACCAGCCCATCATTACCGGCAGAACCTATCACGCGACCAAAACACCGCCGTACGCGCTGCCGGAACACAAGACACGCACCACATTGAAAACCCAGACCCACAAGGGCGAGGGCAGCAACGAACTGAGATTCGAGGACGAGGCAGACAAAGAACAGATCTACGTCCACGCCCAGAAAGACCTGGACCTGCTGACGGAAAACAACCGCACCGAAGTCATCAGGAACGACAGCCACCTGGCCGTGGACAACCACCGTAAGGCTCACACCAAGGGCGATGACCACGCCACAGTGGATGGCGAGAAGCGGGAACAAACCGGCAAGGACCACAGCTTCAACGTCACCGGCACCCTGCACCTGAAAGCCGGCACCGCCTGGCTCAGCGACTCCGGCACCGAACTGCACATCAAGGCCGGCCAGAAAGCCGTTATCGAAGCCGGCGCCGAAATCACCCTCAAGGCCGGCGGCAGCTTCGTGAAAATCGACCCCAGCGGCGTCGCCATGGGCGGGGCGGCCATCAAGATGAACGCCGGCGGTGCTCCGGGCAAAGGCAGTGGGCAGAAGGTTCAGGTGCCGGAGATGCCTGGGTTGGTGGAGAAGAATGGTTGGGCTGTGGCGCCAGTAAAACTTGCTGATGTCCACCAGCGAGGTAATGGCCAGCCGGATGCCCAGATTCGCGCCCTGCAGGAGGGAAAGGCCCTGACGTCAATTTGCCAAGCGGACGACGAAACGGCCAAGGGCGACGCCAATGCTTGATGTATACGGCGGTCCATCCAGTGAGAGGGCATCGGCCCGGAATATTCACATAAACTATGTTCTGATAGATGGCAGCAAGCGTGCGGAAGCGGAGCAATGGCTCTATGAGCTCGTTGACGCCCCGGACTATAGCAACCTGTTCGACGGAACAGAATGGGCGTCCATTCGACAGGTCGCACCACTACTGGTGCGTACTGAACCATCTCATCCCCAATTGGGGCAGTTACTGTCAGAAGTGAAAGTATTGGAGTGTGGGTACGGTATCGTCAGCGAAAAATCGCTGGATACGGTGGCTGATCACCTCCGCCAATTTCACAAAGTGCGCCACCCACTGGGGCATGAAGTCATGCTGCGGTTCGCAGATCCGACTGTTGCCAGGGTGTTACTGGCACCTTCTGGCGAAGGCGGTGTGCCCGAATACTGGTCAACACTTGAGGCGGTGAATCTACCGGACGCGTTGTGGGATGGTTGGCATATCAAAGTGCAGCCAGAACCGCCGGGAGCCGGCTTGAAAAAGGGCGAAGCTGCCCCTTTTCAGATAAGTGAACTTACTCTGAGGGGCTTAGTGGACACCGATCGGCGAGCAACCTTGGTGAAGTTGTTCCAACACCTGGAAATGTATTTTCCAGATCGGTTGGCAACGACCCCCAGGGCAGAAGTGATTTCAATGTTGCGTGCCATGATGAACCAGGCGATCAACAACGGCTACACATCACTTCAGGCCTTGACGCATTGGTCTACGGTTTTCGGCTACCTTGGCGATGCGGACCAATGGCACAGAGTCGCCCCGGATATTCACCAAGTGTTTCATTCTCGTCCTTCGGAAGCCGGTGGTTCTGAGGCGCGAATGGCAGCTTTGGCAGCGATGGAAATAGCCCAGATGCAGAATGCAGGGAGAGCACAGTCATGGGAATGATGGTATCTAATCCGATTGCCGCAGGAGATCGGCGAAGTCAGGCGGACATCACTGCAGAAGGTGCGTGCCCGCTGACCCGCACCGACATTCAGTTAATCCCGGTCCGTTATGCTTATACTGATGATGCGGCGAATCACGAGGCGTTGGACCCCAGATACGATCTCGAATTCAAGCCTATAGGTATCCGCCAGGTACGGGATGGTTACCTCTATCTGTTCCATTCAGATGCTCCCGACATTTTGCATGAATACGAAGTCAAGGATGGCGGTGCGGTCAGAAAGCGCCTTTGGACGGATGGAGAAGCCGCGAGAGATCAACGATCCGGAGTGGCTGATACTCCCGCGATCGTGGTGCCACGCAAAGGCCACATTGATGTCCTGTTTTCGTCCACCCAATTGACGGCAAAAAAATGCAGTATGTTGATCCAGTGGGACAACTACCGCAGTGATGTGATGAGGCGGGTGGATCTGTCTGGCTATTGTCCGGTTACTGGCAAGCCCCAGTTGCTGACTAAACCCGACCTCGAAGCCCTACTTACGCACCCTGAAGCGCAGACAGTCCCCATGGACGGCCAAATCGAGCTGGCACCCTGGTATTGGGCCCAGCCCTCATTGGAGAAAGGGCCAGAGCCCTTCGCCCATCGATTGGCCGCTTACGAACAAGATCATGCCTACCTGATTGTCGACGATCTGGTGGGCCACCTCGATGACCTTATGGATGCCTGGGCGGTTGTTGATACCAACCACAATGCCTGGCTGGAGAAAGAGGACGCAAAATACTATCCGGCATGCTTCATCAGTGATCTGGTTCGCCTGGACGGTGAACGGGTTGGTGAAATAGCCAAAGCCTTTGCAGAGAACGCTGAGGACGAAGACGCTAAGGAACTATTTGGGCAGATTGCTCAGGCCAACAAGGATCAGCAGGCCCGATTAAAAACACTGGCCGAGGACTTTCCTGAGTATCAGCAAAGTACCCAGAAGGTGGCTGGACCAACCACCTATAATTACACCCCGTCCGATCGAGACCGGGTGAAGGCAATGCATGACGCGGCTCAGGTGTTGGCTGACGAGCTGGGTTTAGGGCGGCGGGAGATCCTCAACGTCGCGGAAACGATAGCCGACTATCAGGAAAACCTGGTGGATGGTTCGGCCTTCAGTGGCCAACAGGGTATTGCCGACCTGGTGAAACTGGACGACATGCAGGCTTATCTGGCACAGGCGCAGCAAGATCTTTCCTGGTTTGATGAAGAGAAGCAGCGGATTGTCGCCGATATCGAGAACTTATTGGAAAGCTTTTACCTTCACGGTCACTTGCACGACAGGGCAAGTGAAGCCAGTTATCTCGCGTTTCTGGAAATGGACAACGCGCTGATTACGATACTCACGGAACGGGCGCAATCCGACGGTGACTTTACGTTCCTCAAGAAGTTTTACTTTGAGGAGATCGGTCACCAGCACTTGATTTCACTTGACCTGAAACCCGAGATCATCTCCGGTACTTTGAAGGATCTTCTCGACGTGCTCAAAAGCCTGATGGAGGCCAAGAAGGGCCCCGCAGCTTACCGAGAATGGGTTCAGCTTGTTGATAACAGCCCTTACCTTCAATTTCCAACGCTGCCCCCGGGCGCAGCCGAACAGCTCAGTCACCACGTGGCCGGACTTGGTATCACAGCGCGTCTGGCCCTGTTCGAATTGGTTGATGCTGCCGACGCAGCGGATTTGCATGGGCGGCTGAGGCAAGTTTTTCAACGTATGAAACCAGGCCTTCGCGCTCATATCTTTGAAAATCAGCGGCTCTATGAGATCGACCTGGATATCGCCGATGCCGATAGCCTTGCAAAGCATGAATCCACGGTCCAGGAAATCGAGCGGTTGGCGGAACTGCATGAAGAGGCATTGAGTGAGGAAAAACGCCTTGAAAAGCGCCAGAGAGAGGCAAATTCCCGGGACCGTCGACGGTACAAGCAGGAGTATGACCAACAGATCGGTGAAATTCGGGCCCGCAAGCAGTTGTTAGCTGAGGAGCTGAAAGAGCGAGGCTTTCACTTGATGGATACTTCCCCGGTTGAGGGCAATAACCATAGTGGCGCCCTCCTGATCGGTGGTATAACCCGGACGACTTATGGCCGTGCCGTGCAGTCTGAAGTTGACGAGCTTAAGCGTTTGAAGGATCGAGGTGGCCTCAACCGTATGTTGGACTTTGGACGGGGCATGGTTCACGGAAAGGACAAGTTGGACCTATCCACTCGCATCGGTGGGCTGGGGTTGGTCTCGTTTATGGGGATGATTGGGGCAGTTGGGGCCTGGGATGCCTTTAAAAAGTGGAATAAGGATGGTGATGAGGCGGAACTTTGGTCATTTGTTAGTGGCACCGCCGGCACCATCGGTGCTGCCGCTAGCGTGTTGACCATTGTTGGAAGCGCTCGTCTTAATTATTACTACCAGAGCATCTCCCAGGCGGATGAAGTGTTGGGTCGGCTGGCTCGGGTGAATGTCTGGGGTGGGACTATTGCGGCTTGGGCGGGTTTCTTTGCAGCGGGAGCGGATTGGTTTAAGCAACTTTCTTTAATGTTTAAGTCTGCGAATTCTAGAGGCACTCGAGTGGGGGCCGGTGTTGCATTTGTTGGTGACAGTTTGCTCGTATATGGCAGTTGGAAAATGGCGAGAAATGGATCCGCTGGCATCTCTCAAGTACTCCGTGAAGTCTCCGAAGACATAACCTGGAAATCGGTCAACCGGGGTATGTTGGATTTGGCTGGCGGCGTATTTCGCGGCCTTAATGCCTATCTTTGGGTGGGTACGATTCTGGTTTGTGTCGGCAACTGGGTACAAAACTATTTCAAGCGCACAGATATACAGCGTTGGTGTGAACAGAGTATCTGGGGCAACGAGTCCAAAGAGTGGGATGCGGATCAGCAGCGCCACGAATTGTCGAAAGTCATCTACCAACCAACCCTGTTGGTGAAGGCCGAGCGCGAGGCTTTGGCTGGGCGCACGAGTTACTGCGCATTCCGCCTGGAATTGCCCGGCCTGTCCACCCTACAAGCGGACAACATGGAGTGGTCGGTACTGCGTCAGCAGGGCACGGTTTGGGAGCCTGATCACGATTACTGGAGTCAGGCGGTTATCAGGAAGAGTATGGGTACGGCCGGGTTTGCTCTGGAGGTGTCTCTGACGGGGGCCGATCTGGATAACTCAAAAGGCTTCTATCTCGCGTTTCGATACAAAGCAGCGAATACCAGTGATTGGTTGCCTGAGGCTGGCGAGGCCTACCATTATAAGTTGTTGTTGCACGAGAATGGTGATCTCCCGATGGTGGGTGCCAACGAAGATAAAAAATGGCAGTCGATAAAGCCACTGGATAAACCAGACAGTCGACTGACCGCTTTGATTACCAACTTCCATGCTCTGATGAGCGACCCCAGTAAGACGTGACTATGACCACAGATAAACAAAATTCCTCGTCAATAGACACATCCACTGGCTCGATCTGGGAACCTGGCGCTCGTCGCACTTCTCAGGAAGGTCAGTTATTGGCATTAAGTCCAGCACCGGTGACGACAGGTGAACGGGCAGTGGATGCCAATTCCTGGATCCGGCGAAAAACCGAGGGCTGGTTGGATTTACAGGGAGGCAACCTGTTGTTCGGCGCCGAATTTGCGTTGATGTTCTTAAGCCTTACCGTCTTGGTGATGCTGGGCGGCTTGGCCATGACTATTCATTTTTATTTAGGTCACCATGAATTGAATTGGGACCCAATTCTCTTCTTGGGAGGGATGAACCTTCTAATTACGGTGCCTTGGGGGCTCTACATGCATTTCCTGGGCAATAAAGCGGTTAGAGAGAGCCCGCCGGTGAGGTTGAATCGACAGCGTCGGGAAGTGGCCATGCCTCGCTGGATGGGGGGGCGAGAGTTAAAGTTGCCATTTTGGAATGACAGTGCCGCTGGTGTCGCGTACATCGCATATATCGGTACGATTGCCGCTGTAATTATGCCTTTTACACTGGAAGGAGAGTCTCCAGAGTATGTTCGTAAATTGGTGGTTATCTTCGCAACGGCTTTGGTAGTAGAAACATTGCTGATAGGCGCATATTTTTTTATCGCCCTCCGTCTGAAGAAAAAACACGCCCCTCGCCTTGTCTACGAGGTCCACCCTTGGGAAAAGCTGGTCGCCTTCATTGAAACCCAGCAGAACATCGGCCCCAGCCTGATGGCCACCCACACCTTCCTCACTCTAGCCATCCCCAAGCCGGATGACCCGGAATCGGCGCTGGCGGCCGCCAAAATCAACGTGGGTCACGAAACGGCGGGCCTGGCCCAGTGGGAGTGCATTCGCCGGTTTATGGAAGATGGGCCGGAGGCTTGCCCGGATCCCAAGGACGATGAAACCCTGGCTCACTACAAGGCCAAGTGCCGCCAGGCCCGAAAGGAGATGTCGTTGGTGCCCTGGCTCTGGAAAAAAGTGGGTGACTGGTTCTTCCAGCGCTACCTGGCCCACATCATCACCGAACGCCGCATCAAAACCCTGGCCTTGCGGAGCTTGCCGACGGAATTGAAGGCCTGGTCGGAACCGCTGCCGGAAGCCCAATGGGCCAAACCGTCCGAGGCACTGCAGGCCACCAACGAACAACTCACCCGCGCTTATGAACGCGGCCTGACCTTCGCCCGAATGGGCCCGCTGTCCCAGTGGCAGGCAAGCCGTGAGGAAGGACGACAACAGAAACGGGGCCGAGGTCGTTACCAGACCAGAGCGTCGTCTTAAGTTAAGTCTTAGCAGACTTTATGGAAGAGGAACGAAGCCAGGGAATGGGAATTACTGGCGATAAAGGTGGCCCCGGTGGCCACGCGGGGTAAACCCCCTCGAATAATTTGTTCAAAAAAGGAAGCAGTAATGTCCACAAGCCGCGATTACCTCGAACTGTCATTCAGATCCATTCAATGCTTTGCCGACGACGGGCAGCTCGATGCAAAAGAGTTGGGCGAACTTGTTCGTATCGCTGAACGCGATGGTGTGATTGATGAGAACGAAATCCGGGTTCTTCGCAACATCATCTCGCGGATCAAGCCCGAAGAGATTGATGACGCAATGAAGCGCCGACTGTCGGAGATAGAGCGTAAACTGGCCACGGCCTGACGGCAGCCACGACCAGAATCACGGAAGATGGCTGCGTGCCAACGAGCGCGGAGTCCCGTTGACGGAAACCAATTCGGCATGGAAGGGACGTGGCGCCCATGTCGTTTTCCCGGGTAGAGATCAGCCGTTCTGGTATCGTCAAAAGGTTCAGGGAAATGTTGAATAATTCTTCCAGCACTGCCCGCGTCGGTGATTACTACGGGCAGTATGTTTATCGTTCCGATGCCATTCCTCCCCAGAAGAATCAAATGGAGGAGTTGAACCGTACGGGTCTGGATAGGTCCGCCAGCCTCCGGCTGCCTTGGGGCAATACCCGTGAGGTCATGCCGCCGACATTTATGTCCGGAAATCCTCCCAAGAAACTGCGAAGGCTGGAAAAAAAAGAAGATCAGGCGGACAAGCTCGGACTCTACGTTGAGAACAGTCACCAATGTTTTCGGCATGCACCTCTGGCATTTCAGGCGCGTTTTTTCGACATGATTTCTGTTCTGGGAAAAGTGTGGGCCTACATCGTGTCTCCAATAGTCTTGATTGTTTTGTTCTTGGTCTCCCCTTTGTTTGGCACCCGAGAAGAAACTTGGCCTGAGTTCATGCAAGGTTTGTTTCCAGTGGAAGTTATCTTTCTAATGGGCGGCTGGGTTCTTATACTAATCTCCGACCTAGCCTTCCGCCTCTTTCCCAAATGGCTCCACCAAAACGGCCGCGGCCCCGAATGGGAATTCAACCGCCGCACCGGCATGATCAAGGTCTGGCAGTATTCCCGGAAGTTCCCGTTCCTGCCCAGGAAACCTCCAGTAGTCATCGAAAAACCCTTCTACGAATTTGATGCCTGGTGCTGTGCCCGGGTGGATCGGTTCGGTACCCTGTTTGATCTCGTGCTCTCCCACCGTTACAGCAAGCTGGACGTCACCGTTGGCGATATTCTCGGCGCCCACGGCAGCGCCACCATGTGTTACGCCTACTGGGATTTTATCCAGAACTACATGGATATCACGAAGCCGCTGCCGGAGCTTCCGATGCTGGAGCGATACCGCCCGCTGGATCCAACCACTGCAGAACATGATCAAAAAACCGGTCGGCCACCACGTTACTGGCGGGATATGGACGATGAAACCTTCAAGAAGAAAGTGGACCGGATGTTCACCGATGTCACCATCATCGACACCGCCCAGCGGCGTAATTTGATGGCAGAGAAGTTGAACTACGCCTCATGAGAAGAGGCGACCATGTCAGGAATGATGAGAATAGATTGATTGCGAAGCCCTGTGTATACTCGCGACTTTTGAAACCACTGCAGGAAGCAGTGCGAAACTGGAAAAGGATGATCCTATGTTGTTTGCCCCTGAAATCAGATACCAGAGCATTTCTGCCGAAGACCTCCAGAGCCTAGCCGAGGATCTCCAGCGGGCGCTTCCCGGCGCCACCGTTACATCCGTTAATCAGCGTGGCAGGCCCACGGATTGGCAAAGCGGCGATGTCGTGGCATTGCAGCTGAAACACGATGATCGCAAAAAACCTTTCATGATGTTGGCAGTGAAGGGAGCGGATATTGCACCTCAACACTCCGATCCGGATACCCTGACGACAGCCCTGAAATTGCTCTCAGAAAAGCTCGAGCTCCAGAAGCCTGGGGATGCCGCCGGTGGCGTGATTTGTACGATTGGGTTTCTTGCCATGTTTGGATTCTTTCTGGTGGAAAGAGCCGTTCCTGAACACATGACGATGGCAAGTATCTTCGGTGCCGGTGTTTTCCTGTTTGTTGTCGGGCTGGTCATGTTCGGATTGAGAGGCTGTGCCGCGCCTCGCAAGGGAGTCAGCAAGCTGTCGCTGTTTTTGATCATTCCCGGTTTTCTAATGGCGGCGCCTTTAAGTTTGCTGAATCTCCCCTTGATCAATTACCTCAGGCGCTTGCAGGGCAGTCGGTTGTTCAATCAACTGGCGTGACTGGCATGGCCGACTCCAGCGCTAGTGATTATTACGAGCCGTTTGCCTACCGTTCCGATGCCATTCCTGCTCAGAGCAACCAAACGGCGGAACTGAACCGTGCGGGGCTGGATCGGTCCGCAAGCTTCCGGATGCCTTGGGGAAATACCAGGGATGTAATACCACCCATTGTATTCTCGAGAATCTCCCCGAAAATATTGAGGCGGGTTGAAAAGCATGGTGATCTTTTCGATGGCATTGGCTTTCAGGGTCGGGCGGATCATGAGTGCCTGCGCCATGCGAAACTGGCTTTTCGTTCAAGGGTTATTGATGCCCTTGACGTTTTTGGTAAAGGCTTTTTCTTGATTTCAGTACCAATTGTGTTGGTTTCCGGTATTTCATTCGAGCTGCTTGTGGACAAGAATGAAAGCTGGCCCACGCTGTTCTGGAACTTTTGTCAGTACTTCCTGGTTATTTCAGGCCTACCTGCGCTGATGTGGCTTTCCTCAGCCATCCTCTTCAAGCTCTTCCCCAAGTGGTGCATAAAAACCGGTCGAGGCCCGGAATGGGAGATTAGTCGCCGCACTGGTCTGGTAACGTCTGGCAGTACCCACGAAAACGTTTATTCCGGAAACGGGAAGAGCCTACGGTTACCCAATACCCGTTCTATGAATTTGATGGCCGGCCAGTGCGTTACTGGCGTGACATGGACGACAAGACTTTCCGGGAAAAAGTGGATGAGATGCACAGCAAGGTCAAACGCATAGACACCGAACGGCGGCCCGGGCAACCCGGACGGGACGAGAAGCCGCTAAGTAGTTATACAGCTAACCAGAATTCCATTTCACAATAAGGAGATAATGATGTCCGAAAGCCGCGATTACCTCGAACTGTCATTCAGATCCATTCAATGCTTTGCCGACGATGGAAAGCTCGATGCAAAGGAGTTGGAAGAACTTGTCCGTATCGCTGAGCGCGATGGCGTGATTGATGCGAACGAAATCCGGGTTCTTCGCAACATCATCTCGCGGATCAAGCCCGAGGAGGTTGATGACGCGATGAAGCGCAGATTGTCGGAGCTTGAGAACAAATTGGTCACTGCCTGACGGCAGTCAAGAGCTAGTCACGGAAGATAATAGAGGCGTGCCAACGAGCAACTGAACCGCGCCTTTGAAAGCGGCATGACTGTCGCCCGAAAGGGTCCGTTGTCTCAGTGGCAGATACGGCGCCAGTCAACACAACAGCGGAAGCGAGGCGGGGCGACTCAGGGTAGCGCCCTACTGTAGTAGGTTTGTGGGGTTGAGGAGTAAATTGAATGGAGTCAATGTATAAGGATATGCCGGTCATCAGGACCCGAGTCTACCTGAAAGATAAGCCTTCAATTTACGTGACGGGCGTGATGTTTCTCGGGGTGGCAGGTTTGGCCGGTTACTTAATGTATGAGGATACATCCTTTGTTTTTGCAATGGGGTTTATGCTATTCGCGGGTCTATTCCTTTTCAGTATCTGGTATCGCGATTTTAAAGTTCGCAACAATGTTATTGAGATCACCCCGCAATTCCTGAGAATTGACGACTGTGAATTCAAAGAGATTCCGTGGTCGGACATTTCCCACTTTGAAGTCGTTGATCACTTCAGCACGCGCCTTGGCCGCTTTGTGCATCTTGTTATCTATGCGAAAAACAATGATAAGTACATTAGTGCGAAACGGGGGCGTTTCTTCAGTCGGCAACGGGCTGATGGCGGCATATTTGCCACAGATCTCTACAATTACGTCGAGGGCCACAAGAAGATTCGTAAGGATTTGTCTGATGCATTGGAAAATAGCCGTTTCATATCCTGGCCGGAATGAGCTTCATGAGTTTACAAAGAGCACCGTGAAATGCTGAGGCGAACATGATGAACCCCCTGATTCTTTGAAACATCATCTCGCGGATCAAACTCGAAGAGATTGATGACGCAATGAAGTGCAGACTGTCGGAGATAGAGTGCAACCGGACCACAGCCCGAGGGTAGCCACCACGATAATTTCGAGAGATAATAGTCGCGTGCCAGTGAGCGCGGCCAGCATGGCCGCAGATTTCCGCTCTCAGGAACAGTAGAAACACAAGGAAGACAACAGGAGTAAAGGAATGGAATCCCCCTCTAAGCGTCAGCTCACAATAGCTGACCTGCCTTATCGTATTAAAGATTTCCCTCTCATCGAAAAGCTGGAATCCCGCCAGAAAGTCGGTGGTTTTTTTAATGTTGTTGGCATTGTCATTGCGATCATCGGTGGGCTGATCATGATCGGCGGGCCGAGCTCTATCCGGGTCGGTTTGGGTGGGCCCTCATTCGGTGAAATTCTACTGCTTAACCCGGGTCTGGTGGTTTCAATGGGGGTGCTTCTGATGTTTATCGGCAGCCAGATTGTGCCTCCGGTGATTCAGGAAATCGACACTTTTATCGCGGACAACTTCACCCTGGTTGATGATGAAGGCAACCCTTCGCTAGAGGGCGTGATTCATGGCCAGATCGAGGATGAAGGCCATTTGAAGTTGGTTTTCGTGCCCACTTCTGACAAACCACTGGTAGAGCAGGGTGTGTGATGGCGGGGCCGGATGTTGCAGGGCTTCGCAAAGCTCTGGATGAGAATGACAAGAAGCACTTGTTGGGCGTTTGGGCCGAGCAGCCCTTTTTTGCGTTGTTTTGCCCGGACCAAGACGGTGTTGAGCGGCCAATTTCGGTACTCTTTGGCGATGAAGTTGCCCTTCTTATAAGCCTGACCGAGGACCAGGCGACGAACCTGATTTCGTCGGTTGATTCAGGGGATTTCGGCAAGCCCACCGTGAAAGCAGTTCCACTTTGGGAGCTGGCCCGCCTGGCCTATTCGGATGGTGGCACACTGGCCCTGGTCAGTGAAAGCATACTGTTTCAGCGGTCAACACTATTGCTGCTTGGTTATACCGTTCTGCTAGAAAGCGGGAAGGGCGAACCGACTTATTGCCGCATTAAAACCATCTCTCTGGAAGGCGAGGCGGGTGTGGATATGGCGCCTGGCTGCGTCCAGCAATGGTCTTTCACATCCGGCACCAAAGTGGACAAAGCTCCCAGACTGATATTCGACGATTCTCTGGATTGGCATCAGAATCCATACCTGCCAAGGCTGCCGGGAGAGGCCGAACCCGCGTCGACCCTGTCTGCGCAGGAACGTGCTGTTTTTGATAGTAGGGCAAGACCAAGCTTCAAGAACGTCTCTCCGCCAAAGAAAACCGCTAATGTTGGCGATGGCAGGGAGCCCGCAACCAATCAGGCGCTGCCAGACGAATACCTCAGCGGCCCAACGCAGATTTATTCGCTGGTGGAAGAGTACCTGTTCCCGGTTGCCAAGCGGCTCAAGCTTGAGGTTCGGCCAATCGGTACGGATCTGACCCAGTTTGATATTCAGTACCTTGATGAGGCCTACACGATTAACGGCATCAGAATTACGCCCGTCAGCCTCTATAAGGAATCCATCCGTATCGATCAGTTGGGTGATCTGCCCTGCCAGCTTCCTTCTGCACCAGGCCTCCATCCGGTTCCCGGAGCATTGAAAGGCCAGTTCAAGCGCTATCTTGCCTGGGGAATGTTTGCTGAATCCCTACGATTTGACGGCAGCTTCAATTTTCTTGGCGGCCAGCTAAGAAACCTTCTCTGTGCCACACCGGACAATGGAGACACTCCGTTTTTCTGTAATCCCGAAGATCGTCGTTTCCCCTATCTGGCTCGCTTCAATTGCGCCGGAAAGGCGGTTCCTGTCATGGTTCTCGGCGCTCAGGGCGATCACTATGTCTGCAACCCTCTCGAATGCGCGGAGATTCCAGAAGAGCAGGTTCCGGTCGACATGCCCCGGCGTGAGGATCTGATTGTTAATGGCTTTATGAGGTTGTGGGAGCTTTCCGGTTCTGTTCTGTTGCCAACTGATTATCTGGACTGCCCGGAGCGTTTGTACAAAGGTGTGCATCTTTCGGCCCGATACATGTTGTCTGATGCCAGGACTGAAATTGCCATGCTGAGCCACGCCCTGAAGGGTGGGAGAGCGGCCTGAGTCAGGCATTCAAGCGGTAGTCACGGCGCTCGAGCAGCCAGCTAACGGTCTGGGAGATTGCCCAGGCCGCCAGCAGGTATAGTTGGCAGGCAAAGAATAAGCCCCCGGTGCTGCTGACAAAGTGAATAATCGCCAGCGGGATGTTGATGAACACAAACAGCGCCATCAGCGAGCCGTCTTTGGCTTTTGTCGTGAAGTGTTCTTTGAGGCTGAGGGGCTGCCATTCGGGAATGTCGTTCGCCTCTTCCGGCTCCAGTTCCGAAACGGTTCTGGTGTCAGCTTCCAGGTGCCAGCCGGAATCCAGTGGCTCTTTCAGTTCCAGTGCATCGCCTTCGGCCCGTTGACGCAGTTCCAGTGCCAGCGATGTAGTCTGGCCGGAGTTCAGGTGGGTAATGGTGCGTTGAGCAAGGTCGACGTTGTACATGTGTCGCCCCGTGCCGGCAATCAGGGTGACAAGGGTCAGCATAAGCCAGGCTGCGGACCAAATGGCCAGAATCAGCAGCAGGTTGTTCTCTCCCCAGGCGGTAAAGGTGAAAGGCACCACGAACCCGTAACAAAGCACGGCAAACACGGGAAACCAGATAACCAGAAGGCTGGTGATGGCGCTGCTGTTCCCGGTCAGCAGGAACTGTGCGGTGTTATTCTGGCCATCCGGTACACGTTTCAGTGTGTTCAATGGGGTAGCCGCCTGGAGTGACGTTTCGGCAATGTCAGTTGTCATGATTTACAGATTCCTTTCAACAGGCAAAAACACCAGATTGTAATGTTGCCCGGAGCTGAGAAGTTGCGCGTCCTTGTGCATCTCGTCCGGCGCGGTGTCTGAAAGTGCGATGGCATACTGCGAATTTTTCGTGGCCAGGGTGTGGAGCAAAAACATTGGCGCACCGGGTGGTTTGTAGGGATCCCATGAGCGCGTTGCGGTAACCGGCCGGATCAGGCCCTGGGCAAAGGGGGGCAGGGCGTCTTTTTCGGAGATTTTCTCCAGCAGGTCGCTGGTGCCGGCAAGGGAACCTGATTGCAGCAACAGTTTGCCTTCACGGCGAAGCCCAACCACTGCGTCCGGCCAGGTCAGCTGGCGCCATTGCTCAAGTCCGGCGAGGGAGATGTGCTCCTCCGCCGGCATGTTCTCCCAGAAAGCCTTTAATTCGTCGATGCCAGACTCAGGCAGAAAAGTGAAGGCACGCTCATAAGGGCCGAGGGGATCGCCGTCATGCCAGATCGTTTTATATTCCACCTTTCGGGCAGAGTAACGGTTTAGGGAAGAGTCGACGGCCACGCCACGAATGGAGACGATCTGTCCGGTGTTCCAGCTGCCTTCGGTGTTTTCCCATGATGTCACTGTCTGAACGCCAACCACCTGGAAGCTAATGAGCTGGGGCGATACGCAGCGAACCAGAAACCGGGGAGAGGGGGCTGCCTGGGCCGGTATCGGGCGGCTGCATTGCTCTGATTTTATTCCGACGTCTTCGTGGGTGAGCGGTTCGTCTTCGTTGGGCATAAGCCAGCGCAAGGATTCAGGTGCTTCCGTAAGCGTCTGGTGCAGGTCTTCGGCAAGTTGCTCCGTTGAGGTTTCCGCCTGTGCAGGTGCTGTGACAAAGCAGCCAATAACCAGTATCAGGCGAAGGTAAGTGCGTGTATGCATGGGTGGTCAGCTCCTTGCGGCCTGCATGGTTTGCTTGGCAGTCGCCCCAAAGCCACCCCGCCGGGTTGTGCCGGTGTAGGTTTTGCCGGTATTGGCCGCCAGCTGTGTACGTGCCCGGGTAACGGGGCCGCGAAGGTTCTTGTTGCCAAGATACTGCCCGTTGGCTGCTACATAGTGCCAATAAAAGGGAACGTGACTGTGATGTGAGGCGTTATCGTTGTCGCCGGTGTTGTTCAGGGTGTGGTCGGAAATGCCATACACGGGTTGCAGCTGGCTTCCATCCAGTGATTCCGGCGCAGGTTGTTCGCCCTCATAGGTGCCATCAATCACAGACTGGTCAACCAGGAACGATGTATAGGGTGGCCGGTAGTAACCGTCCCCAGTGCTCTCGCAGGTGGACAGGCTCTCAGTGCTGCACCAGCCGCTCGCACAGGATTCTTCACCGGTGACATGGGCAAAATCTGCTTCACACTGATGTCGGGAGGTGTACCTGGGGGCCATTTCCGGGTGCCGGGATGCTGCTTCCGCGTCAAGGCTTTCACAGTAACCAGGGGCAGAGGAGAGTGCTGCCTGGCAGGCTTGCAGGTTCTGAAAAACACGCACGTCGGTGTGTAGTGGATCAAGGCCGAGCACGGCGAACGGCGTGGCGCCCATGAGTACCAGGGTGGCAGCCTGGGAGCGTTTCTGACGACGGGTGCGGGGTTGCAGGGCGGCGCTCATCTCTTCCTGAGTGGCCATGGAGTATCCTTCTCCTGAGTGCGATTTTTGGCAGAAATTTATAGCAAGTGACAGGAAAGGTCAATCCGGGCGATAGCGCGCCGCTTCCCTGATGGCGTGATTCTGGTTAGACTCCCGCGCTTTTGGTTTGTATCGGACTGACACGCTCAGGGAGAAGGAAGCTCCATGAAACGCATTCAGATTGCCCCCCGCCCGGACTGGTGTTCCCAGGCAGAATCCTTCGGATTTCATTTCCACACCCTGGAAGGGGAGCCCTACTGGGATGAAACCGCCTGCTATCAGTTCACCCTCCGGGAGATTGAGGAAGACATCGAAGCGCCGACAGAGGCTCTTCATGCCATGTGCCTTGACCTGGTGGCAGAGGTTGTCTCCAGTGAACGCCTGATGAGGCGACTGGCGATCCCTGAGAAAGCCTGGGATTTGATTGCCGACAGCTGGAAGTTTTCAGAGCCCTCGCTCTATGGCCGCATGGACTTTTCCTACGATGGCCAGGGTCCGGCAAAATTCTACGAATACAACGCCGATACGCCAACCTCACTTTACGAAACCGGCTTCTTTCAATGGCTTTGGCTGGAGCAGCAAATCGGACGGGGGCAGTTAGCGGCAGGGGCGGATCAGTTCAACCGCCTGCAGGAAGCCCTGATCGAGCGACTGGAAATGATTGGCCGCGCCGGGCAGCCGTTCCACCTTGCCTGTTGCCGGGACCACCCCGAGGATGCGGGCACCATCGAGTATCTCGCGGACTGCGCGGAGCAGGCCGGGCTCAAGCCTTCCACCCTGTTCGTTGATGAAATCGGCCTTGGCGCCGGCGAGCGCTTTATTGGTCTTGATGACGCCCCCATTGATCAGCTGTTCAAGCTCTACCCCTGGGAATGGATGTGGCAGGAGGCCTTTTCTGATCACGTTGCCACCGGCGGCGCCCAGTTCGTGGAACCTCCCTGGAAGCTGATCCTCTCCAACAAGGGCATCCTGCCGCTGTTATGGGAACGACACAAAGGCCACCCGAATCTTCTGCCCGCATGGTTTGAGGGAGACAAAGTCTGTGACCCGGCACCGGAGCGCTGGGTGCGCAAGCCTCTGTTCTCGAGAGAAGGCGCGAACATCTCGATTGAATCGGGAGCCGGCGTGGAAGCTCAGGTGGAGGGACCGTATGGGAGTGGGCCAACGATTCTCCAGAGCTGGTGCCCGCCTCCCCGATTTTCCGGGCATTACTGTCTGATCGGCAGCTGGGTGGTTGGCAGCGAAGCCGTTGGCATGGGAATCCGCGAAGATAACACGGCGATCACGCGGGATACCTCGCGGTTCGTGCCTCATTTCATTCTGGACTGAACGGAATGGTTGCCCCGGCCGATGATTTTTGGGTCCGGAGATTGTCCAAAACTGGTAAAACCTGAACAGGAGTATGAAACAGTGATCAGGGAAGATGGTGCTGTGCCGACGGGCTCGGAGTTCTTCGAGTTATTGAATCAAAAAGACTACCTCAAGCTCATCCGCGATTGGCGGGATGTCATTTTTCACACGGTATTCGTGAAGAAAAAAGACGGCCTGGAGTTGCCTATGTTGCTTGATCTCCAGGGCAATCAGGCGTTTCTGGCCAGCCCCGACCCGGTGGGCGTGAGAGCAGCTCTGGCGGATTTTGAGGCGCCGGAGGGGGCGGATGTCTTTATCAAGCCTGTACCGCTGGGAGAGCTGGCGAGAAACGCGTTTATGCTGGGAGCGTGGTTGTCGTGGCTCGGCGAAGAAATAGTCATGAATGAGTCGCTGATGAGCTTTCTTGGCATGAAAGCCGTTGGCAGGAATCACAGGGGCGTAGAGTGCCTTTATGAATCTCAGGTGCTCAACCTGCAGAAAACTGGCGGGGAAGGCGGTCCCGAAGTGATGAAGGCGCAGCAATGGCATCTCAGTACTATTTCTGATGGCGTCGTTTCCCGGGAACCGGAAGTCGCATACGTTTACGATGACGAGGTCAGCGTGTTGTTGGGTGCGGATACGACGCTGCTTAACCGCTCGAAAGGCCGTAGCCAGCTTTCCCAAGAGGAGCAGGCGCTGTTCGACTATTGGAACCAGCCAGTATACGACTTTTCCGCCCTGGCTGATTCGACGGTTGAAGAGAGCGGCCCGGAGCCGGAGGATTCCTATATCCCACGACCTTCCCTGATCAGTAACGAGCAACTGGACTCCTTCTTTGATCTTGAGCGAGCGGTTCACAATCAACTGATGCCAGTCAGTGACCGATTGGAACTGGAGGTGCTGGAAGGAAAGGCAATGTCAGAAAAGGATACATCCGGAGACGCGGATATCGAGTGGGTGGAATCTCGCGAGTACCGGATCCGTTTTATGGATCACTCGGACTGGTTGCTGCCATTGGGAGGGAGTGGCCTGCCAATGGAGGAGTTTTCCGAGCAGATTGCTCTGCCGTCTCAGCCAGGAAGCTACCCGATGCCGGAGAATCTCAAGTCCCGTCTGGTTCGCCATATTGCCTGGGTGCTGTTCTGGAAGGGCAGGGATCCCGGCAAGCCTTTTTCTCTGGTGCTTGGGCAGTTTTACCCGGCGATACCTTATCGCCCCGATAACCTGAAGCGTCTATTTGTTCCCGACTACGACAACCCTCATTTCCCGTTTCTGGCGAGTATGGCTTGTGGCCCCCACAAATTGCCGGTTCTTGTTCATGGTGAAGTACCGGAAGGCTACGTCTGTGAGTCTCTTGAAAAGTGGAAGGTCCCGGCCCGGGACTTGCCTCGCGGGATACCTGACCGGGATTCGTTGCTCATAAATGGGGTGTTGTCTTTTGGAACGATGTGCTCGTCGCTTGTTGTGCCCGTGGATGCGATTGAGTTTCCGGAAGCATGGTATCAGGGCGTTCGTACCTCCAATACCCAGCTCATTTCCGATTTCCGGTATTTCCTCAAGGCGAGGGCAGCAGGCGGCAAAATCAGCGGCAGTAAACCGGAGGCAAGCGATCCAGGTAGCATTGGAAAAGTTCTGATGGCTGGCCTTTCCTTCGTTGCGTTTATAGCGTTGTTGATTGTGATGACTGGCTGAGAAAGGCGGCGCTCATATTGGAGCGCCGCTTCTTACCCGGCAACCACCTGGCCTGTCTCTGGTCACCGTCGCAAAACCGCCTCCGGCTGATTCAGCATCGCTATCAGCGGATTCTTCCGGTGCACATAGTCTTTGAGTAAATACCCCAATAGCAGGCCCAGCGCGAACCCGCCAAGGTGTGCCGCCCAGGCAACACCGCCCTGGCCGGTAAACATGCCGAACAGGTTGATCAGGCTCCAGATCAGGAAGTACCAGTGGGGCGCCAGTTTCTTCTGGTACACCACGATCATGAACGTGAGGCTGGCATGGCGGAACCACATCAGGTAGAGGCCGAACAGTGCAGCGATGGAGCCGCTGGCGCCGACCAGCAGTAAAGGCCCCTGAGCGCTATCGAAAAACAGCAGTTCAGCCAGGGCGGCCATAACGCCGGCAAACAGGTACAGGGCGAGGAAGGCGCCATGGCCCAGGGCGTCCTCCAGGTTGTCACCGATGATCCAGAGGAAATACATATTGCCAGCCAAATGCATCAAGCCGCCATGGACAAACTGATAGGTGATCAGCTGCATCACGAAGTGGGTCGGTTCCTGGGTGTTCGAGTTCAGGCCGAGGTTTGTGAAAATCCACTCGTTGGCCGCTGGCGTGAGTATGCCGGCGAGATAAACCAGGCCGCAGATAACCAGCAAAGCGCGGGTCACCCAGGGAGTTCGGTGAGGCCGGATGTTGTATTCCACGGGCATTGCCGTGAAGAACTGGAACAGCCAGGATTTCCAGTTGACGCCTTTGTTCAGGTTGCCCAGCGCCTGCTTCAACCTCGGAGAGTGCATCACTTGATCCACTTCCGGTTTATCAAGCCATGCGCCGTCGCAGCGTGGGCAGCAGTCGATTTCGGTGGTGTAGTTTTCCAGTAGCTGGTAGTGAATCATCGGAACGTTGCAGCGGCGGCACAAGCGGTCGCTGTTGCGCAGGGCGGGGCCCAGGTGCTGTTCGTGATCGTATTCGTCAATGTCCGTGTGCTTATTGGCAATGGCCCGGTTGAGGGCGCCATCCTCAAACCACAGGCCGTGACAGTGCCGGCAATCGAGTATTGAAGGGTTGCTGGTTGCCACCAAACCATCGGTGGTGCAGGCGGGGCAGCGCTTATAATGTGTTCTGGGCATGACGTCCCTTTCCTGTGCTAATGCTTATCCCTGGTACATTGCCCTGGTCGGCCAGAGCCCAGATTATTTGTCCGGTTCGGTCAGGTAGGAACGGGCAAACGCCTGCAGCTCCTCCGCCACCCGCAGTCGAATGGCCGCCCGGTCCTCGGGCGCGAGATTATATTTCCGGGCCAGTACGTCAAAATCCTCATCCCGGAGGGTAACCGTCAGCCGTGGCCGGGCCCGGTTCTTTCGGTAGGGCAGCTGCAGGACTTTGCGCACCATGTCAGCGGTGTTCATGTCCTGCAGCGCCGCAGAAACGCGGAAGGCCCGCTGAATGTCGTTGGAGAGGTCGAAGGCCATTTGCATGGCCTGAACTGCACGTTCCTCTTTTGACCAGTCCCGTGTCTTTGCCATTGGCTTAGCCTGGGTATTGCGCCCCCTGTTCATGGGGGCGCCAAATTTACTGCGCCGGGTTACCTTTCAGGCGGGCAAGAACGTCGTTGACGGCGTCTTTCTCGCTGTCGATTCCGGCAGCTTTGAGCTTTTCATCCAGATCGGCGCCGGTGAGCTCTTTTTCGAGGCTGGCGCTGGCATTCTGGCGGTCTTCCTCCCGGGCCTGGCGATCACGGATGCGCTCCAGGGTTTCCTTGGCGGTGCTGAAGGAGGACTGGTTGCTGTTGATGTTGGTATCAATCTGGGCAGTGGTGCGCAACACCCGTTCATTGGTTTTGACCACCTGAAGTTCGCGGCGGTAGTCGGCCAGCTGTTTTTCTGCCCCTTTCACCCGCTCTTTCAGGCCGGTGATGCGCTGTTGCAGCCGTTCGCGAGTCTGGGTCAGTTCCGCTGCGCGACGCTCATGGCCGACGATTCGTTCAGCCACTTCCCGGGCCAGTTCTTCCTGGCCGGCGGCCAGGGCTTTGCGGGTGTCTTGCTCGCGCTTGCTGGCGCTGTCCAGTTCGGAGCGGATCTGCCGGGCCAGGGAGGCGGACTCCGCCATCAGGCTTGCCAGCTCCTGCTTGGCCTGCTTCAGTTCCTGTTCGGCGTCCCGCAGTTCCTGTTCCAGAATCCGGTTGCCCTGGCCATCTACAACAGCTTCGCCCAGTTCGTTAACACCACCGCGCATGGCGGTCAGAATTTTTTTCAGTACCGTTCTCATGTCTCACCCCTTACTCAAGCCAGATAGTCTTCAAATGTCTGTAACAGGTCGATGGCATTCTCGGCGAGCGTGACCAGTTCCTGCATGATTTCCGCTGTGCCTGAGGTCGGGCTCAGGGCGCCGTACACCACGTAATGGTCGCCGGTTTTGCCCAGAGCGCTCAGGGGCATGGGCACGCTGATTCTCAGCATGTTTTCATGCAGGTCATTCAGCTGCTCGGGGTTCAGTTCCTGTTTGTCAAAAAGATACGCGAGGCACAGAATCTGGGTATCGGTTACGGTAACGTATACGGGCGTTTCTTCGGCGCCGGAAACCGTGACCTGAAGCACCGGTTCATCACCGGCAACGGGTAAGACATCGAAGGTGCGGCCGGCATGGGTAGCATCACCCAGGGCCAGGGTGAGAGATTGGGTATCCACGAATTGCTCCTTCCTGTGGCATTGAATCGGTTCGGCCGATCCGGACGAACCTTGTCCTGTGGCTTGACATTTTATGTCAATGAGTCGAGTCTAAACCGCTCGATTAAATGTTTGCAAGAAATAGTTTGTTTGCGTTATAAACAACTTTCTTTTGACAAGAACTGTCAAATATTGGATTTACCGGAACGGATATCTGGTCGCGTATGGAAACATTCTTCGCAGTTGCGTTCTCCTTCCCCACGGCGGTTTTCTCCGTTCTTCTCTGTGTTGCCATTATCTATTGGCTGATTTCACTATCCGGTATGGGCGATGTGGATGCCGAGGGCGATATCGATGCGTCGGGTGATTTCAGCGGCCTCATGGTGACCTTGGGGCTGCAGGGAGTTCCCCTGCCGCTGGTGCTCACACTGCTGTTCCTGATCAGTTGGCTGACCAGTTATTTTATTGACCTGGCGTTCGGGGCGCTGGTACCCGCAGGTCTGCTGCATTGGCTCTATGCGCTGGCCATCATTGCTGTCGCCCTGGTGGTTGGAGTGCTGGGCACCTCCCTTCTGGTACGTCCGCTTCGACCGCTGTTCCGCCGCGCCTATCGGCAGCCCCTGCAGAAACGAATTATCGGTACGCCCTGTGTGGTGATCTCATCCACGGTCACTGAAACGGCTGGCCGTGCGGACGCCATCCTTGATGGCGCTCACCTGGTGCTGCAGGTACGTAGCCATACGCCGCTATCCCATCGGGAACGGGCGGTGCTGATCGAACATATTCCGGATAACAACGCATGGTGGGTGGTGTCGGAATCCGAATTTCTGTCCACCGAATCCGCCGGATAACCCCGCGCTTACTTCCTATTAATCAATGCAGGAGAACGACTAAATGGATTTATCTTGGATTATGCCGGCAATAACCGCCGTCGGTGTCTTGGTTCTGCTCATACTGGGTATCCTTACCCTGTTCAAGGCGTTCTACCGGAAGGTGGACCAGGGGCAGGCGTTGATCGTCAACGATCTGTCGCCCACGCCAAAGGTGTACTTCACCGGTGCCATGGTACTGCCGGTTATTCACCGATCCGAAACCATGAAGATTTCGGTGATCACCCTGGAGCTGAACCGTACCGGCAAAGAAGGGCTGATCTGTAAGGACAACCTGCGTGCGGACATCACCGTTGCCTTCTACCTGCGAGTGAATGAAACGGCGGAAGACGTGCTTCGGGTCGCCAAGTCGGTGGGCGTTGGCCGGGCTTCAGACCGGGAAGCGGTCAACCAGTTGTTCAATGCCAAGTTCAGCGAAGCGCTCAAGACGGTTGGTAAGAAGCTGGAGTTCATGCAGCTCTTTGAAGAGCGCCAGCGATTCCGGGATTCCATTGTCGAAACCATTGGTGAGGATCTCAACGGCTACGTGCTTGAAGACGTTGCCATTGATTACCTGGAGCAGACCCCGAAAACCTCCCTGGACCCGAACAACATTCTGGACTCCGAGGGCATCAAGCGGATTACTGAAATCACCGCGACGCATAACGTGGAGACCAACCGCCTGGAGCGTGACCAGGAGCTGGAAATCCAGCGTAAGAACGTGTCCGCCCGTGAGGCGTCACTGGAGCTTGAGCGCAGCCAGTCCGATGCGGAAGCCCGTCAGCGACGTGAGATTGAAACCCTGCAGGCCCGGGAAACGTCCGAAACCGAACAGGTACGCGAGCAGGAACGTGCCCGTGCGGAGGCGGCTCGCATCAAGACGGATGAAGAGCTGGCCATTGCGGACGAGAACAAGCAACGCCAGATTGAAATGGCCATGAAGGCCCGTGAGCGGGCGGTTCAGATTGAGGAAGTGCGGATTCGCCAGGCCCGTGAGCTGGAGGACGTAAATCGCGAACGCGCCGTGGAAATTGAACGTATCGGCATGGAGAAAGCGCTGGAAGAAGAGCGTAAGGAAATTGCCGACATTACCAGCCAGCGTATTGCCGTTGAGCGCAACGTGGCGGAAGAGGAAGAGAACATCAAGGATGTTCGCAACCAGTCTGAAGCGGATCGCCTGAAGGTCAAGAAGGTCGTTGCTGCCGAGGCGGAAGCGGAAGAGCTGAAATTGATGGATGTGAAGGCCGCCGAAGCGGCGTTCGAACGCTCCAAGTTGGAAGCCGAGCAGGTTCGCGTGAAGTCCCAGGCTGACCTGGATGCCGCCGAGAAGAAATCGGTGGCGGATGAGAAACTGGCCCGTGGTCGTCAGGCCATGGCTGCGGCCGATGGTCTTGCGGAAGCGCAGGTCAAGGAAGCCCAGGCGTCGGCTATCCGAGCTGACGGTCTGGCCCATGCCGAGGTCAAGTCTGCGACTGCCAAGGCGGATGAAGAAGCGGGTATGGCCGAGGTCCGCGTACTGGAACAGCGGCTTGAAACCGAAGCCATGGGTGAAGAGAAGCTGGGTGTTGCCAAGGCTGATGCCCGCAAGGCGATGGTGCTGGCCGATGCCGAAGGCGAGCAGCGTATGGGCCACGCCCGTGCCGACGCCCGCGAGGCGATGGCCAAGGCGGAAGCAGCAGGCCTGGTAGAGAAGCTGAAAGCCTACGACGTCATGTCTGAGGAATCACGCCACTTCGAAGAGTTCCGCATGAACCTGGAAGTTCATGAGAAGGAAGTGATGGCTCAGATCGAGGCCCAGAAAGCCGGAATGCTGGAGAATGGCCGGGTGATGGCGGCAGCTCTCAAGGATGCCAAGTTCGAGATGATTGGCGGCGATGGCGGCATTTTCGAGAAGTTTGCCCAGGGTCTTGGCTACGGCAAGAGTGTTCAGGGGGTGTTGGACAAGTCTCCCTCCCTTCAGGCGGCCCTGTCGGGTCTCGCCGGGCGGGTGGCTGGTGACAAGGCCAACCGGAACTCTGAAACCGCCTAAAGCCTCCGGTATCGCCGGCGCCTGAAGGGGCGCTGGCGATACCTTTTTCCATTCAGGTTTTTCCTCAGTTCAGGATGATTGGGTATGTCGACGGATCGCACCGGCCTCGAGAGCATTGTTCAGGAAGGCTCGGCCTTTGAAACCATTCAGCGACGGCTGAAAGACCAGGGCGGACAGCTCCGGGAGCGGGTTTCGGAGCTGAACCAGGCTCGGGAAGAAATCTTTGGCAGCGCCGGTATGAGCGTGCTGGGCCGCGCCAGGGCAAGAACCGAAAGCAATGCGGTTGCACGGGATGTGGTGCGGCTGGGGAACAGGCTGCTGTTCGGTTTCAACCTGCAGCTGGGGCTTCGTAAAACCCTGGCGATCGAGGATGTCTTCAGGTTGTATCACCTGAACGATGGCGACAGCGGTTTCGAAATGACCGAAGCCGGCATTGACGGCTCCTTCCTGACCAACGACCGCTTTGTAACCGACTTCCGGGAACTGCAGCAGTACTACAACACAGCCACCCTGTCACAGCTGGTCATCCTCAATGGCATGCTGTTAATGGCATTCCGCATTGGTGACAAGCTGGACGACCTTCGGATATTCCGGTGGGAGCTGAAACCCGACGGCGAAGTGGGCCGGTATATCGACAACCGTGGCGAGCGGGACCTTACCTTTCCGGATCGTTTCAGCTTTCCCTGGAAAACCGTCGGTCGGGACAGCCAGGTTCAGGGGCGTTCACCGCACCTCAACATTGCCGACACCCTGTTTGTGGATAACCTGCGGGGCGACATCACCTTCAAAGTCGAGAACAATACCGCGACGGGCGAGGGTATCTATTCAGACCCGGTAACGTCCGATTCACAGTCCCTGGACGACGCCTCATTCGACTACGCCGATCTCGGTGAAATCCTGCTGGTCAGGATCCTGCCCTTCAACGAAGAACGCTGGCGTTACTACCTGTTCAACCGCGGCCAGCGCAAGATAGAGCGCGTGGATGCCATGGCCGGCTCGGTGGCTTCGCTGCCGGACAATCATGGCCTTATCTTCCCCTCCGGCTCGTACCTGACCACCGGTGAACTGAAAACCTTCCAGATTCCGGACGGAGATTTTCGCCTCAAGCGCACCCTGCGGGCGCCCAATGGCGAGGATATGCTCTACGTGTTTTACGAGCAGCTCACCGGGCAGGTCATCCTTTACCGTTATAACCTGATCCGCAAGCAGGTGGATGTGCCCCTCATCGGACACGGCTACGCGCTGTTCGAGAACGGTCATCTGGTGATCTTCAATGCGGACAACGAGCCCACCCTGGTGCACCCGCTGCAGGTGTGGGAAACCCCGTTTACGTCAGAAACCTTCCATGCCGAGGCCGGCGTCGCTAACGACTCGGAGCTGGCGCGAATCGGCAACCCGGAGCTGGTGCGTGGTATTGCCGAGCTCAATACGATCATTGGTCTGGTGGATTCGGGGAGTGCCAGTGAACGCCATTTTACTGGCCTGATCCGCACCATTGATCGTATTATCGACCAGTTTTTCTGGTTGACCGGGCGGCAGGAGGAGCCGCCATTTGCCGGGCTCCATCAGCAGCTGACCACCATTCGCGGTACGGCCGAACTGGTGCTGGACGAGTACGAAAAAGTCCAGAGCATCCGCGCCCAGACCGAAGCCGCCATCAAAGAGGTGGCGGATGAGCAGGGCGCCTTGATGAGGGACCTGAAACCCGATAGCTGGAAAGCCCCGGATCAGTTCGTCAGCTTCCTGGCCCGCCTGCGGGAACATCGGGGCCGGGTCCGCACCCTGAACGACCGTCGCTATGCCGACAAGGCCCGGATTGAAACGCTGGAGAGCGAGTTGTCCGAAGCGGAAGAGCGCCTGACCGAGCGCACCTTCCGCTTCCTGGCCTCGCCCGAGGCGTTGGATGGCTATCGTAAAACGTTGAACGAGCTTCAGACCGACCTGGCAGAAGCGGAGAACCGGGACAGCCTGGAGAAAATAGTCAAACGCTACCGGGAGCTGACTTCGGGCCTTGATATGATCCAGGGCATGCTGGCATCCATGGCCGGTGACGATGCGGCACTGGAAACCGCGATTACCGATAACATTTCCGGTATCTACGCCACCATCAACCAGCAGCGCTCGGAAGCGGAAATCCGCCTGAAAGAGCAGGGCAGCGCAGAGGCCCGGGCCCAGTTCGCCGCTCGTCTGCGGCTATTCGAGCAAAGCCTTGCCAATGGTGTCAGCGCCCTCACGGATGTACGGGAATGTGACGGGCTGATGACCCGAATGCTCGATCAGCTTCAGGAGTTGGAAAGCCAGTTTGGTGAGTACGATGAGTTCCTGGCCGCCATTCTGGAGCAGCGTGAAAACGCCCACGAAAGCATTGAAGCCCGCCGTCAGCAGTTGCAGGATCAGCAGCAGCGCCGGATCACCACCTTGACGGATGCAGCCGAACGCATCCTGAAGAACGTCGGTCGCCGTACCGAGCGTTTTTCCAGCCCGGAGGAGTTACACGCCTTTTTTGCCTCGGACGCCATGGTGGCCCGGTTGCGCAGCATGGCCAAGGAGCTCCGTGAACTGGGGGCGGCCATGGAGGCGGACGATTGTCTGGGCCAGTTGAAGGCCGCCCAGGACACCGCTCTTCGCAGTGTTCGGGATAAGGCGGATATCTTCGAGGATGGCGGTGCCGTTATCCGCCTGGGCAAGCACAAGTTCAGCGTCAACCAGCAGGAGCTGGACCTCACCCTGATCCCCCGGGATGACCATGTGCTGCTGCACCTGACCGGTACCCAGTATAACGAGCGGCTGGACGAGCCAGAGCTGGACCGCCTGCGGGGCTACTGGAACATGAGTCAGCCGTCGGAATCCGACAAGGTTTACCGGGGCGAATACCTGGCGGCGCTGGTGATCGAAGAGTTCCAGAAAGCACCCGATCTGCCGGTGAATGTGGCCGATCTGGAAGAGCTGACCGGCCACATTCGCGCGTTTGCCTCACCCCGTTATCGGGAGGGGTACGAAAAGGGCATCCACGATCACGATGCGGCGTTGATTGTCAGTACCCTCTGGCCGGCCATCCAGAGTGCAGGCCTGCTCCGGTTCAGTCCCCGGGCCCGGGCTTTGGCGATGTTGTTCTGGGCCAGGTTGAGTCAGCAGGAGGAGTTTGCGCAGCAAGTTCGGGCCCGTTGCCTGTCGGCCGGTATTCTCAGCCGCCTGATGCAATCGAATGAACTGCTGCAATCCCTGGAACAGGAGCTTGGTCCCAGGCTTTCCGGATTCGTGGAAGAGCACGGCCTGTTGCTGGCGGACAAGGGCAGTGCCGAGCGCACGTTGATCGACTCCGCTGCCCAGTACCTTGTGCGGCAACTGGCGGAAGAAACCGATGCCTTTGAGATTACCCGTTATGCCAGTGAACTGGCCTCCGGTTTCAGCGAAGCCCTGAAACGGGACAACCAGTTCGCCCAGTACCAGGATGCCCTGAGGGTGGTGGCAGACCAGCCCGCAGCGCGTTGGACCATCACCAGCCACTGGCTGAAGGCCTGGATGAGCAAAGCAGACCAGCAACACCTTCTGCACTACCTGCCGGAAGTGGTGGCGATACTGAACGTGGGTGAGGCCCTGAAAACCAGTGTGCGTAGCGTGGAGCTGGCGTTCCATGTGGGGGGGCTGCTTGGTCAGCATTCCCGAATTGAAGAACGCACACTCAGCCTGCAACTGGATGAGTTTGATGAACGCCTGCGCTATCACCGTCAGGAAATCATTCCTGGCTGGCAGCAATTGCAGGAGGTTCGCCACACGGTACTGGAGCGTTGGCGCGACCAGCTTCGTCTGGAGGAATTCCGCCCAAGGCCGCTGTCTTCTTTCGTGCGCAACAAACTGATCAGCGAGAGTTACCTGCCCATCATCGGTGACAACCTGGCCAAGCAGATGGGCACCGCCGGCGAAGACCGCCGAACCGACCAGTCCGGCCTGCTGATGATGATCTCGCCGCCCGGTTACGGTAAGACCACCCTGATGGAATACGTGGCCAACCGCCTGGGCCTGATCTTCATGAAGATCAATTGCCCGAGCCTGGGGCACGATGTTACGTCTCTTGATCCGGAGAAGGCGCCGCATTCCACCGCCGAGGCAGAGCTGATCAAGCTGAACCTGGCGCTGGAAATGGGCAATAACGTGATGCTGTATCTCGACGATATTCAGCACACCCATCCGGAATTCCTGCAGAAATTCATCTCTCTGTGTGACGGCACCCGGCGCATTGAAGGCGTATGGCGTGGCCGCACCCGCACCTACGACATGCGGGGCAAACGCTTCTGCGTGGTCATGGCCGGTAACCCCTACACCGAGAGTGGTGAGGTGTTTAAAGTGCCGGACATGCTGTCCAACCGGGCGGATATCTACAACCTGGGGGATGTGTTGTCAGGCATGGAACATGCCTTTGCCCTGTCGTACATTGAAAACAGCCTGAGCTCCAACCCGGTGCTTGCGCCGCTGGCCACCCGGGGCATGGCGGACTTCTACCGGTTCGCGGATCTGGCCGAAGGCAAAGCCGTGGCGGATTCGGACTTCGAGTACGATTACAGTGCGGCCGAGCGGGATGAAATCGTTTCCCTGCTCCAGAAAATGATCCGGGTGCGGGAGACCGTGCTCCGGGTAAACCAGGCTTACATCGCCTCCAGTGCCCAGGCGGAAGCCTACCGCACCGAGCCGACCTTCAAACTGCAGGGCAGTTACCGCAACATGAACAAGCTGGCGGAGAAGCTCTCGCCGGTCATGAGTGATGCTGAACTCGAAGCTCTGATTGACGATCACTACCAGGGCGAAGCCCAGTTGCTGACCCAGGGCGCCGAGGAGAACCTGCTCAAACTGAAGCAGATGCGCGGCACTCAGACTGATGCCGAAGCGGCCCGCTGGCAGGCGATCTGTGAGGAATACCGCCGCCGTCAGGCGGCCGGTGGCGATGAGGAAACGGGGGTGAAGGTGGTACGGCAGCTTGGCCTCATTGCCGAGCACATGCAGCAGTTGGCACAGCAGCTGGTTGCGGGCGCGGATAACCGCGAGGAACAGACGCCAGATATCGAGAAGGCTTTGAGCCAACTGTCGCGATCCCTGGAAACCGGTCTGACCGAAGGCTTGCAATCAGTCCAGCTTAACCCCGCCGTTACCGTTAACCTGGACAGCCCACCGCAGGTAGGCGATGCCCTGATGGCCTTTGCACGGATCTTTGAACAATCTGTCGTACCCCTGGTGAAAACCATGGATGGCAAGCTGAATCTGGACCTGAAAACCCAGAATGAAATGAGCCGTGTGTTACGAGTGGTTCGAGAGTTGCAGGAGCAGCTATTGCCTGACAATGGTTAAAAAAGGAGTTCAATATGCTGTTAAGGACATTGCTGACATTATTGATCCTCTTACCCGCTGTCAGCGTGGCCGAGGTCTACCGCTGGGTCGACGCAGAAGGCCGCACCCATTTTGGTGACCGCCCGCCGGCGCAGGCTGCCAGTCAGGAAGTCAAAGTGGAGTCCGCGCCGGCCAGGGTGGATAACTCCGCCCGTGACCGTCAGCAGAAGATGAATGCGTTCCTGGAACAGAAGCAGCAGGAGCGCGACCAGCAGCGTGCGGCGGACGCCAAGGCAGAGAAGCAGGCAGCGAAACGGGCGGAACAATGCTCCAGGCTTCGCGCACGCCTCAAGCATATGGACAGCGTTTCTACTTTCTACAACCTGAATGAGCAGGGTGAGCGGGTGTTCGTCAGTGAATCCGAAAATACCCGGATTCGGGAGCAATTCCGCAGGAAGGTAGAGAAAACCTGCAGTCGTTGATCGAATTGAAATGAGTTTTTACGGGAGGCAGGAAGCCTCTCGTCCTGTCTGATGCAAGGGATTTGCGATGTTTTCACGTCTGTTCACGACGGCTTGTCGTTGTGCTCTCATTGTTCCGTTTCTGTTTGTCGGGGTTTCCGGGGCGTCAGAGCCGGGTGTGCCGCTGGCGGACGTTTATCAGCAGGGGATGTCCCTCAAGGGTTACTGGGTCAGCGAGAAATACGATGGTGTCAGGGTCTACTGGGATGGCTTCCGGCTGCTGTCCCGGCGGGGCAATGTGTTCCATGCACCTGACTGGTTTACCCGGGACCTGCCTGATCGGCCGCTGGATGGCGAACTCTGGATGGGGCGTGAACGGTTCGCGGAGTTGTCGGGAGCCGTTCGGCGGCTGGAGCCCCGTGACAGCGATTGGCGGGAGATTCGGTTCATGGTTTTTGATATGCCGTGGGGTGAGCGGCCATTCAACGAGCGTTTGCGGGCACTGAGGGCCGAGATCAGCGATGCCGGGGTTGATCACTTGGTTCTGGTCGAACAGAGTGCGGCAACGGACCATGAACAGTTGATGCATCAGCTGGACGAAGTGATTGCCCGCGGTGGCGAGGGGGTGATGCTCAAGCATGGGGACAGTCTGTACCGTGCCGGGCGATCCCGGGATCTCCTGAAAGTGAAGCGTTTTCAGGATGCCGAGGCGGTGGTCCTCGGGCATCTGCCGGGTAAGGGGCGATTGACGGGGAAAATGGGAGCGCTGTTGGTGGAGCTCGACAGCGGCCGGAAGCTTCGCATTGGTACTGGTTTCACGGATGAGGAGCGTGACGATCCACCTCCCGAAGGTGCCGTCATCACCTTCCGGTACAGTGGCCATACGAGTACCGGCCTGCCAAGGTTCGCCAGTTATGTGCGAATTCGTGATGATGAGCCTGTTGTCTCGGTAATCGATTCTGATTAAGTATTGTCACACAAAGCGCGGGAGCCTGTGCTACGTTTAAAGGGGTCTCGCCTGAGTTTTCTGGTTCAGCGGGATCAATGTGAAGTCGTCATCGGAATGCCAACACGCAGTGTCAAACTGACAGGAGGCAAGAAATGGAAGCGAAATCCGCACAAAACGACTACAACCGTGTCAAAGACGACCTTCAGGCGCTGAGGGAAGACCTCGCGAAACTGACAAAAGCCGTTGCTGATGGGCAGAAACACAATATCAGCAGCCTGAGGGACGAAGTTCTTCGCGAGAGCCGCGAAGCGCTGGATCATGTGCGTAAGCGTGGTGACGAAGCCGTGAATCGCGCCCGTGAGGCGGGAAGCAAGGCGGTTCATGATGTGGAGCACCAGATCGAGGAACGGCCTTTCCTCAGCATTCTCATCATGTTTCTTGCCGGGATTCTGGTCGGCCGTCTGCTCGATCGTTGACCATGCTTGATTCCCCGAAAGTTCAGAGTGCCGTGCGCAAGGCCGTTGCCGCTGTGCTGGGTTTTATGCTGGCGCTGGTTTTGCTCACTGCACTGCTGATTACCGGGTTCTACATGCTGGTCACCGCCGCAACGCTGGCCCTGACGCCTCTCATGGGGGAGTCAGCGGCCATGGCGGTGGTCGGCGTTGGCTGTTTCCTGGTGCTTGCCCTGGTGTTCTATCGCCTGACGCGTCCGGCCCGGAGCCTGTCAAAAGGGGCTTCATCACAGTCGGGTTCTGATTCCCCAGTGCAGATGTTGCGTGAACTGATTCGTCGTAATCCCCTGGAATCCGCGCTGGCGGCTTTTGCCCTTGGGATCGCCGAACAGGGTGATCCGCGCCTGAAGTCCCTGCTGTTGCAGGGTGGCATGGTGCTGATGAAAGAGGCGGAAGCCGAAGCGGAGCAGGACCGGGAGACTGCCGGGGAAACGTCTGCCGAAGGCAAGGCCGCCTGATCGGTAGTTGCCGCCACGCCTGTATCTGGTGAAGGTTCAGCCAATCGCCCGGTGGGTTATCCGGGTACACTGGTGAGACTACATCATCAGACGGTCACCTATGAGCATGAATTCAGACACCAGCCCGGTGTGGCAAAGACACGCCTCGGCGATCCTCAGCGGGTTCCTGGGGGATTGGCTGGAGGAGCGTAATAACCCGCTGGCGGTACCCATGGAGGTTTTCCACGGACCCGCACCGCTGGATTGCCGGGCTCCGCGCCTTGACGCCCCGGGCTCCACTCTCTGCCTGTCAATTCACGGGCTGATGGAGCTGGAATCCGTGTGGACATTTCCCGGGCAGAGCCGCTTGAGTTACGGCTCCCTGCTGACCAGTGCCTCCCGCGAAATTACCCCGCTGACGCTGCGCTACAACACAGGGCGACCCATTTACCGCAACGGTGAGGAGCTGGCGGATTTACTGGAAACGCTGGTGTCCGCCTGGCCGGTGCCGGTGGAGCGCATCATCCTCATGGGCCATAGCATGGGCGGGCTGCTTATCCGCAGCGCCTGTCACCACGGTCAGGCTATGAATCACGACTGGGTTTCACGCCTGACCGATTGCGTGTATCTGGGGTCGCCCCACGATGGTTCCTGGCTCGCCAAGGGGGCAAAGGCGACGGCGGATTTGCTCAATCGCGCTCCCCGTGACTATCTGCGGGTAGCGGGTGAGGTGATAGATTTGCGCAGTGAAGGTATCCGCAATCTGTCCCGTGGCGAGGTCGTGCCAGCGGAGCAGGGGGAACCTCCCCTGGTTCCCGGGGTGCGGCATTTCGTGGTCTGTGGTTTGTTGGCCCGTTCCCGTACGCATCCGGTGAATGCCCTGTTCGGAGATGCACTGGTTCATGAAGCCAGCGCCCGTGGGGAGGAGCGTACCGGGTGGAAGCTCGCCGGCATGGCGAGTTTTCCGGGAGTGGATCATATTCGCCTGGCGCATCATCCCGATGTGGCTCGGCAGTTGGTGGAGTGGTTGCTATGAAAACCCGAAATGAACAGCGCCATGAGTGGTGGCTGGGACTTGCGGATGTCGTGATTCACGGTGTGGCGCAGGGGGTTCACAAGCTTGAGCGGGTGCATCTGTCCATAGCCGATGAAACCTTTAACATGCTCGATCGTGTGCCCGTCACGCGACCCTGGAGTGAGACTGTGCGGTTCACTCACCACACGGTGTCACGTCTCTCCTACCGCAGCGTTGCGGCGGTGGCAACCGGTGCGGGGAAGCTGCTTCCCGCACCGGAGGCGCAGCGCTAAGTTACTTACATAACGCACTATTTTCAGAGCTGACATGAACAAGACATGACTGAATCTTAGTGGAGGTTTAACCCCCCGGACGATTTTTGGCTAGTACGCTGAATCCATGCAATTGAGCGATTGGTTGCTCAGTTGCGCTCAGAGACGAATGGAATTCTCAACTCACGAGGATGAAAGCGTATGAACTATAAAGCCAGTTTTGCATGTGCCACAGTTCTGACCACGGCGGTATTGGCTGCACCGGCGGCCTGGGCCCAGGACAACACGGCCCGGGACAGTTCCGGCTTCTTCATCAGCGGTAGTTACGGTGGTTACAAATCCCACGGTGGTGAATTCGATGACGACAACGACCTGCTGGGCGCCTCTCTCGGTTATCAGTTCAATGAATTCTTTGCCCTGGAAGCGGACTATATTGATTTCGGCAAGTTCGGTGATGACGATGTCCGGGCCAAGCTCAAGGGTGTCGGTCTGGGCGTGATCGGTCGACTGCCGGTTACGGACACCTTCGGGGTTTACGCCAAGGCAGGCGCTTTCGCCTCCGCGCTTGACGTGGATGCTTTCGATGAAAGTGAGACTTACGACGAAGTGAATCCGTTTGTCGGCGCCGGTGTGGATTTCCGCGTGACCGAGCAACTGACGGCGTTCGCGGAGTACGATCGCTACAACGTCGATATCGATGAAGACGACTTCAATGGTCAGGTGACCAACGACGGCCCGGACTTCGATACCGGTCGGGTCGGCATGCGGTTCCAGTTCTAGGGCTGGATAGCTGCAGCACTGCCAGCGGGCTCCTGTCCCGCTGGCAGTGAGTATTCCTTACTGAACGTTTTCCTGTTCGCCAAACTGATCCGCAAACAGCGCGGACGACAGGTAACGTTCCGCCGAGTCAGGCAGCACCACGACGATATTCTTGCCCTTGTTTTCCGGCTGTTTACTGACCCTGATCGCCGCAACTACAGCAGCGCCGCAGGAGATCCCGCACAGAATCCCCTCTTCCTGAATCAGTCTGTGTGCCATGGCAATGGCATCGTCGTTACTGACGGTTTCTACCTGGTCGACCAGGTCCAGATCGAGGTTTTTGGGCACAAAACCGGCGCCGATACCCTGGATTTTGTGAGGGGAGGGTTTCGGCTCCTCGCCCGCCATCACCTGGGTAATGATCGGGGAATCCGCGGGCTCAACAGCCACGGACGTAATGTCCTTGCCCCGGGTCTGCTTGATGTACCGTGATACCCCAGTCAGCGTGCCACCGGTGCCAACGCCGGCGACGAAGATATCAACGGCGCCCTCGGTATCGTCCCAGATTTCCGGGCCGGTGGTGTCCTCGTGAATGCGGGGGTTGGCCGGGTTATCGAACTGCTGCGGCATGAAGTGGTGTTCGGGATCAGAGGCCACAATTTCCTCGGCACGGGCGATGGCGCCCGGCATACCCTTGGCCGGCTCGGTCAGGACCAGTTCCGCGCCGAGGGCCTTGAGGACCTTGCGGCGTTCCAGGCTCATGGATGACGGCATGGTCAGGATCAGTTTATAGCCCCGGGCGGCTGCCACGAACGCCAGCGCGATGCCGGTATTGCCACTGGTGGGCTCGACGATGGTGGTGCCCGGTTTCAGGACGCCCCGTTTCTCGGCATCCCAGATCATCGCTGCGCCAATGCGGCATTTCACCGAATATGCCGGGTTCCGACCCTCAATTTTGGCCCAGATGGTGGCACCGTCATTGACCCGGTTGAGCCTGACCAGCGGGGTATTACCGATCGACAGAGAGTTATCTTCGTAGATGTTCGCCATGGGATTCTCCTTGTGATTGTTTCCTGAAAGATGTGACGACTATTTTGAGACCGATTTGACCTCCAGGCGGTTCCGGCCATTTTGTTTGGCAAGATACAGTGCCTGATCCGCCTGCCGGAGGAATTCATCCGGCTCGGTCGTGGTATCGGGAGTGCCAATGGCAAGCCCGATGCTAATGGTGAGCTGGATATCCGGATTGTCACTGACGGAAAGGCTGTGACCGACCGACGCGCGGAAGTCGTCAAGCCGTTTGATCGTGTCACCCCGATCCTGGTACGTGGTGAAGATCACAAACTCTTCGCCGCCAAAGCGGGCTATCCGGTCGGTTTCGCGCCGGAAATGGGCGCGCATGCTGTCAGCCAATGCCTTCAGGCACAGATCGCCAGCCTCATGGCCATAGGTGTCATTGATCCTCTTGAAGTGATCGGCGTCCACCATGGCCACTGCGAAACCCGCGCGGTGGCGTAGGCACCACTGGAAACTCTGGTTGAACTCACGATCAAAATAACTGCGATTGCCCAGCTGCGTCAGATCGTCCGTAACGCTCAGATGCTGCAGGGTGGCGTTGGCGATTGCAAGTTTCCGGTTCAGGCGCCCGAGCTTCCGGTTCCAATAGAACAACAGACCAAGGATAACCGTTGCAATCACCATCAGTTGCCACAGCAGAGTATAGTCCACGGTTTGTTCCAGCTGCACCGTACGCCACTGGTTGTCCAAATGTTGCCTTTCCTCGGCGCTCAGGCTGGCCACCAGCTTTTGCATAATACTTAGCAGGATTGGCTCATCGTTGCGGGTGGCAACGGACAGGGTCCAGTCAGCAGGGATACGCCCGATCACCTTCAGATCCGCCAGTCCCATTTCCTGCATGTGGTGACTGGCGGTAGCCAGCGTTGCAATACAGCCATCCAGGTCGCCCTGTTGCACCAGCCGCAGCCCCGCACTTTCACTGGCAACCTCCACCAGGTGGATGCCAGGCTGCCTTTGCCGTATCAGTTCAGAGAAAGCGTACCCTTCGACAATACCGATGCGTTTACCCTCCAGATCTTTCAGGCGTTCCATGAACGGCGCTTCGATCCGGCCAATCACCACATTCGGGACCTGGAGGTAAGGGGCCGTGAAATCCAGGAAGCGGGTTCGTTGCGGGGTATCCATCGCCAGGGGCAGGATGTCGCAGCGATGTTCCCTGACTGCCTGCACGGCCGACTGCCAGTTGGTGCTGGGCAGAACGTCGAAATGGATACCGGAACGCTCGGCGAACAGGCGGAAAACCTCGGCTGACAGCCCGATGTGCCGGCCCTGTTCACTGATACCCTCCAGGGGCATCCAGTCCGGGTCAACACAGAGGGTCAGTTGATGCTCTCGCGCTTCAAGCCATGTCTGCTCCCGGTCGGTAAAGGTAATGGCGCCAGTGGCGTTAACAGGACGGTTGGGGGCGGCGCCGAGCCAGCGGTCTTCGATGGTTCGCATCTCGGTCGCGCTTATGGCGGCGAGGGCTGTGTCCATGGCCTCCGCCAGTGGCGCCAACGCGGGGCGAATACCGAACCGCAGATCTTCCCCCGGAATGTGCTCAAGAGGCAGCTCACCCGCAATGCGCACGCCGGGTATACCCAGCTCACGCACCCAGTAATTGCCGTTGGGCAGCGCCGCGAGGACAATGTCCACGCGACCGTCGGCGAGCGACTGGAACATGACCTGCTGGGAGGTGAATGTGCGTACGTTCTCTCCGAGCTGATTTTTCACTGCCTGTTCGTAGTAGATGCCGGAGCCGAGGGCGACGGTGAGGTCCGCCAGTTCGTCCAGACGGTCAAAATACAGGTCATCCCTGAGGGTGAAGGCGACGTTGGGAATGACATGGTAGGGTTCGGTGAAACGTGTAAAAACCTTCCGCTCGGCATTGAGGGACATGTTGGCCATGACGTCAATTTCGCCCTTGCGGAACATTTCGAAGAGCTCTGACCACTGCCCGCCGACGGGGATCACCTGCAAGCCGGTCAGGTCGGCGATGCGGTTGAGGACGTCCACCGTGAGTCCCTGCAGGCGCCCGCCGTCCTCGAAACTGAAGGGGGCATAATCCCGCATGATACCAACCCGCACCGGTCCGGTCTGCTGGAGCAACAACTGGTCAGTGGTGCTGATGCTGAATTCCCGGGCTTCGTTGAGGCGCGCGCCGCCATACTCCTGCCAACGCTCCAGCAGGGTGTCGATACGCTCCCGGGGTACGGCTTCCAGGCCTGCCTGTATCTGTTCAAACAGGGCCTGATTACTCTTCAGCACGCCGATGCGGAAATCTTCCTGGGACAGGGGGCCGAGCGGCGCCGGGCCGGCAACATCCAGGAACCGGAATCCCAATTGGTGGGCGTAGTACTTCAGTGTCAGCTCCGGTCCGATAATGGCATCCACCCAGCCAAATGCCAGCGCCCGTATCTGGCTGGCAAGGGAGTCATAGGTTTTCACATTGATGCCGTTGTCCAGCAGCAGATCCCGGTAGTAGACATCCCGGACCACGCCAATGGTGAGGGCTTTCAGATCCTGCAGGGAGTTGACCTGATCGATGGGTTTCTCCGTGTCATGCATCAGGTAGGTCTGACGGACGTGGTAGGGGTCAGTGAACAGGATTTCTTTTGCGCGCTCCCGGCTGAATGAAATGCCGTCGATGGCGTCCAGCTCGCCTCTCATGAAGGCCGAGTAAACCTCCGGCCAGCTGCCGGCGCGGTATTCAAAACTGATTCCGGCGTGGCGCTCCACTTCCTCCAGAACATCAATGGAGAAACCGGAGGCCTCGCGACCGGATATGGAAGAATAAGGCTGATTGTCCGATACGATACCAATGGATACCGGGGGCGCCGCCCTGACCGGTGTTGTGACAAGAAGCGCCAGCAGCGCAACACAATACAGCGGATACCACGCCCTCCGGGGGCGAGAGAGCGGAATGGAGAAGGCGCTCATCAGGTCGTTTACAATCCTTTACATACCGAATGGACAGTGTAGACGTCCACCTGCGGTTTTTCCTGTCCTGTTGCCTGCCAGTGGGTACAAATGTACCCGATCCGGAAGCGTCTGGTGGTAGCATGGCCATTTTGAACACCTATTGGAAGCTGCGTATGGGCCTTATGTTTGAAGAAATCGACAGCCAACCCTCACTGCTGGGGGAGATAACCCTGCGGCGTCGGCGGATTCCCGCCCTGGGCGAGCGGGATATCTATGAAGTGAAGCTGGGCGATGAGTTCCTGATGTCCAGTATGTTCGTGGACGCCGAGGTGGCCCTGGCGGACCTTGGACTGGAGATGACCGAGGGGCAGGCGCTGAAAGTGGTGGTTGGCGGCCTGGGCCTGGGATACACCGCGGAAGCCGCACTCCGGCACGATCGGGTGGATGAATTGCTGGTGGTCGATGCCCTGGATACCGTGATCCGCTGGCACGAACAGGAAAAAGTCCCCCTGGGCAAAGTGCTCAACGCGGATGACCGCTGCCGCTATGTGCTTGGCAGTTTCTTTGATCTGGCGGTGTCCGAAGCCGGATTTGATCCCGAGCAGCCGGGGAAGGTGTTCGATGCCATCCTGCTGGACATCGACCATTCCCCGCGAGCGCTTCTGCACGACTCCAACGCCAGTTTCTACACCGGAGAAAGCCTTGGTAAAATGGCGGCCCACCTGCGTCCGGGTGGGGTATTCGCCATGTGGTCCAATGACCCGCCGGATGAGGCGTTCATGGCCACCTTGCGAACCCTGTTCACCGATGTGGACGCCCGGGTGGTGTCGTTTTTCAATCCGTTCCAGAACCGGGAGTCCACCAACACGGTGTTCCTTGCCCGTAAACCACTCAGCTGACCTTGCGGCCGGTGTAGTCGGAAAAGTCCGGTTTGAGGGGGTGGTGCCGGTCATCGGTCATGTAGGCGGATGTGAGAATGAACTCCGCCGTGGCGCGGTTGCAGGCCACCGGAATGTTCCACAGGGCAGCAATGCGCAGCAGGGCCTTGATGTCCGGATCGTGGGGCTGGGGTTCCAGGGGATCCCAGAAAAACACCAGCAGGTCAATTTCGCCCTCGGCAATTTTCGCCCCGATCTGCTGGTCACCGCCCAGCGGGCCGCTTAGCAGGCAACGGATGTCATCACGCCTGAGGTTCTCAGCGAGTAACCGGCCTGTGGTGCCGGTGGCGTAAAGAGACAGTTGTGCAAAGCGGGTCTCGTTCTCGGACACCCACTCAACCAGTTCTTTCTTCTTGTTGTCGTGCGCCACCAGGGCAACGGATTTCACAGCCATTTGCGGTAAAGTCTCCTTGATTTGCGATCAATCTGTCGACCAGTGTTTCATAACCGGACGACATGCGGAATAGGACAGAGGTGTGATGAAGACAACTACCATTGATTGGGCGACCACTCCGGCTGCCGTCTGGCGCCGCCACCGATCCGGCCTCCGGGTCATCCGGCGGCTGGATCCGGTACAGTGGCAGGCGCTGACCGGCATCGAGCGTCAGCAACAGGCGCTGGCGCGGAATACCGAGCGCTTCCTCGCCGGAGAGCCGTCCAACAACGCGTTGCTCTGGGGGGCCAGGGGGACCGGCAAATCGTCCCTGATCAAGGCACTGCTGAACCGTTACCGGGATCGGGGATTGCGGATGATTGAGGTGGACAAGGACGACCTGGTGACCCTGCCGGAGATTGTGGATGACATCTGCGACTTGCCGTTCCGCTTTGTGATCTTCTGCGATGACCTGTCGTTTGACGTGGGCGAGTCCGGCTACAAGGCCCTCAAGAGCGTGCTGGAAGGTTCGCTGGAGCTGCCGCCGGAAAACGTGCGGGTCTATGCCACCTCCAACCGCCGACACCTGATGCCGGAGTTCATGTCCGACAACCTGAAAAGCGAGATGCACGATGGCGAGCTGCATCCGGCGGAGGCCATTGAGGAGCAAGTCTCCCTGGCGGACCGGTTCGGCTTGCAGTTGTCGTTCTATCCGTTTTCCCAGGACGTCTATCTGCAGGCTGTGGACGCCTTGTTTCCGGAGGTGGCAGACCGGGATGAGTTGCACCGGGAGGCGATCCGCTTCGCCACCGCCAAGGGCGTGCGCAATGGTCGCACCGCCCAGCAGTTCTACCGGCAGTTTGCCGGGGACGACCAGTCGAACCAGTAAAGGGGCCCTGGCTATTGCCGTTTTGCCATGCGGATAAAGCGATGGTGTACCACCCGGACGCCCGTGTACACCAGAACCATAACCACGGGAATGGCAATGCCCAGTACCAGTGATTTGTTGATATCGAACCCGGCTTCGTACACGGAATCCAGTCCCAGTTTGAGCAGGCCGATCAGGTAATAGGTGATGGCCACCACCGAGAAGCCTTCCACGGTGTGCTGCATCATCAATTGGATCTTGGAGCGCCGGTCCATGGAACTCAGTAGCTGCTGGTTCTGGTTCTGGATCGCCAGATCCACCCGGGTGCGCATCATTTCCGAGGCACGGTCAACCCGGCGGGACAGGTCTTCCAGCCGCTCACTGACGGCTTTGCAGGTTTCCACCGCCGGGGTCAGGCGCCGGGTCATGAACTCGGTGATGGTCAGGTGTCCGGACAGCTCATCTTCACGGAGCGCGTCCAGTCTTGTCAGCACCAGCCGGTGGTAAGCCCGGGTCGCCGAGAACCGGAAGGTGGAATGGGCCCTGAAGGCCTCGATACGGGCCGCGATGGCGGTCAGCTGGGCCAACAGTGCGGGCTCATCAACGTCGTCATTGTCCGCCAGGGACTGGGTGATCACCGCCAGTTTCTGGTCCATGTCGTTGAGGGACGGGGAGGTTTCCCTGGCCAGCGGCAGCGCCAGCAGGGACATCAGGCGGTAGGTTTCGATTTCTATCAGGCGCTGGGTCAGACGGCCAAGCTGGCTGTCGGACATATGGTGGTTCATCACCAGGAAACGGCCAAAATCGTCACTGTGAAGCTGGAACGTGCCCCATACCCGGGCCGCCCCATTCTGGGGACTGCTGCCCACCAACCTGCGCCCTTCAAAGTGCTGGCGGACGTAATCCAGATCTTTCATACCTTGCCCGGCCTGTGTCTGTAGGTGGACATGAAAGGCCGCAATTACGGTACCTGTCAGCTTATCCAGCCAGCTCTCCGGCAGCAGGCTGATGCCGGTTTCCGCAAAGGGCGCGCCAGCTTCTGTGGGATCCAGGTTGATGAAGGTGTAGGCCGCAAACTCCATGTGCATTTCGCGCCGTACCCGGAGATTGCCAAAGGTTTTCTCGAAGCAACTGACTTCCTGTTCGGGTTCCGGCTCGCCCAGCAGGCGATGCAGCTCCTGTAGGTGCCGGAACTGGGCCTCGCGCTGCTCGGGGGTGGTGAGGACGGCAATGTGGGTCACCCGGGCAGGCGTTGGCAGTACCTGGAACGGGCGGGAATGCAGCTCGTTATACAGATCGTCCCGTAACGGGTGAATGGCAAGGGCTGAAAGGCTTGATCCCACGCTGGCTGGTCTCCACGGTGTCAGTTGGCTTGAATCCCGGATAGGTCACAAGGTTAGGGTAAAGTCGGTCGGGGGGAAATACGACCAGTGGCTGGTCTGCATCGTCTGAAAGTCGCTCACTGGCCCGGTACGGGGGTGTGCGTGGGCAGGCTGACGGTGAACAGCACACCGTTGGCCTCATTGCCCGCGGTCACCGATCCGCCGTGGTGTTCAGTAATCAGCTTCACGATCAGCAGGCCTTGCCCCAGGTGTCCTTCCTGCGTGCCTTTTCGTATGGATACAAACGGGTTGAAAATGTCGGAGCTCAGGTGCTCCGGCAGCGGTGGCCCCTGATTAAACACGCCCAGTTCAAGGGTCTTGGCCTTTGGTGAAAGGCGGATTTCGATCAGATCTCCCGTGGTGGTGAAGTCCCGGGCATTGTCCACCAGCTTATCCAGCAACTGGACGATCAGCTCCGGTGACCCGTGCAGGGTGCAGCCACCGGCAGGCCCCTTATAGACAATCCGGTGATCCGCATCCAGCTGTTGATAGGCGTGGGTGGTCTGCTCCATCACCTCCGCCAGATCGAAGCGTTCCTTCTCGGCGTGGTCGAAACTCTGTTCCAGCCTGGCGGCTTCGCTCATGCCATTTAGAATCTGGCTGAGTCGATCGGTGGCGGTGGTTGCCCGCTCTATATAGCTGGTGCGTTCACTGTCGGATTCGGCGTGGTGCAGATTTTCCAGGGAAGAGCGTACTACAGCCACCGGCGTTTTCAGCTCATGGGACAGCCGGCGGGAGAAGCTTTCCAGGTATTCGTTATAACCGTGCAGTCGGTCGACCATCTGGCCAAAGTGCTGGTGCAGCTGTCCCAGCTCGTCGCGAGCGCGGGTATCCGGCAAAGTACCGATGATACGTCCATCATCGTCAACGCTGGCACTGACCGCCCGCTGCAGTCGGGTGATCCGCCAGGACAGCCAACTGACATAGCCCAGCAACACCAGCATCAGCCCCACCACCAGCAAGGTGCTGCGGGCGATCACCGAGCCCAGGGTATTGCCGGCCAGCGACAGCAACTGGTCCAGCGATTGCTCAAGAACCAGGATGCGGCCGCTGAACACCGGTTGTGTCACCATCAGGAAGCTTTTGCCATCCTGGTGACGCACCAGACCCTTATCCGGCAGGGTTTGCGGATCAGACCGGATGGCGGTGTCGTCAACCGGTCGGGGATCCGGCTGGTAGAAACGAACCAGTGCTCGCAGGCCATTGAGGGCAATCTGCTCCACTACTTCCAGCGGGCTAAGGGAATCGAATGCCGGCCGCTTGTGCTTGTCCGCAACGGCCTGACTGGCGATCACCCAGCCTCCGGCTTCCAGTACGCGCACTTGCTGGCCGCTGGCCATCTGGTTTGATAGCTGTTGCTCCAGCAGGGGCAGTCGCGTCACTAGCACCGGAGGCGGGTTAAGGCGTGTGCCGGCGGATTCGATACCGTCCGTTCCGGGCCATTCGGCAACAACACCGAGGCGAATGCCTTGTGGAGGGAGCGGCAGCTTTAACTCCACCTGGTAGCCCTGGCCTACGGTTTCCCACTGCCCGGTTATACGGTAATCCCGCTCGTGGTTTCGATCCGGGACTATGGCGGTGACGCCCCCTGGAGCCGGGGTGCGGATCAGGCGTTCAATCTGTTCCCCATTATGGAATTGAATCAAGCGCAGGCGATCGTGGGGTTGGTCGGGCGAGCCAGGGTCAAAATAACGGATGTCGGGACGCGACACCCGCACAAGAAGGTACAGGTGCCGTTGATCAGTTGCTGCTTGCCAGCGCAGGGGGGAAAGGGTGGTTGTCTGGTGGGATTCCTGCCATTGCTGTTGTGACTGTTCTTCGTCGTATCCCGGCCAGTCTCCGCCATAGCCGTCTACATGGAGCTGCCTTTGAATCGGGTGGGCATAGATCACCGGTGCATCCGCCGGCACCACAGTGTTGCCGATCAGGCGATCCCCGGCGGTTTCCGCCATGCGTCTGGCCTGTTCTTGTAACTGCTCCGTGGCCTGTTCCCGCAGCGCTTCATCCAGCCCCAGCACGAACTGCAGACCGGCCCAGGGAATAAGCAGCATCAGCAGACCGGCGACGAACAGCTGGCGCTTGAGACTCAAGGCTTACACCTCATGGGCGTTCCAGCGGTATCCCATGCCATAGGCGGTCTGGATGCCGTCAAAGTGGCTGTCCAGTTGCTGAAACTTGCGGCGGATGCGTTTGATGTGGGACGTCACGGTATTGTCGTCCAGCACGGTGCTGGCGGCCTCCATCAGCTGATCGCGGCTGCGTACGTGGCCGGGGTGCTGAACCAGGGAGTGGAGCATCCAGAACTCAGTGACGGTCAGATCGACAGGCTGGTTTTCCCAGTCAGCCGTCATGCGATCCACGTTCAGGGTCAGCTTGCCCCGCTGGAGCACTTCGTCGGGTTTTTTCAGCGCCTCCGCCCAGGCATCGGCCCGGCGCAGCAGGGCGGTGACCCGTGCCAGCAGGTGATCCAGGCTCATGTCCTTGGTGACGTAGTCGTCCGCCCCCAGGCGCAGGCCATGAACCGAATCGATGTCGCTGTCCCGCGCCGTGAGGAAAATGATCGGCAGGGTCTTCGACAGGCTCCTCAGGTCCTGACACAGGGTGAAACCGCCCTCCGGTTCGTCCCCCAGCCCCACGTCGATGATGGCCAGGTCCGGCAGGCTGTGGCGCAGCACCTGGAAGGCACTGCTTCGGTCACCATAGGCGGACACGCGGTAGCCCCGGCGCTCGAAAGCGTCCCGGTAGTTTTCGCGAATCGCGGGTTCGTCCTCAATCAAGACAATATGCCGCTTCATGTGTCCTTTCTGTCCTTTCCAGCGAGTACAGTAGTGTGCAGCGTCTATTTAATCACGCCTGCGTACGATCACAAGGAAACGGGGCGCTTTTGCCACAATTCACCACAATTGGTCGCCGCACCGCCAGATTCTGGCACAGGATGACCGCTTCCATGGGTTGAAATCAGCATCACGATTCATAAAAAAGAAAGGAATCCAACGATGCTGACTAGCGCTGTAGCAACCCCATCCCGCGGTGCGGCCACTCGCCCGACCGCACGTCGCGCCATCCGCTGTATGGAAGGGATCAGCCTCTGGCTGGCCGTCCTGCTGATGCTCGCCAGCCATTCGATGATGGCGGAAGCCATGGAGGCTCCCGGCCAGCCTGAGGGTGCCGGTGCTTTCCACTTTGTGGACAGTGACGGCCAATGGCAGGAGCCCGCCACCCTGTTGACCACCAACTACCGGGTCACGGTCAGCGGCCTGATTGCCGATACCCGCCTGCGCCAGAGCTTTGAAAACACCAGCCAGCAATGGCGCGAGGGCGTGTTCGTGTTCCCGCTGCCGGAGAACGCCAGCGTCTATGCCCTGACCATGACCGCCGGGGAGCGGGTGATTGTGGGTGAGATCAAGGAGCGCGCCGAAGCCAGGCGGCAGTACGATCAAGCCAAGAAGGAGGGGCGCAGGGCGGCTCGGGTGGACCGGCAGCGGCCCAACCTGTTCACCACCCGTCTGGCCAACATCCCACCGGGAGAGACGGTGAGTGTTGAACTGCATTACCAGCAGGCGGTGCGCTACCAGTCCGGTGAGTTCGAGTTGCGCCTACCCACCACCCTGACGCCCCGTTACATGCCCGGAACGCCCATTGCCGAAGGGCCGAAACAGTGGCAGGGCGGCTGGGCCACCCCCACCACTCAGGTGGCCGATGCTGACAAGATCAGCCCCTTCACCGTGCTGCCGGAGGATGTCGGCCCGGACAGCCACCGGGCGAAGGTGGAGCTGGTGATCAACGCTGGCCTGCCGGTCGCTAAGGTCTCCAGCCCGAACCACGGTCTTACCAGCACCTGGAACGGCGACGCGGTTACGGTCACCCCGGACGACGGCGCCATCCTGATGGACCGGGACTTGGTGGTGCGCTGGGCACCGGTGCGGGGGCAGGAGCCTTCTGCCGCGGTGTTCCATGAGCAGTGGCAGGGCGAAGACTACCTGCTCGCCGTGCTGGTGCCGGGCCTGAACCGTGACCGGAACCTGCCCCGGGAACTGGTGTTCGTGATCGACACCTCCGGCTCCATGGCCGGCCAGTCCATCGGCCAGGCCCGGGCCTCGCTGTTGCGGGGGCTGGACACCTTGTCGCCGGACGATCGCTTTAACGTCATCCAGTTCAACAGCCAGACCCATTCGTTGTTCATGCAGGCGGTGCCGGCCAATGGCCAGAATCTCGCCCGCGCCCGGCGCTATGTGGAGGGGCTGGGCGCCAACGGTGGCACCGAAATGGCACCGGCGCTGAAGGCAGCGCTGGGCAATGATTCGCCGCAGGGTGAAGCGAGCGGCCATCACGTCCGCCAGGTGGTGTTTATCACCGATGGCGCCGTGGGTAATGAAAACGCTTTGTTTGACCAGATTCGGCAGCAGTTGGGGGACCGCCGGTTGTTTACCGTCGGCATTGGTTCGGCCCCGAACATGCACTTCATGCGGGAAGCGGCGCGATACGGCCGTGGCAGCTACACCGCCATCAGCGATACCGCCGATGTTGCCGGTCCGCTGGACGATCTGTTTGCCAAAATGCAGTCGCCGGTACTGACCGATATTGATGTGGACCTCTCGCAAGCCGTCGGCAGCCCCGAAGCCTATCCCGCCAGACCCGGTGACCTGTTCGCCGGCGAGCCGCTGGTTCAGGTGATTCGCGGTGCGGGCAATGAGGGTTACCTGGGCGTCTCTGGCCGCTTGCCGGACGGAAGCCGCTGGCAGACTTCGCTGGACTTGTCCCGCGCCGCTACGGGCAAGGGCCTTCACCGTCACTGGGGGCGTGAGAAAATCGACAGCGTGATGGACCGGGGGCTGTCTGGGCGTGTTGATGACGAGGAGAAGCAACAGGTTCTCGAACTGGCGCTGACACATCAACTGATCACCCGTTACACCAGTTTCGTGGCGGTGGACCAGACGCCGGTACGGACAGCGTCGGAGCCCCTGGAAACCGACCATGTGCCTACCCTGTTGCCGGCAGGAAGCAGCTCCACCATGCTGCGTTATCCGCAAACCGCGACCATGTCGCCCTTGCTGATTGCACTGGGACTGCTGGGGCTGATGTTCTCGGCCGCCGCCTGGATGCTGCAACGGAGGGTGTTCGCATGAATCGCCTCCTGCTGTTGCTGACGATGACCTGTGGTGTTGTGCTGACTGTCGGGCTGTGGATTCCGTTCAAGGCTCTGGTGGCCCAGGAGCTGCTGGAGCTGGCTTGGGCCGAGAGCCAGGCCCGGCAAACGGAGACCCGTCCCTGGCCCTGGGCCGATACCTGGCCGGTGGCCCGCCTGTCGTTGCCCGAGCTCGGGCAGTCCATGATTGTGCTGGAGGGCGCCCACGGCGAGAGTCTGGCCTTTGGGCCGGGACAGGTACTGGGTAACGCCGCCGGGCCGGGGCCGGTGGTGATCGCCGGACACCGGGATACCCATTTCAGCAGCCTGCGCCACCTGCAATCCGGCAGTGAACTGAAGCTGCAGACGCGCTCCGGTCGCTGGTACAGTTATCGGGTCGATAACGTCCGCGTTGTCGACAGTCGTCATGAGCGGATCGATACCGGCCAGCTTGATGACGATACCCTGTTGCTGGTGACCTGCTATCCCTTTGACAGCCTCAATAACCGTGGCCCCCTGCGTTATGTCGTGGAAGCCAGAGCCGGCCAGCCGCCGGTTGCCAGCATTGATCATGAGCCCGTACAAATTGATACTGTTGCCGGGTTGTGAGTATGGCTTACACTTGTGCGCAAAATTACGTACGCGGGTTATTGTTCCATGGGTGTCCTGAGAAAAATCCTGGCCTGGTTGAGTGTGCCGGTTATCTGTTTTTTCGCGCTGTTGCTTTATATCGCGCGCCCATTCAATCCGGATAATAACCGGTTGCTGGGCTGGGCCGTTGCCCGGGTGGGGCGGTTTATTCTGGGCATGCAGCGACCGCTGAGCGGGCAGGAGAATATGCCCCGGGATCGGCCGACAGTCGTCATCGCCAACCATCAACACAACGACGACCTGTTCGTGATGGGGGATCTGTTACCGCCCCGCACCGTGACGGTTGGCAAATCGTCCCTGGTCTGGATTCCTTTTTTCGGTCAGGTCTTCTGGCTTGGCGGGAATGTGGTGCTCAATCGCGCCCGTTCCCACAAAGCCATCGCGGTGATGCAGGCGACCAGCGACGCCATCGTACAGGAACACAAGAGCCTGTGGATCTTCCCGGAAGGCACCCGCAGCCGCGGTCGCGGGCTGCAAAAACTCAAGAAAGGCGCCTTCCACGCCGCCGTGGCGTCCGGTGCCCCGATCACCATGGTGTGTGCCAGTCAGTATGAGGATGGCACCCTTGGCTGGTCCGGTCGCCGCGAGCCGGTGTCGATCCGGATTCTTCCTCCCGTTGAAACCTCAGGTCTGACCAGCGAAGACATTCCCGAGCTGATGGCGCGTTGTCACCGCGAGATGGAAGCAGCCATCGCGTCGATGGCCTGACCGCGGCCTGGAGCGGAAGTGCTTGAAGCAGAACAGAAAACAGGGCAGTCTTTCGGAGTCTGAACAATTCGTCCGAAAGGCGGGGAGAAGCGTGTTATGAATCTGATTCTGTTTCTGATTATTGGTGGTGTTGCCGGCTGGCTTGCCGGCCTGATCATGAAGGGCCGCGGCTTTGGCGTTCTGGCCAATATCGGTATTGGTATCGTTGGCTCTTTTCTCGGCGGCTTTGTCTTTCGCCTGCTGGGCCTCGCAGCCCAGGGCGCGGTGGGAGAGCTGGTGACCGCCACGGTCGGTGCGGTGCTGCTTCTGGCCATCGTCAGCGCCATCAAGAAGGCCTGAGCATGATTGTACCTGTTACTGCGGTATTCGCAGCGGTTACTGGCCTGCTGTTGCTGGTGTTGTCGACCTACGTGGTGCGTTTCCGCCTACAGTATAGAAAAGGTATGGGCGTCACCGATGACCGGGATTTTGAAGCGGCTGTGCGCGCCCATGGCAACCTGGTGGAATATGCGCCGCTGGGTTTGCTCATGCTGGCGCTCGCCGAGCTCAATGGGGTGCCCGGGTACCTGGTCTACTGGGCTGGCATGGCGCTCGTTGTCGGGCGTATTCTGCACGCCTGGGGCATGATCAGTGGTCGTGGGGGCACCCACAAAGCCAGGATGGCGGGCATCGCCCTGAACTGGCTGGCCATACTGATGACGGCAGTGCTGTTATTGTGGAATGTGTATCGGGTCTATGGCTGAGGAAAGACTCAGGGTGAATATCACGCCCTGAGCCTCCCGGCTTTCACTTGTGTTAAGTCCTCAGAGCGCCCTGGCCATTTCCTGGGTCAGGTACTCCAGTTCCAGGCGGCGGTTCGCCGCCCGATCCTCCGGTCGCGCGAGGGGGCGTGTACTGCCCCAGCCGCTGACCACAATCTGGGATTCCCTCACACCTTCCTGAACAAGTTGGCGGGCGACCGCGGTGGCCCTGAGTCGGGACAGGAAGCAGTTGTAATCCTCCGCCCCGAAATTGTCTGCGTGACCGTGGATATGAATACGCACGCCAGGCTGCTGGCGCAAATAGGCCGCATGCTGGCGCAAAATCTCCACATCCTGGCTGTCCAGGGCGTGCTTGTTGAAACCATAGTGGAAGCGCATCCGGTGAGGTTTGCGCGGGCTGCTTTCCGTGGTGGCAGACATCATCAGGCCCGCCTCTACAGCGGCTCTTGCCAGCATTTCCGGGTTGTCCAGTATGAGTACGGTCATGTCAGGGTCCTTGTTTCCGGTGTCCGGTTTTTTCTTGTTGTCCCCGGCTACTATTGGCGTAGCCGGGGACAACGGCAATTGGCGAATGGTCGATAACGGGTGTTTCACGCCTTACCGGTTGCCTGGGAGCTGTTCAGCGGCTCCCCTGATTGAATGGCATTTGTGTGAATCTGATGTGACAGCCATCCAATAACGGGGGTTGTGAATTACCCTGACTTCCATTTGAACGCGAAAAACTGGCCTTGCTGTGGTAAAAAGCAGACTTTCAGGGACAAATTATGATGAATTGTGACCGCCTATGCTGATTATTCCTGCCGAGAACGCCGTTAACTGGCGCCGACCGCCCTGGGTAACCCTGGGGCTGATCCTTACCTGCCTGCTTGTTTTCCTGTTCTATCAGGGTGGTGACAGCCGATTGCTGGAAGGAGCCATTGACGAATACCTGGCCTCCGACCTGATCGAGCTTGAAGCGCCGGTCTACGAGGACTACCTGCAACGGGAGATCCGCTTTGAGGGTGAGTCTGAACGGATTCTGGAGTTGCAGGATTTTCAGCAGTTGCAGGAATCCGGTGAAGACATCTGGGTAGCCGTCAGCCTGCTGGTCAACCCCGAGTTCTATCAGTACATGCGGGAAAACCGGGAGCTGCTGTGGGCGCCTGCCGAGAGACAGCAGTGGCTCCAGCAACGCGAGGCCATCCAGACCCGCTATATCGATCGTCTCAGCTCCAATCAACTGGGGCTGGTGCCTTCGGAACTATCGCTGTACACCCTGATCACCTATCAGTTCCTCCACGGTGGCTGGGGCCACATCATTGGTAACCTGGTGTTCCTGTTTCTGCTGGGCTTCACGGTGGAAAAGGCGCTCGGGCCGGGTCGTTATCTGCTGGCGTACCTGTTGTGTGGCGCCCTGTCGGGCCTGGTGTTCACCGCCTTTTCCCTCGGCAGTCCGGTGCCCCTGGTCGGCGCCTCCGGTTCCATTTCGGGGTTGATGGGGATGTATGTGGCCATCTACGGCTTGCAGAAAATCCGCTTTTTCTACTTTATTGGCGTCTATTTCAATTATTTTCGGGCCCCGGCGCTGGCGATTTTGCCGGTCTGGATCGGTAAGGAAATCTATGACTACTGGTTCGCCGGCGCCACCGGGATAGCCTACATGGCCCACGCGGGCGGTCTGATTGGCGGGGCGGCCCTGGTGTGGCTGCTGGGGCGAAGCGTGCTGCAGGTTCGTGAGGCGTTTTTCGAGCCGGAAGAGGAAGAACAAGACGAGCGCTTTACCACGGCCTACGCCCAAGCCATGGGTAGCCTGGGCCGTATGGAGTTCGAAATAGCCCGTCGTCAGTTTGAGGCTTTGCGGGAGCGTTATCCGGAACGCCCCATCCTCTTGGAGCATCTGTATCAACTGGCTAAATTACGACCGGACTTGCCAGAGTACCGGGAACGAACCCGCGAACTGATGAACGAAACCATCAGCCGCCGTCAGCCGGAGCGCCTGGTGGAAATCTGGCAGGAATACCTGGGCAAAGGGGAAGGGTTCGCTCCGCTGGCTGCCGAAGATCACAGCCGGGTGCTGTTTACCAGTTTGCGGCACGATGATCTGAAGGCGGCGGAAAAGGCCTTTGAGCGATTGCGCAGCACCGGCGATGAGTTGCTCACCAGCGAGGCCTGCCGGTTACTGGTGGAAGAATTCGAAAAACGCCAGATGGCGCCGAAAGCCCGTCACTATCGGCAGTTGTTGCCGGCTAACTGAGAGATTTGGGGCCATCGGTTGGGAGTGCTGTCCAAAACCCTGCGGAGCCATGGATGGCGGAGCGGAGCGTACAGGGACGTATTCACAGCGTGTTTTGGACAGCACTCCCAGCCGATGGCCTTACTCCTCAACCAGGAACGACGCCTTCGGGCCCTTCAGTGGCTCCCGTTTTTCTGCCTGTTTGAGATAGGTCGCGACTTGGTCGTGCAGCGGGTGGTTCACGCAGCGTTTCTGGACGTAGTTGAGAAACGCCGTAGCCTTTTCCCACTGGTTCAGGCCGTTGGCCAATGCTTGCGCCACCAGGATGTATGCGGGCGCCAGTTCGTCGCTCTTGGGAAAGCGTTTGTGGAAATCCTGCAGGAGCTTCAGCACAGCCTTGAGGTGGCCGCGCAGGTAAAGCGCCCGCGCGCATTGCACCGCCAGTTCCGGGTCATCCAGGCGGAAGCCGGGTTCCGCTCTTTCCAGGGTTTCCAGCAACCTGGCGATGCCGTCTCCGTCATTGCGGGCGGCCAGCCATCCCAGCAGTCGCGGGTGATAGCGGTACAGCTCGGCGCTGTCGTTGCGGGCGTCCAGTAGCTGGTAGAACTGGCCAAGACGCTGGCTGTTATGGGGATCCTTCTTCAGGGCTTCCTTCAACATGGCGTGAACCCGGTCGTAATTACCGTCCTTGAGGTTCATGTCAATGTCGGCATCCAGGCGGACGCTCCGGTCCTTCTTATGGGAAGGTGTTTCAGCTTCTGTTTCCTGAAAGTCGCTGGCGAAGCCCAGTTCTTCCTGATACTGGAACAGTAGGTAGCCAAGCATGTGGAACAGGATCAGGGTAAAGGTGCTGTTCAGGAAGCCGGCCAAAGGCTGGGAGAACCAGAAGGGAAAGTGGTTGACCGCAAAGTCCTGGGCGGCGCCGGAGGCGAGGGTCAGCAGTATCAGGTAGCCGTAAAGCAGAAAGTAGGGGGTGCCGATACGGGAAATCAGCACCGCCAGGTTCATCGGATTCACCGCCGCGCCCACGGAATGCTCCATGGCCAGCACCATGATGCTGGCGGGCAGGGCGAGAATGACAAATGCCAGCACCAGCATCATCAGTAGCGGCCCGCCTACCATAGCGGCCGCACCCACCAGGCCACCCATCAGGACAAAAACCAGCAACTGCAGGATGACAATGTCGAAACCGCTGCCGGTAAAGGCGACCGCCAGTGGTGGGGGCTTCATGTGGCCTTCGGCGGTGTGGTTGATGACAGCATAGGTATATTTCAGCAGCGCCACGGCCAGCAGCAGGGTGATGATGATCCCCACGATGTTGGGTGTGGTCAGCAATGGCACCAGGGTGCAGATGGCGATGACCAGCAAGGGGTCGGTGTGGAACGGGTAACGGAAAAACGCACCGAGCCGGTTCCAGAACGGTACCGCCTCGGTTGCGGCGCCGAGGTAGCGCATGACGCGGCTGCAGTGTGGGCAAAGGGCGTGGCGTTTGCGGCTATCGGCGTCGGGCATGCAGCGGCTACAGTAATGAATCTGACACTCACCGCAGTGCCACTTGGCGGGGTCGCCCGGGTGGTAATGACAATCGTGTTTCACAATCAACCTGGTTCTGGTCCATCAGAGAATCGGGGCTTAATAATGACAGAAGCCTGGCCTTCGCCACAATGGAACGGGTCGACAATTGTATGCTGGCGGCCCCGGCGCATTCACCGGAGTGATCCCGAACATTCATGCAACAGAGGTTGAAGTCTCGCCAATCGCTGCAATAGTTATAGGTGACTTCTCATGCGGGCGCCTTTACCCCAATCTATTCCAGACCAGTTGGAGTACATTGGGGTAAAGGCGCTTGTATAGCCTTCCGGAATGCTCGGATAACGACGAAAAAGGAGGCATCTCATGTCGACTGACAGTCCTGGTAAAGACAGCCTGAATACCTTTTCCAGCCTCAAGGCTGGTGGTAAAACCTTCCATTATTACAGCCTGCCCAAGGCAGCGGAGACGCTAGGGGATCTCAACCGTTTACCTTTCTCCCTGAAAGTATTGCTGGAGAACCTGCTGCGCAACGAAGACGACACCACGGTGGATCGCAGTCACATCGACGCCATGGTGCAGTGGATGAAAGAGCGCAAATCCGACACCGAGATCCAGTTCCGTCCCGCACGGGTGCTGATGCAGGACTTTACCGGCGTCCCGGGGGTGGTGGATCTCGCTGCCATGCGTGAGGCGGTGAAAGTGGCGGGTAAGGACCCGGCGATGATCAATCCACTGTCGCCGGTGGATCTGGTCATCGACCACTCGGTGATGGTGGACAACTTTGGTGATGCGTCGTCATTCAAGGACAACGTCACCATTGAGATGGAACGTAATCAGGAGCGGTACGAGTTCCTGCGCTGGGGCCAGCAGGCCTTCGACAATTTCCGCGTGGTCCCCCCGGGTACCGGCATCTGCCACCAGGTGAACCTGGAGTACCTGGGCAAGACCGTGTGGCAGAAAGAACAGAATGGTAAGCACATTGCCTATCCGGACACCCTGGTGGGTACCGACTCCCACACCACCATGATCAACGGCCTGGGGATTCTTGGCTGGGGTGTCGGGGGTATTGAAGCCGAAGCCGCGATGCTGGGGCAGCCGGTGTCCATGCTAATTCCGGAAGTGGTGGGCTTCAAGGTCACCGGTAAGTTGCGGGAAGGCATCACCGCCACTGACCTGGTGCTGACGGTCACCGAAATGCTGCGCAAGAAGGGCGTCGTCGGCAAGTTCGTCGAGTTCTACGGCGATGGCCTGAAGGACATGCCCGTGGCGGATCGGGCCACGATTGCAAATATGGCGCCGGAGTACGGTGCCACCTGTGGTTTCTTCCCCGTGGACGAGCAGACCATCAAGTACATGCGTCTGACGGGCCGGGAGGAAGAGCAGCTCGAACTTGTGGAAGCCTACGCCAAGGCGCAGGGGCTTTGGCGCGAGCCGGGCCATGAGCCGGTTTATACGGATAAGCTGGAACTGGACATGGGCGAAGTCGAGGCCAGCCTTGCGGGTCCCAAACGGCCCCAGGACCGGGTTGCTCTCAAGAACATGAAGGCGTCTTTCGAGTTGTTGATGGATACCGGGGAGGGGACCGGGAGCCGCGAAGCCAACCTCGAATCCGAAGGCGGCCAGACCGCAGTCGGTGTCGAAGACAGCTACGAACACCACGCCAGTCAGCCGCTGGAGATGAACGGCGAGAAAAGCCGGCTGGACCCGGGGGCCGTGGTCATTGCTGCCATTACCTCCTGCACCAACACCTCCAACCCCAGCGTGATGATGGCCGCCGGCCTGATGGCCCAGAAAGCGGTGGCCAAGGGGCTGCAAACCAAGCCCTGGGTGAAGACCTCCCTGGCACCGGGTTCCAAGGTGGTGACCGATTACCTGAGAGTGGGCGGTTTCCAGGACGATCTGGACAAACTGGGCTTCAACCTGGTGGGTTATGGCTGCACGACCTGTATCGGCAACTCCGGCCCGCTGCCGGAGGCGGTTGAGAAAGCGATTAACGAGGGCGACCTGACGGTGGCCTCGGTGCTTTCAGGTAACCGTAACTTTGAAGGTCGGGTGCATCCGCTGGTGAAAACCAACTGGCTGGCTTCACCGCCGCTGGTGGTGGCCTATGCCCTTGCGGGTAATGTCCGTCTGGACCTGTTCAATGATCCCCTGGGTACCGACAAGGACGGTAACCCGGTGTACCTGAAAGACCTGTGGCCCAGCCAGCAGGAAATCGCCGAAGCGGTTGAGAAAGTGAAAACCGACATGTTCCGCAAGGAATACGCGGAGGTCTTTGACGGTGACGACACCTGGAAAGCCATCAAGTTTCCGGAGAGCAAGGTGTATGAGTGGTCCGACACGTCCACCTACATCCAGCACCCGCCGTTCTTTGAGGGCATGGGCCCGGAGCCCGATCCCATTGAGGACATAAAGGAGGCCAATATCCTGGCCCTGCTGGGGGATTCGGTGACGACCGACCATATCTCCCCGGCCGGTTCTTTCAAGCCGGATACACCGGCTGGCAAGTACCTGCAGGAGCACGGGGTTGAGCCCCATGATTTCAACTCCTACGGCTCCCGTCGGGGTAACCATCAGGTCATGATGCGCGGCACCTTTGCCAACGTCCGCATCAGGAATGAGATGCTCGACGGCGTGGAAGGCGGGTACACCAAATTTGTTCCGACCGGCGAACAAATGGCCATCTACGATGCCGCCATGAAGTACCAGGAGCAGGGCACACCGCTGGTGGTCATCGCCGGCAAGGAATACGGCACCGGCTCCAGCCGTGACTGGGCGGCCAAAGGCACTCGCCTGCTGGGCGTGAAGGCCGTGGTGGCCGAATCCTATGAACGGATTCACCGTTCCAACCTGATCGGGATGGGCGTCATGCCGCTGCAGTTCCCGGAAGGCGTGGATCGCAAGAGCCTGAAGCTGACGGGGGAGGAAACCATCAGCATTGAAGGTCTGTCCGGTGACATCAATCCGGGTCAGAGCCTGAAAATGACGGTGAAATACAAAGATGGGTCAACCGAAAGCTGTGACCTGAAATCCCGGATCGATACGGCGAACGAAGCGGTCTACTACAAACACGGCGGTATCCTGCACTATGTGGTGCGAGAGATGCTGAAGTCCGCCTGACAGGCACACGGCCACCACTGCGCTTGAGGTGTGGTGGCCGTTGTTTTCCTTTCATTTACCTGCCGGGAGCAGATGTCTCGAATCAGGATTTCAGGTAAGCTGGAAACAATACAGAAAGTCTGAAGTTGCCGAGGCCTCGCCATGTCATCTACCCCGTCCCGGGACGAACTGCTTGCCAAACTGAACCTGGAAACCTCCCTGATAAACTGGCATGACCTGCAGACCTACTATGCCCGTGGTCATGTGGTCCGTGTCGCGTCCGACCTTGATTTGCTGGATGTTGCCGCGGAGCTTGCCGCCGACAACAAGGAACGTTTTGAACAATGGATGAGCGAAGAGCGGATCGGCGATGTGCCGCCGGACATGGCCCGGGCCTGGTATGACCGCAACGCCGAGTTATGGGCGGTGGTCGTCGCGCCTTGGGTACTGGTGCAGGATCAGGACCAGTCCAGCCATGCGCTCCACTGACCGGAGCGGGTGGACACGGTGAAGCTTCACTACTTTCATGGTCGCGGGCCCCTGCGGGCGTTGGTGATGGTCCGTGACGGGCGGCGGGTAGAGCTGTTTATAAAGCCTGTGGGTGAGGACATCTGGGCACTGGTTGCCCTGAGTGGCGCCCAGTCCGGCCAGCCGGAAAAACACCGTTGTCAGGGCCCATATCACAGTATTGGCCAGGCCGAAGCCGTGCTTCGTGCGGTTGCCGGTGCACTGCTGGAAAGTGATTATCAACCGCGGCCGGAGGATCATGTGGTCTGGTCGGTTCCGGCCCAGCGCCTGGCCCGCACCATTCGCACAGACAGGACTGCCAGTGACGGCAGCTGCCTGTTTGATCCCGACCAGTACGAACCCATCGGCTGAATCTCTCCATTTCTTCTGTTTCGAGGACGTCATGCTAACCGGCGCATTGCTGATTCTTGCCCCGTTGTTTCTGGGCTTTGCCCTGGCCCTGGAAAACCGCCGGTTAATGACCGCGATTCACTACACCGTGGAAGGTCTGGTGTATTTCATCCTCGCGCTGCTGGGGCTTGGCCTGGGACAAATGGAGGGGCTTGGCCAGCAATTGGGTAACATGGCGGTCCAGGTGGCTGCCTTGGTGACGGTGCTGTTGCTGGCGAACATGGCGGGGCTGTGGCTCTTCCATCGCTGGCAGCCGATGGACGTGGTCACCGACGGAGACTCGCCCCGCCCGGGCTATCAGCGCCTGTTCCTGGCTGGCCTCAAGCCCCTGGCTGCCGTTGCCGTGGGTGTGCTGGCCGGCTATTTTTTGTTGCCTGACCTGCCGATGGCAGAAGACCTGGCGACCTGGTCGCTGATGTTGCTGTTGTTCCTGATCGGACTGCAGTTGCGCAATGCCGGGTTGTCGCTGCGTAAGTTACTGATGAACAGACAGGGTCTGGGTATCGCCCTCGCCATGGGTGGCAGCTCTTTGTTGGCGGGGTTGGCACTGGCGCCCTGGATGGATCTTGCCTGGCATGAGTCCCTGGCGCTGGCTTCCGGCTTTGGCTGGTATTCGCTGTCGGGCATTGTGGTTGGCGATGCCCTGGGCCCGGCCTGGGGTGGTGTGGCGTTCCTCAACGACGTGATCCGGGAAATCATCGCCCTGGCCATTATTCCGCTGCTAATTGTCCGGCGTCCCGCCATGGCGATTGGCTACGGTGGCGCCACCGCCATGGATTTCACGCTTCCGGTCATACGCAGCAGCGGCGGGCTGACCTGCGTACCGGTGGCGATTGCCTCCGGTTTTGTGTTGTCGTTCCTGTCCCCGGTACTGATGGGGGTGTTCCTCTCCCTGGGCTGATTTTACTCAGGGAGGGTTTGACACACCGGCATCAGTGCCCGGGGAAGAACGTCCTCAGGCTGTTTTGATAGGTGTGGGCAAGTACCTCCGAAAGCGGCAAATCCTTCACTTCGGCGATTTTCTCCGCCACAAACGGGAGGTAAAACGGTGCATTCTCCCGTCCGCGATAGGGCACCGGCGTCAGGAACGGCGCATCGGTTTCCAGCAGGATCTGCTCAATGGGTGCCATACGTACGATGTCCCGCACATTTTCCGCTTTGTTGAAGGTGGTGATGCCATTGAATCCCAGGCACCAGCCCTGGTCCAGGGCGTACCGGGCGAGCCCCGGCCCAGAGGTGAAGCTGTGAATGACGCCGCGACGGGTCAGGGTGTCCTCGAACTCGCCCAGGATGGCAATGGTGTCTTCGTCCGCTTCCCGGCTATGGATGACCACCGGCCTGTCCGTATTACAGGCGATCTGGAGTTGGCGGCGGAACACCTGCCGCTGAACCTCTCGATCCGCGTTGTCATAGAAGTAATCCAGCCCGATTTCCCCTACGGCAATGATTTTTTCGTCACCGGCATGGGTCCGGATTTCGGCTTCCGCCGCATCGGAGTAGCTTTCTGCATCATGGGGGTGAATGCCTTGTGTGCCATAGACCCAGGGGGCAACCTGACTGAGCTCACGGACCCGGGCAAGGTTGTCCGGTGACACTGCAATGGTGATCATTTTCTCAATGTTGACCTGCCGGGCCTGCTCCAGGGTTTCCTCCAGGGGACGGTCCTTGAGGTAATCCAGGTGGCAGTGGGTCTCAATGATCGGATGATCAAATACGGGAATCTCGCGACGTTTCTTACTCATTGCCAGCTACTACACTCCATCGCAACCAGGAATTTGGCTGCTATTCTGAAAGTTTGGTCGAACAAGTTTAACAGCTTGTACGATTGTTGACCTGTATAGCATTGATAGGAAACTGCAGGGCGCCCTGGAACAGGGCTCCAAGTTAATGAAACGGAGAGCGCATGCATATTGTCGTCGTCGGTGGCGGTGTGGTGGGTATGACCACGGCTTATGAGCTGAATCGCAGAGGCCACCAGGTCACGGTGCTGGAGCGCCACGGGGTAGCGGGAAACGAAACCAGCAAGGGCAATGCGGCCCAGCGCTCCTACGGGGTGGTCTACCCCTGGGCCGATCCGGCGATGGTGTTCAAGGCGCTGCCCTGGCTGTTCAAGCAGGACGGCCCCCTGAAGTTGCGGGTACCGCCTTCGGTGGAAACCCTCCGGTTCATGTTTGCCACCCTGCGTTATGCCTGGTCCCCGGGTCTGTTCGGTCTGAACCGGCGTGCGATGTTACGGCTGGGTATGCACAGCCGGGAGCGCTTTCTGACCCTCGAGAAAGAGCTGGACCTGGCGTTCGATGGCGCCCACCAGGGCTTGCTCCATCTGGCCAGCACGCCGGAAGCACTGGAAGGCTACCGCGCCACCCACGAACTGCTGAATGAGTTGGGGATCCCCTCTCGTCTGCTGACGCCGGAGCAGGTCCGGGATGCAGAGCCGGGCATGGTGGGCGACGGTCCGCTATACGGCGCACTGCGCTACGACACCGACGGCACCGGTGACTGCCACCTGTTCTCCCGGGAACTGGCAAAAGCCTGTGAGGCAGATGGTGTGACGATCCGCTATAACGTTGAAGCAGAGGCACTGATTGCCGATGACCACCGGGTAAATGCCATTACCCTGCGAACCGACGGTGGCGCTCTGGAATCCCTGGAAGCTGACGCCTTCGTGATCAGTGCCGGCTGCTGGTCAAGCCACCTGGTGAAGCCGTTGGGGCTCGAACTGCCGATCTATCCGGTCAAGGGCTATAGCCTTACGGTACCCTTGAAAGACCTGGACTGTGCCCCGGTTTCCACCATCCATGATGACAACTTCAAAGTCGTCTCCACCCGCCTGGGCAACCGCCTGCGCGCCACCGGATTCGTGGAACTGGCCGACTTCAATCGCGACATCCCCGAGGCAAGGCTGGCGACGATCCGCAAATCCGTGGAATCCAGATTCCCGGGCTGCGCCGATCTCGACGCCGCCGAGAGCTGGACCGGCTTCCGCCCCATGACCCCGGACGGCCCCGCCATCATCGGCCGCGGTCCCAGAGACAACCTGTACCTCAACACCGGCCATGGCACCTTCGGCTGGACCCTGTCGGCTGGCAGCGCGGATGTGATTGCTCAGGTGATTGAGGGAGAGGAACCAGCGGTTTGTCTGGATGCTTTCAGGCCCGGACGATTCAGGGAATGATTCGACAAGCCAGTGCCTCGGTGGCGAATTTACACGACCCGGCAGAAAGTGTGTACAGCCGGTGGCAGCGACTCAACCAGTGGTTGTCAGCGCACCAGATACTGTGGCGGCCGGCGCCGTATACGGATCCCCGACCGGCCTGGACGGTGCAACACCGTGACCTTGTCTGTGACATCGAGGGACTCAGTGACAGTGCCTGTGAAGCCTTCGACGACTCCCCCGAACAGCTGGCGGAGCGGCTGGCGAGATTCCTGCCATCCCTCGGCGAAAGACAATCGCTGGTGGCACTGCCCGACATGAGGGATCAACAGGAAACCGTTGCGGCGAGCACTCTGCCGGAAACCCGCGCCACCGATATGCCGGGGCGCAAGCGCCTGCAGGCCGGTGCATTCGCTGCCGCAGTCTCACCCCTGACAGAGTCCGTCGTGGACTGGTGTTGCGGCAAGGGGCATCTGGCCCGCACACTCGCGGCACAGTGCCCCACACCGGTTACAGGGTGGGAGTGGGATGGTGCATTGGTGGCCGATGGCAATCGCCTGGCCCGCCACTTCAATGACGACGTTACCCTGCTCCGGCAGGATGTCATGGCCCCGGATCTCACCCTGTCTGAGGGGGTTCACGGCGTGGCGCTTCACGCCTGTGGGGACCTGCATCGCAGGCTGATTCGCAAGGTTTGCGAGGGCGGCGCGGCCAGGGTGAGTTTTTCACCTTGTTGCTATCACCTGACCGCCACGGCGAACTACCGGCCGCTGGCGGAGCGGGTCAACGGCTGCAAGGATACGCTGTCGCTGAGCCGCAGTGAATTGAGGCTGGCGGTTAGGGAAACGGTCACGGCGCCGGCCCGGGTAAGGGCGGAAAGGTCGCGCATCAGAAGCTGGCGCCTGGGCTTTGATGGCTTGCAGCGCGCCCTGCGCGGGATCGATGATTACCTGCCAGTGCCTTCCCATCCGGCGCGGCTGGCGGGTGAGGATTTCGAGACATTCTGTCGCTGGGCTGCGGAAAAGAAAGGGCTGGCATTGCCGGCTGGAACCGACTTTCACTATTGGCAGAGCGTTGGTGAGCAGCGATTAGCGCAGGTGCGTCGCCACGAACTGGTGCGCCACCTGTTTCGCCGGCCACTGGAACTCTGGATGGTGCTGGATTATGTGCTGTTTCTGGAAGAGCAGGGATACCAGACCAGGCTCGGCACCTTCTGTGACCGTGCGCTGACGCCCCGCAATATTCTGGTCGATGCCGTCAGGGCTTGCGGTAGTCCACCCGTTCCACGCAGCCGTCCTTGAAGTACACGTAGGTCAACTCGTACAGCGCACCGTAGTATTTGGTGTGGTACACCCAGGTTTCCTGGGGTGTCGGGTAGGTTTCGGGCGGGCGTCCAAAGGCCCTCAGAACATGATCCTTGGTCATTCCTTTCACCACCTGGTTGCGGGTCAGGTAGGTGCGCAGATCGGTCGAGTTGATGAAACGGCAGGTGTCTTCACTCTCCTGGCGGGCAGGCTGTCTGTCCTCTTCGTCGGTTTCTGTCGGGTCCGATGGCTTCGGCAGGTTATCGCCAAAATTGCCGCCAATGCGATTGTCCCGAATGGTGACGGTTTCGGAGTCCTCTCCGCAGGGCTGATCCGAGAAGCTGGTGCCGGTGTCGGTCTCACAACGGTAAACCTGCGCCTGGGCGGCGATGGGCAAGGTCATCAACACCAGCAGCAGTGACATCAGACGGACCATGACATTCTCCCGATAGAGACAGAAAAGGCGCCCGAAGGCGCCTTTTCTTGGAGGATAGCCTATCGGTTAATCAGCGGCTAACCTGGATGCGGGCCTCAACCCGACGGTTCTGGGCGCGGCCTGCCGGCGTGTCGTTGCTGGCAATCGGCTCTGCCTCACCGTACCCGGTGGCACTGACGCGGTCTTCATCCACACCCAGTGACTGGGTCAGACGCTCGGCAACCGCCTCGGCACGACGCTGGGACAGGTCGCGGTTGTACGCTGCATCACCAGTGCTGTCGGAGTGACCGGCAATTTCCACGGAAGTTTCCGGATACTCGGCCATGAAATCGGCGACCTTGCGGATTTCCGAATCGTAGGTGTTGTCGATCACCGAGCTGTTGTTGGGGAACTGAACGCGAAGCTCAATGGTTTCCACGGTTTCAGTCACACCCTCGCAACCGGTTGAATCAACCTCGGCGCCGGCTGTGGTGCCCGGGCACTGGTCTTTGCTGTCAACCACGCCATCGTTGTCGCTGTCCAGTTCGCAGCCCTTGCTGTTGACGCTGGCACCTACCGGAGTGTTCGGACACTCGTCGCGGCTGTCAACCACGCCATCGATGTCGCCGTCACGCTCGCATCCAGCGCTGTCCACCGTGGCACCTGGAGGTGTGCCGGGGCACTGGTCACGATTATCCGCTACGCCATCGTTATCGGCGTCCGCCGGCTTCGGATCCGACGTGGTGCGGTGGAAGGCCAGGCTCAGGCCCAGGGATACCTGGGTATCGAATGTGCTCTCGTCGATGCCATGGAATTCGCGCAGGTCACCGCGAATGGACACCAGATCGCTGACGTTATAACGAACGCCTGCGCCCACGTTGACGCGGGTCTCGTCGTGGTCGGAACCGGCTGTCTGCACTGCGAGCACGTCATCACCGAAATCGGCGTGGCCGGCACCCAGAGAAACATACGGGTTCCAGGCTTCATCCTGACCGGCAAAGTAGTAAGTGCCGTCGAGACGGATTTCGTCGAAGTCGGAAGAGCCGGGGCGGTATTTACGATCGGCATCGGCACGGGAGTAAACCGCTTCGACCGCCCAGTTCGGAAGGAACCGGTACTCTACGCCCACACCAAAGGTGCCGGTTTCACTCAGGTCGCGCTTGTCATCAAACAGCTGGTAAGCGGCGAACGGGTTGAGATAGAGAGATTGCTGATCGTCGGCCAGAGCCGGAGTTGCAAGGGATGCAGCCAGGGTGGCCACGGCAAGTGGGCGCATGATGTTCATGCAGAACCTCCTGTTCAGTTATCGTTAACAGCGACTTGTGAGAGTTGCTTCGAGTATTCCTGACGTTGAATTTACGTGACAGGTTTCAAAAAAACAAAGAAAGTTACATGAACGTCATTGTACGCATGACTTGCCACAAACGGATCTGGCTGATCAGGCCACGACGGTGAAGTACAGATGCGCGCTTTTTTTGCTGAAGTTCAGGGTTTCGCCAGAATCGAAGCGTACTTCAAACGCGCTGTCGTCTTCCGAGATAACCGCCCCCTCACCGAATATCGCGTGGCTCAGCCGGTCCCGGGCCCATAGCGGCGCGCCACTGGCTTTGGGATCCTGCTGCGTCCCTTCGAGTGTCACCGCTTCGCGGTCCGCATAACGATTGGCAACCGGCGTCAGCGGTGAGTTCGCCTGGAAGGCTTCGGTGTCATCGTCAGACCGCTGGTCAAGCCAGGCGCCAAACTCTGCGGACAACGGGAAGCACAGCTCATTGATGAACCGGCTGGGGCCCAGGTCGCCATCCAGATGGGGTTGGGTGCTGGCGGGGCGGGTGATCAGGTGCAGCTGTTCCCGTGTCCGGGTCATGGCCACGTACAGCAGTCTCCGTTCGCTCTCCATAAAAGCGCGGGGATCATCTTCGGCCCGGGGGCTGTAGGGCAGATACTTTTCCTGGAGTCCGGGGAGGATGACAGTTGGCCACTCCAGCCCCTTGGTGCGATGGATGGTGGATAGCAGTACCCCATGGCTGGTGGTCTCGCTGGCCTGTTTTTTCAGGGCCTTGAGGTGTTGCAGGGCACCGGCGGCATCTACGTCGAGGCCTTTCAGGTAGTCGCGGAAACCGTGGATGGTATCGATACGCTCATCCGCGGCTTCGTGGGTCAGTGCCAGGCTGCGGATGCCCTCGTACAGATCGGTGTGTTCGGCGTAGACCGCAATCGCGTTGGATACGGGGCCTCGATAACCCTGTAACCGGGCCAGAACTTCGCCCAGTTTCCGCAGCTTTTTTGCCGCCATGGGTGCCAGCGCGTTGAAATCCAGCGCCAGCAGCCGTTCATGCCAGCCGTTGTCGAAACCGGACAGAAAGCTGGCGAGTTGCTCCAGTTCCGGCTCCTTCAGACCAACATGGGGAAAGCGCAGGAGTTGCCGCGCCACGGTCAGGCGATCCTCCGGCGGCAGCTTTTCCAGCTTTCCGGCAATGACCGTCAGCAATGCGCCAACCGCCTGAATTTCACGGCTGAACAGGGCGCCCTTGCCAGCGTCGATACGGTAAGGGATCTGCCTGGCCAACAGTTTCAGCTCAATGGGTACGCTCTGGCTCCAGACCCGGAACAGAATGGCGGTGTCTGCCCGCTGCTCGGCAGCCTGTTGCTGGAGGATTTCCAATACGGTGTCGCTGTCAGTGGCGGACTCGTGCAGGGCGATACCGGTGTCCGGCGTGGAGGGGTGAGAGTGGCAGAGCACGTCCTTGCGACCGGTGTTGTGGCAGATCAGGTGGTTGGCCAGCAGGGCGACCTGATGGCCGTAACGGAAGCTGTAGCTCAGGGTTTGTTCCAGCGGGCTTTCGAACTCATCACTGAACCGCTTGAGAATGAACTCCGGGCTGGCGCCGCGAAATTCGTAGATGGTCTGGTCCGGATCCCCGACCACGGTGACGCGGGCCCGTTCGCAGGCGACGTAACGCAGCAGCAGGTGCTGGATTTCGTTGGTGTCCTGATATTCGTCCACGAGGATCAGGTCCATCTTGTTGCCGACCAGGCGTTGCAACGGCGGGTTCTGGTGAATCGCCATCACCGGTTCATACAGCATGTCAGCGTAACTGATGCGGCTCTGGCCTTTGCGCCACTGCTCAAAGCTGTGGAACAAGTCGATCAGGTAGCGATGCTTGTCGGAATACCCCAGTTCCTCGAAGACCACGTCCACCGGCGACAGGGTGGTTTTCACCAGATCAATGAAGCTGGTGGCGGTTTCCACAAAGTCTTTCTTGTTGCGGCGGATGTCATCGGCCAGGTCTTCCGGTGCCAGTCGCCGGGTCAGTTGCCAGGCCTGATAGCTGATTTCCTGCTCGCTCAGAATCTTGTCGGAGAATCCCGGCAGATAGCCCTCTCGCACGAAGCGTTTGTACAGGCGCAGGCCCATGGCGTGATAGGTGCGGACTTCTGGCGTTGCCAGCCCACTTTGACTGCACACCGCCTGCAGCTTACGCTCAAAGTCTGTCCGGGCGCTGCGATTGAACATCAGTACCAGCATGCGCTCGGGGGCATGGCCCTGCTGCAGGAGATAGCGGATGCGCCAGGCCAGTGTGGATGTCTTGCCGCTGCCGGCCACGGCGGTAATCACCGAATGCTCGTAGCCGGCGGTGATGATCGCCTGCTGCTCATCGGTAAGGTAATCCGGCAGTTCGGTGGTATCGGCTGTTTGGGGTTGGGTTTGCATGGGCGGTATTGTAGCGGGCGACTGGTAGTGCGGATACCGGTCCGACATAATTGCCCGCTTACTCCCAAACCAAAGGAGAGCATCATGCAGATGGCAGAAGCAGTAAATGTACTTGGCGAGCAGCTTGAAGCCTGTGGCAGGGATCCTGAGACCGGCTTCTACCGGGATGGCTGTTGCAACACCGGTCCGGACGACTTTGGCTCCCATACCGTCTGCGTTGTGGTCACCGACGACTTCCTGGCTTTCTCCAGAACCCGTGGCAATGACCTCAGCACTCCCAGGCCGGAATTCGGGTTTCCTGGCCTCAAGCCGGGGGACAACTGGTGCCTGTGCGCCGCGCGCTGGCAGGAAGCGTTCGAAGCCGGCTGTGCACCGAGGGTCAGGCTGCGCGCGACCCACCAGGCTGCCCTGGAAATCTGTGCGCTCACCGACTTCAAGACCCATGGAACCGACCTCAGCTAATGGGACCCGCCACCGCCAAGCCGGCACCGGACATTGACGCCTGGCGCAGACTGCAGCAACGGATGACCACCAGGGGTGAGCGCCGCCTTGTACTGCTGGAGGGTGACCGCGCCTGCGCCATCGACTGGCTCCGGCAGCTGTTGCCGGCCCTGCCATGGCAGGGCGGCATCTGGACGGGGAGGCCGGAGGTCGTGCCGGACGATCGTCTGCTTCCGGTGCCGCCGCAAAAGGCCCGCCAGTGGCTGGGGCGAGAGCTTGATGTGGTGGTCTGGGACGGCTGGCAGGGGAATTCTCCCGACAGTCTGGCGGCGTTGGCGGGTACCCTCAAAGCGGGCGGTTTGCTGATCTGGCTGATGCCGCCGCTGGATCAGTGGTCCACTTTCAACGATCCCGACTATGTCCGCACCGGCCTCGACGGGGCCGATCATCACCCGTTTGCCGCCAGGCTATCCACGGTTATCGCGGCATCGCCGGCGGTTATCCGCTTCAACCCGGCGGAGGACGCCGCCCCGGCCTTGCCGCAGTTGGATGGTCCGCGGCAACCGTTCGAGGTTGGCCAGACACGTGATCAACAACAGGCCATCGAGGCGATCATACATACCGGTCAGGGCCGTCGCCGCCGGCCGCTGGTACTCACCGCTGACCGTGGCCGGGGCAAGTCGGCGGCGTTGGGTATAGCGGCGGTCAAGCTGCTCCAGCAGGGCCGAAGGCATGTGGTGGTCACTGCGCCCGGTATCGAAGCCGTCGCGACCCTGTTCCATCATGCCAGGTTGACGGCCGGGGAGGGTGGTTATAAAGAAGGTCCGGCCGGAGAACTGGTGTTGCCGGAAGGTGCTTGCCTGAGCTACTTGCCGCCGGATCAACTGCTGGCTCAGGCGCCGGAAGCGGAGCTGATTCTGGTGGATGAAGCGGCGGCCCTGCCTGCCGAGCGTCTGGCGCGGATTCTCACCGGCTGGCCACGGGTGGTGTTCGCCTCCACCGTTCATGGTTATGAAGGGTCGGGGCGTGGTTTTGCCATCCGCTTTCGCCAGGTGCTTGATAGCCGTACCCCCCAGTGGCGCGGCGCGACCCTGAAAGCGCCCATCCGCTGGTCCGCCACCGATCCTCTGGAGCCGCTGATTTCACGGATGTTTCTTCTGCACGCCGATGCGCCCGATCAGGTACCCGGTGATGGAGAGACAAGAATAGAGCCCTGGGTCCCGGCCCGGGCCAGCGAACAGGAGCTGGCGGAAGCCTTTGGCCTGCTGGTGAACGCACACTACCGCACCACGCCCGCGGACCTGCGCCAATGGCTGGATGACCCCCAGGCGGTCAGCTGGCGACTGACGGTCGGAGGGCGGCTGGCGGGTGTGCTCTGGGCCAGACGGGAAGGGGGCCTGAGTCCGGAGCTGGCGGATCGGGTGATGCGCGGACAGCGTCGCGTGCGCGGCCACCTGTTGGCCCAGTCTCTCGCCAATCACAGTGGTTTTCCGGAAGCGGCCTGCTGTCACTGGCTGAGGGTGGTCAGGATTGCCGTGAGTGAGCAATGCCGGTCACGTGGTCTGGGAACCCAGCTGGTGGAAACCGCGTGCGCCTATGCGTCGGGCCGGGAATACGATGGGCTGGGTACCAGCTTTGGCGGCAGTGTGGCCCTGATCCGGTTCTGGCAGCAGGCAGGCCTGGCGCTGATCCGCCCGGGCATGACCCGGGAGACGAGTACCGGGGAATACCCGATCCAGATGCTCCGCAGCACCTCCGCACGCGGCGATGACCTGCTGCCAAGGATTCGCCGGCGCCTTGCCGAACACTGGCTGACCCTGGTTCCGCTCTACTGGCGGGATATGGACCCGGAACTGGTACACTTGCTGACAGCCGAACTGGCAAACGGACAGACCCTGAGTGACGAAGACCGCCGTGACCTGGAGAGCTTTGCCGGAGGCTATCGCGGTTTTGAGCTAATGGTGCCAGTATTGCGGAAAGTGAGCCTGGGGCTTGTCGCCGCCCGGGTTCTGGGCGAGAGCGACGACCGGGACCTGTGGCTTCGCCGGGTGCTCCAGGGTTGGTCGTGGCCAGAATTACAGGACGTCGGACTGTGTGAGGGACACAAGGACGGCGAGCGGCGATTGCGTCGGTTGGTCGGCAATATCATGCAGAACTCCGGTAACTTGTGACCGGCTCGATTTAATTCCTGCCCGGACCTGATCAGAATACGGTCAGAAAACACCAACAGAGACCTCATAATGGCCAAGGGAACCGGCACCCGCTGTATTTCACCCTTAGTATTCTGCTTCCTGTCGCTTTTTATCAGTAGCTGCACATCCGGTCCCCCGACACCGACGGACTTGGAGCGGATCCATTCCCTGGCTGTTGGCGATGGCGAAACACCGCTGATGGTGGCTTCCGAGAGTGGCAGTCGCCGGCTCGTGCAGCAGTTACTATCCGCCGGAGCGCAGGTGAATGCGGTGGACGCACGGGGTTCGACACCGGTTATTCGCGCCGCCCGCAACGGTCACGTGTCGGTGGTCAAACTGCTGGTCGCGGCCGGAGCCAACGTCAATGTTAGTCAGGACGGGCGCTCGTTGCTGATGCACATTGTCGAGAGTGGCGACATGCTGACCTCTGAAAGGCTTCTCGCCGCCGGCGCGGACGTCAACTACCGCTCGGGGGCTGGAATGACGGCCCTGGATGTGGCCCGGAACAACCATAACCGGGATCTGGAGATGCTGTTGATTCAGGCGGGGGCCAAGTTCTAGATCGACAGAAAAAAGCCCTGACACCAGGGTCAGGGCAAACTCCGTGCGTTGGGAGGGAATGCATGGAGGGGTTAGAAAGAGTACTGAGCCCCTACGGAGAGTGCGAACGGTGATCCCCCGCGAACGGTGGAGACACGATCGCCATGGGCATAGTCAGCTGTTCCGTAACGGCCGTTATCGTCGTTATCGGTCATGGTCGCGACCACATGCAGCGCCACGGGACGATAGGGCAGGTAGTAGGCGCCAACTGAGTATTGATCGGCGCCGTCATCACCTAACGCAAAATCCGATTCTCCGGCTCTTGCCCACTGGGTGCCAATGAGGAAGCGCGGCGTGAGTTTATACCGGGCGAAGACGGCATACTCCTCCCGTGACAGGGTGCCAGCCGCTGCCGAGAGGTCTGTGTCGATATCCCCGTACATGGCGCCGACGGTGGTTCTGGTGCCCTGGTACTTGATACCTGCCCGCCAGGCTTTGATTTCACCACCGAAGGCCTCTGACCAGTTTTCGTAGGTGCCCATGAAGGTCAGGTTTTTCAGCGCGTAACTGGCACTCAGGCTGTAAAGATCGCCGTCGTTGTTGTCAATGAAACGGTCCGAGGTGTCCTCAAGGCTTCTTTGGCCATCCATCGAATACAGCGCTGCCAGCTGAAAGCCCCCGACTCCATGATTCCACTGGATGGCGTTCTGAGCCCTCAGGTCCAGTCGGGCCGGTGACTGGGAACTCTTGCCAATGATGGCGTGGGGGTCGCCCACAGTGGATGAGTAAATGGTGCTGTTCAGGCCCATTCTCTTGTAGGGCGTGTCCATATGGCCGGCACGAAATAATCCGACTGGCGTCTGCAGCCCCAGGAAGGTATCCCGGGTACCGAGGGTATCCCCACCGTCGTTGTCGGGATTGAATTTCTGTTCGAGCTGCCAGACCACCTTGTAGGGCTCGTCCGCCAGTCCGTACGAACCCCTTAGGCCGAAAAGGGTGGTATTGGATGACAGGCCCACGCTGCCATCGGTGAGGCCGATGGATTGATCCTCCGGAGTGTCTCCCAGGTCCGAGTCGGCGTAGTCGACGGACAGCCTGATGACGCCATAGAGCTCAAGGGTTTCCCGGGTTTCCGGGTTCTGGTCGATATCTATATCGATCTCGTATGCGGCAACTGGAACGGACAGGACCGTCAGGCCAGTGAACGCGAGTGGCAGAATGGCATTTCTTGTCAGTGTGTTTTGCATGTCAATCTCCTGTTGTATTTGTTGTTTGTGGTTGTGGTTTGCGGGTTTTAAGGCAAAGCGGGCCTTATGGGGCCAGGCCACGTCTGGCCCCGGAAAAGTAATGAATCGGTGTGTGTCTGGACGGCTAGCTAGCGGCTTTCAGGTCTTTCAGCATGCCTTTGGCGATGGTGTTGCGCTGGATTTCACTGGTGCCGGTCACTATGCGGTACATGCGCAGCGCCCGGAATATCCATTCCACCTTGCTGCCTTTCATCAGGCCGGCGCCGCCGTGAATCTGGATTGCGCGATCGGCGATCTGGAAGGCGCGCTCCGAGGCAAAGAGCTTGCACATCGCCGAGGCTTCCCGGGTGTCTTCTCCGCGATCCAGTCTGCTTGCGACATCAAGCACCATGCTGCGTGCGGCATGCAGCTCCGTAGCCATATCGGCCAGCATGTGCTGGATGGCCTGGAAGCTGGCGATCGGCGTGCCAAACTGTTCGCGGCTTGTTGCATAACTGGCCGCTTCCATCAGCGCCTGGCGAGCAAGGCCCAGCATGGTTGGGCAATGCAGCAAACGGTTTACATTGATTCGGGACATGCCGAGCAGGAAGCCGCGACCGAGTCCGCCGACGATGTGACTTTCCGGAACCCGGACATTGTCCAGGCGTATGTCGGCGTGGCTTCGTTGGCCGGAAATCGGCAGGTAATCGCTGTTCAGCGATACGCCCGACCTATCGAAATCCACTAGAAAGGCAGTGACGCCCTTGGCACCAGCCTCCGGATCGGTCACGGCCATGAGAATGGCAAAATCCGCATAGGGTGCGCCTGAGATGTAGCGCTTCTGTCCGTTCAGGACGTAGTGATCACCCTCCTTCACCGCCCGTGTGGCTAAGCGGCTGGCGTCGGATCCGGCATTGGGCTCGGTCAAAGCAAAACAGCAGGTGCGCTCGGCACGCACTACGGGCAGGAAATGGGTTTCCAGCTGTTTCTCCGTGGCAAACTGAAACAAATGACCAACCCTGGGTGGTCCGCCAAGCTCTCCGAGGACGTGAGCCCCGAGTTTCGCTCCGGCAGAGACGACGTCTTCCTTCAAAAGGCACTGGTCGTATATGGTCAGCCCGCGGCCCCCAAGTTTTTCCGGTAGCTGCGCACCGTAAAGACCCGCCTCCCGGGAGGCTTTCCAGACCTGGCGCAACAGATCAATGGGCACCTCGGATTCGTAGGTGATGCGGTGTTCCTGTTCCAGTGGTTTCAGGTAATTCTCGATGAATTCGCGGGCTTCACGGCGAACCTGCTCGCCCGTTTCCGTCCCGGTAAATGTCTCAAACATGATCATGCCTCCGCGTGTTAACCGACCTGACGGTCCTGTTGCTGCCAGTATTTTTCCCGCACCAGGCGACGAGCGACTTTGCCGTTGGGATTTTTGGGCAGCTCTTCGGTGAACTGGATGGATCTCGGTTTCTTGAATCGCGCCAGGCGCGCGGCGCAGAATGTCGCCAGCTCGTTTTCCGAGACGGACGCTCCCGGCTTGGGGACCACCAGGGCGGTGATGCTCTCGCCCCACTCCTCATCCGGCACCCCGACCACGCAGCATTCGGACACGGCGGGATGATCAAAGAGGACGGATTCGACCTCGGCCGGGTAGACATTGAAACCGCCGGAAATGATCATGTCCTTCTTGCGGTCGATGATGTAGAAGAAACCTTCCTCATCCGCGGTCGCGATATCACCGGTGTGGTACCAGCCATCCTTCATCACTTCCGCCGTCAGATCCGGCGCCCGCCAATAGCCTTGCATCACATCAGGGCCGCGCACGAGGATTTCCCCCGGCTTGCCGGTTGCCACGGGGTTGCCGGCGTCGTCGGCAATGATGACGTCCGACTCGCCAAAGGCGCGTCCGCAGGACGCCAGCAACTCCGGTTTGTCAGCGAGACCGCGAATGTGGTCCGAGGTGAGCAGAGTAGTGATGGTGGATGTGGTTTCGCCTGCGCCGTAGCCCTGCATGAAAATGGGCCCGAAAGCGTCAATCGCCTCGCGCAGTCGTGCCGGTGCCATGGGGGCTGCGCCATAGGTGATGCGATTGAGGCTGGACAGGTCGTACTTGCCACCTTGTTGGGCATCCAGAAGGCGATAGATCATTGTGGGGACTGCAAAGAAGCGGGTGATCTTCTCACGCTCGATGGTGGCCAGCAGAGAGTCGATATCGAAGCGATCAACGAGGTAGTTGCACCCCCCGTTAAACAGCACCGGCATGATCTGCATGCCACTGGCATGGGTGACCGGCCCGACGTGCGCCACTTTTTCGACGTCGTTGCTGCGGGCCTCTGGGAGCATGAGAGATTTACGAATCAATGCCATGCGGTTGCCGAATGTCTGCACTGCTGCTTTCAGCCGACCAGAAGAGCCGGATGTGTAATGCAGAACGGCGGGTGCGTCGGGATCGAGTTCGATGTCAGGTGAGTTCGGCGCGCCTTCGGCGAGCAGCCCTTCGTAATGAGTGCTGCCGGATTTTCCAATCACCACAATATGTTCAATGGAGGGCAGGTCAGCCTGTTGATCCTGTACTTGTTCGGCATGCTCCGGGCCAACAATCAGAACTCGGGCATCGGCATCCTCGAGTACGTGAATGGCCTCATCCAGGGACAGTCGGGCGTTCAGTGGTGCCTTTACCAGACCGGCTTTGTAAAGCGCCACCTCAATCTCAACCAGCTCTTTGCGGTTGAGCGAGTACATGGCTACCCGGTCGCCAGGCTCGAGCCCGAGGCCCAACAGGGCATTCGCCAACTGGCTGGAGCGTTGGTCCAGTTCGTCGTAGGTAATTGAGCCCCTGGAATCAGCGACGGCGGGTGCGGTCGGCCAGTACCGTGCACTGCGACTGATAAATCGACCGAGGTTCATTGTTTTCTCCTTGTGTTCGGCGTTTCACAGAGTCATATCCAGATGATGCCGACAGAAAGAGATCAAGAAAAATATTATTTTTATTTGTTAGGTATCATGAAAAATGATGTCTAAAGGGAAGGTTGTGGGTAAGCCGCCTGGAAAAGCCTTGTGCGGCGGCTCCGGGCTCAGGTCAGCGAGTCAATGGCCTTCTCATCAGTGGCATAGATGTGTTCTTCCCTGATCAGTTGCGACAGCCCCGACCGCGACAGTGCTTCCCGGACGGCAAGCTTAGGTCCGGACAGGCAGAGCGTGATGCCTCTTGAGTCAAGGAAAGACCAGATATCCCGTAACGTGTCGAGACCCGTGGAATCCACCTGGTTCAGTGACGATGCCGAGATCAGCAGCACTCGAATATTCGGATCGGCGTCTACTTTTTTGCGGATGTAGCGCTCGAGCATGGGGGCGGTCAGATAGGTCAATGAAGCGTCCATGCGCACGCCCAGCACGCCTTCGGCAATGGGCGGAAGTTCGTAGAGCTTGCGGTCGCGAAAACCGCCGCTCTCATGGACACCCAGTTCAATGATGCGGGGCATGGCGTGGTGGTGGAGGAACGCCAGCAGGGAGGCGCCCATTCCCGCCAGGATTCCCCAATACAGATTGGGTACGGTTGCCAAGGTCACGATCAGTGTGACCAGTGCAACAAAGCCGTCCTTGGGGTTTTCCCGGCAGAGTCGGGTCAGTGACCGGATATCGATCAGTTGAGTGACCGGCACGATAATGATGGCGGCCAGGACCGCCGTGGGCAGGTGATACAGCAGCTGCGTCAGTCCGAACAGGGAAATTAGCACGATCAGCGATGCCAGGAGGGTTGCCCTGGCGGTTTTGGCGCCGCTGTAGGCGTTCAGTGCGGTGCGTGAAAAGGAGCCACTGACCGGAAAGGCACCGCTGAAACCGCTGGCTATTTTCGCCAGGCCCTGGCCGATGAGCTCCTGATTGCGGTTCCAGGGTTCGCCTGTTATCCGGGACATGGTGCGGCAACTGGACATCGCCTCGGTAAAGCTGATCAGGGCGATAATGGCAGCCGGCAGCAACAGAGCCAGATGCTGATCCAGCGAGAGGGTGAATGGCAGGGTCAGCCCCGGCAGGCCACTGTCGATAGAGCCAACGATGGCGCCGCCCAGTCCGTCAAACCCTGCCAGCAGGCTCGCTGCGACCCCTATCAGACACACAACCATCACGCCGGGCAGTCGTGAAGAAAACCGTTTGAGTGCAACCAGGGCCAGCATAGATCCCACGCCGAAACCGGCGGTCACCGCCAGGCGCACGGGTTCTTCCCGCCACGCTTGGGTGATGTGCGACAACCAGTGGCCATCAGCGCCGGAGGCAAAGCCCAATAGCGCCGGTAACTGGGAGATAATAATGATAACAGCGGCGGCATTGACGAAGCCCTGAACAACGGCATTCGACACCAGATTGGCCAGAATGCCCATCCGGAAGGCACCCATGAAAAACTGCATCAGACCGGAATAGACGGCGAGCCATATCGCCATGGCGATCCACTCTGGCGAGCCTGCAGCGGCCAATGGTTGCAGGGCGGCGAAGGTCAGCAGGCTTGTCAGTGCAACCGGCCCCACCGCCAGCAGGGAAGACGATCCGAACAGCGCCCCGACAATGCCGGGCAGCAAGGCGGCGTAGAGGCCGGTGACCGGAGGCATACCAGCGAGCTGGGCATAGGCCAGTGCCTGGGGGACCAATACCAGGCCAACGGTTATGCCCGCGATGGCATCGGCTCTTACCTGGCCTTTGGTGGGCGCGGGCCATGCCAGGAACGGGAAGAGTCTGATCAGCAGGCCGCCAAGAGGTGTTTTTGGATTCATTGCGTCTCCATTCAGAGAGTGACCGCGGGAAAGTGTCGTTAAGTTTTCGTACAAACGAAGTTGACATGCGATCCAAAAAATTACGAATATAGTAATCGATATCGGAGATTGTAATTATGTCGGACCCTAAAAACCAGTTAAGAACCCTCTCCAGAGGCCTGGATGTCCTCGAGTTGATTGAAGCGGCTCCCGCTCCGGTCTCGTTGACAGAGTTGGCACGTCAGATGGGAGAGTCTACGCCCATCGTGTTCAGAATCCTGCAGACCCTGGAAGAACGCAAGTACGTCTATCGCCGCGAGAGTGACAAGCGTTACACCCTCTCTGGTCGGCAGTCGGCCAGGGGCACGGTGTTCAGGGTGATGACGTTGTTGCGGGTGATTGCTGGCAGCGCATCCAGGGGGCGTTCACTGACTGAGTTGGCTTCCGGCACCGGGTTCGAAGCGGCGGTGGTTCAGGAATTGCTGGATCCGCTCATGGAGCGGGGAATTGTGGAAGTTAATCGTCTGGGTGAGGACCGGTGGCGCATGTCCGCCAAAGTCCTGGAGTTTGTTCGCCCCCTGCTTGCCGAAAATGACCTGACCACACAGCTGATCCCGGTGATGGAGCGTCTGGGGGCGGAAACCTCCGAAACCATCTCGCTTTTCCGGAGAATCAGCGACGAGCACGTGTTGACGGCTGTCCAGCCTAGCCGGCAGCCAATTCGTTATGTCATGGAAGTGGGTGAACGATTTCCCCTCCACCTGGGCGCGGCCGGGAAGGCAGAGCTGGCATTTATTTCTTCGGAGCAGAAGGCTCGGATACTGCAGCGATTGGGGGAAACTTCTTCTGCTCCCGATAAAGACCAGATGGATCGCCTTAACGCCGAACTGGAGCTCGTACGTCAACGGCGATACGCCGTTTCCGTAGGTGAGCGGGTAGAAGGAGCCACCGCAGTGGCATCACCCGTCAGGGACGCCGCAGGAGCTGTTTGTGGCGTGCTCAGTATCATGATGCCCTCCTTTCGGGTCAGTGACGAGCAGCTCCACCAGATGGGCGAAGCTCTGGTGAGCGCCTTGCAGAACGTATTCATCCCGGCCACGGGGGAGCAGTTCTGGCAGGGCCTTTCGCCCAAAGAATGACAAGGGCGCGCGGCGCCAAACAAACCATCAGGAGAAATCATCGTGAATATGCAGCCCGGTGTTATCAGCGCTGAACCAGGGACCAAAGACGCGGAGTCAGAAACAATCCGAAAGCATCAGGCATGCTTGCATTCCATGCCGTTTGAAGACGATGCGGACTTCGAAGATGCCTGGAGGGGGTTGGTGGCAAAGCCGCACGTTGAAACCGTGGAACGAGCTGATGGGAAGATCGCCTGGGATTTCCGTGCCTATGACTTCGAGCAGGAGGAGCAGGCGCCGCTGACGGTTAACCCCAGCCTTTGGCGCCTTGCCCGGCTGAATAACATTGCCGGCCTGTTTCAGGTAACGGACCGGATCTATCAGATTCGTGGCTTCGATTTGTCCAACATGAATATTATTGAGGGTGACACCGGGCTGATTGTCATGGATCCGCTGGTGTCGACTGAGGTTGCCGCAGCGGGGATAGAGCTCTATTTTCAGCACCGGCCCCGAAAGCCCGTGGTTGCAGTGATTTACACCCATTGCCATGTTGACCACTTTGGTGGAGTGAAAGGAGTTGTTGACGAGGCCGACGTGAAGTCCGGGAAAGTGTCTATCCTCGCCCCTGACGGTTTTATGGAAGAGGCAGTCAGCGAGAATATCCTGGCCGGTGCAGCCATGGGGCGTCGTGCTCAGTACATGTATGGCGGGCTATTGCCCAAAGATCCCAGGGGGCAGGTGGACGCAGGACTGGGGAAGGCTACGTCCAGAGGAACCGTTACCCTGATTGCTCCAACAGACCTGGTCAGGGAGTCCATCGAGAACCGTGTGATTGATGGGTTGGAAGTGGAGCTCCAGCTGACGCCGGGAACCGAAGCACCGGCGGAAATGAATCTGTACTTCCCATCATTGCGGGCCCTCTGTGTGGCCGAGAATGCCTGTCGCTGCCAGCACAACATCCTGACCATACGCGGTGCACAGGTCCGGGATCCGAAAATCTGGTCCTATTATCTTGGGGAAACCCTGGCCCGTTACGGTGACAAATCGGACGTGCTGTTTGCCCAGCATCATTGGCCTACCTGGGGTCAGGGAAATATTCGCACCTTCCTGGAAGACCAGCGGGACATGTACGCGTTCCTGAATGATGAAACCCTGCGGTTGCTAAACCATGGCCTGACGCCGCTGGACATCGCCGACCACCTTCGGAAATTACCTGATCCCCTGGCGCAAAAATGGTACAGCCGCGATTATTACGGGTCCGTCAGCCACAACGTGCGGGCGGTCTACCAGCGTTACATGGGATTCTATGACGCCAATCCGGCCAACCTGAACCCGTTGCCAACGGTGGAGTCGGCACGCCGGCATATCGACTGGATGGGAGGCGCGGAGGCCGTTCTTCATAAAGCGAGAGCGTCATTTGCACAGGGTGATTATCGTTGGGTGGCTGAAATCGTTAACAAAGTAGTCTTCGCAGATCCTGATAACCAGGCGGCGCGTCAGTTGCAGGCAGACGCACTGGAGCAACTGGGCTATCAGTGTGAGAATACAACCTGGCGTAATGCCTACCTGACCGGGGCCATGGAGCTTCGGCACGGCGTTGCCGAGCCCGGAAACAAAGGCGGTGTGCCCAGTGACTTGCTCAAAGCACTGACACCCTCCCAGTTTTTTGATGTGCTGGCCGTGCGACTCAATGCCGGTAAAGTATCGAGAAAGGACGTCGCCATTAACTGGTACTTTACCGATACTGCCGTGTGTTACTCCCTGACGCTCCGCAATGGCGTGTTGACCCATCGCCAGGACGATCGATTTGATCACGCCGATGTGGAGGTGCAGATGGCTCAGGCTCTACTGCCGGTCGTGGGCGGTAGACCTGCCGCCATGCAGGAGGCCATCAAAAAGGGTGATATCCGGTTCCTGGGCGATGCCAGTGAGCTACTGACGCTGTTTTCATCGCTGGATCGGTTCTCGGGACGATTCAATATCGTCACACCTGCGACTTTGCCGGAGTGAGCGCAATGAATTTCAAGCATCTTCGGTCTCTGGTGGCCGTTTGGGAAGAAGGCAGCTTTTCCGCGGCGGCGGAAAAGCTGAATATTGTCCAGCCAGCCCTGAGCCAGCACATCATTGCCCTTGAGCGGGAGTTCGAGGCGGAGCTGTTCAAGCGTACGCGCCGGGGGGTGGATATCACCCCGACGGGAAAACGCCTGCTGAGCCACGCGCTGCTGATCCTGAAAAATACGGAGATCGCCAGGAACGATATCAAGGCCTCTCTGAACAATGAGCCGGCCGGCGAGGTGTCGGTCGCACTACCGTTCACCATGGCTCATTACCTGGCGCCGCGATTGATTTATGCCATTGAACAATCCTATCCCCGGGTCAACATTCAGATTGTCGAGGGCCTGAGCTCGGACACTGGCAATGTAATCGACACGGGCAAGGTCGAGATTGGCGTGATTCCCAGCGCGGCGGAGCTGGAAAATGCCGAAGCGATTCCCGTGCTCCAGGAGTATTTTTGCCTGATTGGCCAGCGGAGCCGTCCGGAATGCTCAACGGAGCCTGTGCCACTGGCGGAAGCCGTGAGCGCACCGCTGGTGTTGGGCGACCGGCAGTTGAGCATGCGGCGGGTCCTGGATGAGCAGGTGCTGGCCATTGGAGCCTCGTTAAACCTGCGCATGAGTCAGAATTCGCCGCGTACTCTCAGTGGTCTTATAGATTTCGGTATGGCTTGCACCATCTCCAATGTGGTCACTGCCGGTGGGCGCCAGGGGATGTCCCGGAACCATTTCGCTCGCAGGATCGTTGAACCGGAAGTGACCCGCACCATTTCCCTGGCCTGGCCAAGGAACCGTCCGCTTTCCCGTCCCGCCGAGTGTGTCCGTGATGTCCTTATGGGAATCATGCGGGATGCTGTCCGTGTGGGGGATTGGGAGGGAGAGCTGATCGCTGCTGACCGGTGACATCATAAAATATGATTGCCGGCATTCTGAAATAGTATTTTATTTGATCTTGTCGCGCGGATAAGGTGGATCTGAAACCAACAATAATGCGACATAGAGGTATCTGGTTATGCAAGTCCTTTCCTGGGGCGGTTCTGCCGCACGCATCATGGCCGTTTTTCTCTCCGTGCTCTTCCTCGGTGTGTTTCCCGGTATTTCCACTGCTGAGACGTGGCCAACCAAGCCCCTCACTCTGATGGTCGGGTTCGGCGCCGGCGGTGGTGCTGACACCCTGTCCCGGCTGGTGGCCCGGGAGCTGGAAAAGGAAGTCGGGCAACCGGTCGTTGTGAAGAACGTACCGGGTGGCGGCGGGGTGGTGATGGCCACGAAGCTGAAAAATGCAGAACCCGACGGCCATACGTTCGGGCTGGCTGCCAACTCTTCCTTCGACAGCATGCCCTGGTTGGCGGATCTCGATTACACCGCCGGGGATTTCGATTACCTCACCACGGTAACCCAGTTGCAGAGCGCCATCGTGGCGAGTGGTGATGCGCCCTTTTCCTCCTGGGATGAGATGGTTGAACACGGTAGGGAGCATGGCCTTACCTACGCTTCGATCTCGCCCATCACCCGCAGGTTCATCAATCTGGTCGCGGAAAAAGAAGGCATCGATATCCGTATCATTCCCATGCGCGGTGGTCTGGAAATCATGAACAGCCTGATCGGGGGACATGTTGATATTGCCTGGAGCGCCGGGGTTCATCAGGCCTTCCTTTCTGACGGAAAAATTCAGGTTCTTGCTGCACTGAACGATGCGCGGCTGAAAACCTCGCCGGAGAAGCCAACCGTGAGCGAACTGGGGTATGAAAATTCTTACACAGCCTACTTTATGTTCGCGACCCCGAAGGACGTTCCCGAGCCTGTTTTCCGGAAGCTCGCCAGCGCCCTTCAGAAAGCGAGTTCTGCCCCGGAAGTTGCCAAGCTCGCCGAGGAGCGTATGGCGTTTCCCAACGTGGTTCTTGATCCCGAGGCGCTGGAGACATTCATCCTGGATAACTCCGCCCACTACCGTGAGGAATTCCGGCAGTAATGCCGGCATTCCCCATCTGACCGGAGCTGAAGACTCATGACAGAACAAAAAGTCGATCTCTGGGCTGGCGCGATCATTCTCATTGCCGGTCTCGCTGCCACCTTTTATGTCATCCCGTTCCACGTAGACGGTGGATTCGGCTTCGGGCTATCGCCCCGATTCTTTCCGTACATCTGTTCCGTGGCCATCACCGCTCTGGGCGCTGTTCTGGTGTTTTCCCGAATGTCTGGCAAAGGAAACGCCGACAAGCGTTCACCGCTGACAACCAGGGTTTCAGGGCGCCTTGCACTTTTTTCGGGTTTGTTGGCCGGCGGGCTTCTGGTGATGACTATCTGGGGCTATCTGCCTGGAGGAATGCTCCTGGTCGCCGCATTCATGATCGCCATGGGAGAAAAGCGTCCGCACTGGATTATTCCCACCGCTGTCTGCTGGCCGTTGTTTCTATGGCTGCTTTTCGAAAAACTTCTTGAGACTCCACTGCCGGGCTAGGTCGTTATGATGAATGAAATTCTCCTGGGATTGTCCGACGCACTGACGTTAACCAATTTTCTCTACATTGCTGCGGGTGTTTTGATTGGACAGGTGTTCGCTGCAGCCCCCGGAGTCGGGGCGTTGACTGCGGTAACCATAGCCGTACCCTTTACTTTTTACCTGAGCCCGGTGACTGCAATCGGCTTCTTGGTAGGTATTAACAAAGGGGGGACTCTGGGTGGGGCTGTCTCCTCGATACTCATGAATACACCGGGGTCACCGGAAGCGACGGCAACTGCATTCGATGGCTACCCCATGGCGAAGAAAGGCCGGGCATTGAAAGCGTTGAGAACCGCGCATGCCTCTTCTGTGACCGGAGACGCCATCAGTGACATGGTGCTATTCCTGGTCGCCGCGCCCCTGTCGATTGTGGCTCTCCAGATGGGGCCTGCCGAAATGGCGGCGGTGATACTGGTGGCGTTGGTGGTCGTAGGGGGGCTTGTCGGGGACTCCATTGTAAAAGGGCTGATTGCCGCATTTTTGGGTGTGTTGTTCAGTCTGGTGGGAACCGACCCTGAAACAGCGGGTGGTCGCTTTACGTTTGGTGTTCCCGAGCTGATGGATGGTCTTTCCATTAGCGCGGTGGGGATCGGGGTTCTGGCACTGGGCGAGATCTTTCGACAGATGGTGTTCCACAGGGATGACGTCCATGGTGACGCCCAGGTGGCCGAACTGGGAACCAGGGAGGCCAATCGCTTTCGCTGGCGGGATTTTCGCTTTGTGGCGCCAACCATTCTCAGGTCGTCGGCAATAGGCACGGTTATCGGGGCGATTCCCGGCCTTGGCTCTACCGCAGCGGCATTCCTGGGCTATGCCTCGGCGAAACGGGCAGCGCCGGACCCGGATTCCTTCGGTAAAGGGGATATCCGTGGTGTGGCAGCCACCGAAGCCGCCAATACAGCGGTTGTCGGTGCAAACTTTATTCCGCTGCTTTCCCTGGGGATTCCCGGCAATGTGGCGGCGGCCCTGATTCTCGGGGCGTTTATTATTCACGGAATTTCCCCGGGCCCACAGTTGTTCACAGAACAACCGAGACTGGTTTACGCTCTTTTCGGCGCCATGATGATCGGGACCTTCTGGAACCTCATCATCGGCCTGTTTAGCATGAAACTGTTCTCGAAAGTGGTGCAGCTGCCCCTGGTACTGGTTCTACCTTGTGTCGTGCTGTTGTGTGTCACGGGTATTGTGGTCGCGACCAACCTGTTCAGTGCCTGGTTGCTGGTCGGATTCGCGGTTATGGGCTTTCTGATGAGGATTCTGGACTTCTCATTTGTGACGTTCATTATCGGTTTTGTGCTGGGTCCGATGTTTGAGCTGAACATCCGACAAACCGTTCTGCTGGCCGATGGCAATCTGAGCTTCCTGCTCGGACGGCCCATTGCCTGTGGATTTATCCTGTTGGCGCTATTTATAGCCTGGCGGCTCGCAAAACGCCGCAGGGCTGGTGAGGCTCAGCTGTCGATGTGAAAGTTGGCGATTATTCCAGCTTCATCGGATCGGTCTCGTCATCCCACTCCGGGTGGAAGTGTGCGTCGATCACTTCCTCCGGCACCTCCTGAAGCGTGTTGAATGACCATCTGGGGTTGTGGTCCTTGTCCACCATCCGTGCCCGTATGCCCTCCGGCAGATCCGGGCGACGGGTGCATTCGGTGGCCATCGCCAGTTCCATCCGGAAGACGTCCTTGAGCGGCATCTGTTGCGCGCGTTTGAGCTGGTGCCACACCAGCCACATGGACACCGGGCATCCGGTTCTCAGGTTGTGGACAGCGCTTTCCCACCAGTCGCTGTTGATGTCCGCCGAGATCAGGCGGTCGACAATGGCGGCCAGGTCATCACCCGCACCCAGTCTGGCGATGGCCTGTTCATGGTTCGCCAGTTCGCCGGAGCCGAGGGACCGGTAATCCACACCATCCAACTGGTTGAGCAAGCGGAACAGCCGGTTGTCGTCCGCTGCCGACTCACCGGTCCAGCGTTCGTTCTGCAAACGCTCCAGCAGGGAGGTTTGCTCTTCCGGACGAACCACCATATCCGCCAGACCGACCCGAATGGCATCGGAGGCGTTCAGCCGGCATCCGGTCAGCCCCATGAACAAACCCAGTCGCCCGGGCAGACGATTGAGGAACCAGCTGGCGCCCACATCGGGGAACAGGCCAATGGCTATTTCCGGCATGGCCATGGTGACGTCCGGAGTGATCAGCCGGTAACGACAGCCGCTCAGCAGGCCCAGGCCTCCGCCCATAATCACTCCATGACCAATGCCGATCACCGGTTTCGGGAAGCGATGAAGGGCATAGTCCAGCCGGTATTCACGGGCGAAGAAGTCCGCAGCGCGGACGGACTCATCGGTGTTGGTCATGGCGTCGTATAACTGACGGATGTCACCGCCAGCGCAAAAAGCCCGGCTCCCTGCGCCCTGGAGGGCTACCAGTGCAATCCGGTCATCGTTGGCCCAGCGGTCAAGAGTGTTCTGGGCGGCATCGATCATGTCGCCGGAAAGCGCGTTCAGGGTGGCGGGTGAATCCAGGGTGATCAGGCCGATGCGGCCTTCCAGGCATTCGAGTTCTTGGGCCTTTATGGGCATTTTCGGGTCTCCGCATTGCCTTGACCTAACGCATTTGAGGTTTGAAGGCTCTGTGCTATAAGTTCACGCAGTTTGATGGCTGTCGGACGCCGTATATAAAAACGATGAGAGGGTAAAATTAATGAGTTTGAAACACTATACCATTGCCGGTTTGTTTGCACTTGGTGCCATGGCTCCTGCCCTGGTTTCCGCCGCCGATGCGGAAGCGGGCAAGGCCAAGGCTGCCGTCTGTGCGGCTTGTCACGGCAAAGACGGTATTGCCGCCATTCCGGGGTATCCGAACCTGGCGGGCCAGAACGAGCAGTACCTGGTGTCAGCCCTGGAAGCCTACAAGAACAAGCAGCGTTCCGGCGGTCAGTCAGCCGTCATGCAGGGCCAGGCGATGGGCCTGAGTGATGAGGACATCGCCAACCTGGCGGCGTATTACGCCAACTTGCCCGCAGGTGGCGAGTAATCACGGGTAATACCGCAGGGTTCTCAGCGGGCCGGTTCAGGCCGCCCCGCTGACAATCCGGTAGCTGGGTTTGTAGCAACTGGAACCGGGCAGTTTCATCCGGTCCTGAGCCACGAACTGCTCAAGCATGGCTTCCAGGGGCTTGATCAGATTGGGGTCACCGGAAATTTCAAACGGCCCCTTTTGCTGAACCTGTCTGATACCACTTTCCTTGACGTTCCCCGCCACAATGCCGCTGAAAGCCTTGCGCAGGTTGGCGGCGATCATGTGCACCGGCTGGTCCCGGTGCAGTTCCAGTGCCAGCATGTTTTTGTGGTTGGGTTCGAAGGGGAGCTGGAACACCGGATCGATTTTCAGCATCCAGTTGAAGTAATAGGCATCCTGCATTGCGCGGCGGAAGGTTTCCACCTCTTTCATGCCGTCCTTCATGGTTTGCGCCACCCGCCCCGGATCATCGATGATGATCTGATATTTGCTGGCGGCCTCGTCACCCAGGGCATTGCGGATGAAATTGTCGATCATCTCGAAGTATTCGGCGTTTTCCTGCTGGCCGGTGAAAACCACCGGGAAGGGCAGGTCTTCATTGTCCGGGTGCAGGAGAATACCCAGCAGATAGAGAATTTCCTCGGCAGTACCGACGCCGCCAGGGAAGACAATGACGCCATGGCCGGTGCGCACGAAAGCTTCAAGGCGCTTTTCGATATCCGGCATGATCACCAGTTCGTTGACGATCGGGTTGGGGGCCTCGGCGCCGATAATGCCTGGCTCGGTCAGACCGATGTAGCGCCCGTTCTTCACCCGTTGCTTGGCGTGACCAATGGTGGCGCCCTTCATCGGACCTTTCATGGCGCCCGGGCCGCAACCGGTGCAGATGCTCAGCGCCCGCAGGCCGAGTTGATGCCCCACTTCCTTGCTGTACTGGTATTCCTGCTGGTTGATGGAGTGCCCGCCCCAGCACACCACCAGATCCGGGAGACGACCGGCCTGCAGGACCCGGGCATTGCGCAGGATGTGAAAAATCAGGTTGGTGATGTCTTCGGGGTCGTCCCGCCGAAAGCCGGCCGCTGACTGTGGAATCGAGTAGGAATAGATAATGTCCCGCAACACCGAGAACAGGTGCTCGCGAATGGCCCTCAGCATTTCGCCATCCACGAAGGCATGGGCCGGGGCGTTCACCAGTTCCAGTTTCAGGCCCCGTGGCTGCGGTACCAGACGGACGTCAAAGTCCGCATGAGCTTCCATCAGGGTCTTACAGTCATCGGTTTCAACGCCGGTGTTCAGAACCGCCAGGGCACACTGACGGAAGAGTCGGTAAAGACCACCTTCACTCCTGTCTTTCAGTCGGTTGACTTCGTGGTTGGAAAGAATCTCAAGGCTGCCCTCGGGTGACACCAGGGCATTGATGGTCGGTTCGGTCATGAACAGTATGGCTCCTGAACATTGTGCGGAATGGATGTCATGGTCGGCCCTGCGGGTCGGTGATTATAGTGTTACGGCAATGCCTGATTTTGAGGCATCCGTCAAAACCGTTAGACTAGGCCTATTCTTTCCAATACGCCACCCGACAAAATTCTGATTTATGAAACTCCTGATTCGTCCTGCGGCGGAAGTCGCCATTAAAAGCAAACCTGTACGTCGCCAGCAAATGCGGCACCTGCGCCAGAACATCCGCAAGGTGCTGTCGCGTCAGGACAGCGACATCCAGGTGGATGGCAGCTGGGACCGTGTGACCGTGGAAGTCCCTGATGGCCGGGGACTGTCCAGCGTGGTCATTGACGAATTGATGCGCATCCCGGGTATCTCCACGATCCAGGAAATAGCCGTGTTCCCGTTTGTCAGTATGGACGATGTGGCGGACAAGGCCGTAGAGGCGTTTGCCGAGCGTATCAACGGCAAGACCTTTGCGGTTCGGGTGCGGCGTCACGGAAAGCATGACTTTCGCTCCATTGATCTTGAGCGGCATGTGGGGGGCGCACTGGTGCAGGCCTCCAGTCCGCAGGGCGTGAACCTGAAGGCTCCCCAGGTAGAGGTCCGTATCGAGATTCAGGATGACCGCTATCACATCGCCCACCGCAAGCACCGGGGCCTGGGTGGCTATCCCCTGGGTAGCGTGGAAACCGTGATGACGCTGGTTTCCGGCGGGTATGACTCATCCGTGGCCGCCTACCTGATGATGCGCCGGGGCCTTCGCAACCACTTCCTGTTCTTCAACCTGGGCGGCACGGCCCATGAGGTGGGCGTTCGCCAGGTGACGCATTACATCTGGGAACGCTACGGGTCCTCCCATGGCGCCAAGTTTATTTCCGTGCCCTTCGATGGCGTTATCGGCGAAATCATGCGCTCGGTCAATCACCGCCACTGGGGCGTGGTGCTCAAGCGCCAGATGCTGAAGGCGGCATCGGACATCGCCCGGCAGAGCAATGCCGTGGGTCTGGTGACCGGTGATGCGGTCGCCCAGGTGTCCAGCCAGACCCTGACCAACCTCAATGTGGTGGATCGCGCCAGCGATGAGGTGGTGTTGAGACCGCTGGTCTCCATGGACAAGGAAACCATCATCCGGATCGCGAAGGAGATCGGCACCGAGCCCTACGCCCGTACCATGCCGGAGTACTGCGGTGTGATTTCCCAGAAGCCGGCTACCCGGGCGAAACTGCATCGGGTGGAGGAAGACGAGGCTGAAATGGACGCGACGGTCCTGCAGCAGGCGATCGACAGCCGTGAAGAAACGCCGGTTGCCCGTCTGCTGGAAACCACCACCACGCCGGAAGAGGTGGAGCTGGTGCATACCCCGGACGTCAACGACGTCATCATCGATGTGCGCCATCCGTCCGAGGGGGAGCAGTCACCCCTGACGATGACCAACAACGAAGTGCTGCAGATTCCTTTCTACGAGCTGAATCAGCAGATCGAATCGTTGCCTCAGGGGAAGCAGTACCTGCTGTACTGTGACCGTGGCACCATGAGCCGGATGCACGCCGGCCACCTGAAGGCCGAGGGGCATACCAACATCAAGGTGTATGCCCCGGCGTCCTGATCGTTACCCTTCAATACCCTTGAAGAACTGCTGAACGTTGGTGCTCAGGGTGTCCAGGTCATAACCGCCTTCCTGCACCACCAGGGTGGGAAGGCCGGTCTGGCGAACATGGGTGCCGATGCGCGAAAAGCCCTCGGATGAGACGGACACCTTGGCCTGGGGATCGTCCTTGTAGATATCAAAGCCCAGGGTCAGCACCAGTGCATCCGGCTGGAACAGGCGGATGGCCGCCAGTGCCTCATCCAGTTTGTCGAAGAAATCCTCTTCCGACGAACCATGGGGCATCGGCATATTGATGTTGTAGCCGTAGCCTTCACCTTCCCCCCGCTCGTTCTCGAACCCGCTGACCACCGGATAGAAATTGGTCGGGTCGCCGTGAATCGAGATGTAGAGCACGTCACTGCGGTCGTAGAAGATTTCCTGAATGCCCTGGCCGTGGTGCATGTCCGTATCGAGTATCACCAGGCGCGGGAACCGGCTTTTCATGTGTTCAGCGGCAATGGCGGCGTTGTTGAGGTAACAGAAACCGCCAGCGGCGTCCTTGCGGGCGTGATGCCCCGGTGGGCGGCACACGGCATAGGAGATCCGCTCTCCGGCGATCAGGGCATCGGCGGCGCCCAGCGCGGTCTGCGCCGACCAATAGGCCGCAGACCAGGTATTGGCGCCGATCGGACAGCTGCCATCCGCCATGTAACGGGCCGCCTCGGCAAGAATGCCCTTCATGGCGTTGGGGGAGCGTACGAAGATATTGGACATCACCTCATCGCCCCAGTCATCGGGAATCTCCATCCAGCGGCGGTGAGCTGACTCCAGAAACCGCAGGTAGCCCAGATCATGAACCCTGGAAATCGGGCCCGCGCCCTGGTCTGCCGGCTGCAGCACCGGAACACCCATGGCCTTCAGACCATCCAGCATCTGAACGGTGCGGTCGGGCACTTCCTGAGGCTGGCGCATCTGACCACGTGTAAAGTAAGTCTTGGGAATATGCTGGTCCTGAGCAGGGTGGAAAAATGCTTTCATTTGCCGGCCTCCTGAATGGGTTACTCTCCGAGTATAGGCGCAGAAACCAAGTGGTCAAAACACCTTAGTCTTACTTTACAGCCCGTGTTTCTGCATCCACTATGAGAGTCATGCTGCTGTGATGCAAACACCAACGGAACCCTGCTTTTCGACCGTTAATCATTGAATGAGAGGAGCCGAGATGATCGAGTCACCCCTGCTTGAAAAGTTGACTGGCTATATCGGCGGTCGCTGGTCTGATTCTGCCGAAGGTCACACGTTTGACGTCTACAACCCCGCGACGGGCAAAGTCATTGCCAGCCTTCCCTCCATGCCCGAGGCGGACGTGGTGGCGGCGGTGGAAGCGGGTAAATCCGCGCTTAGGCTGACCAACCCCTACCCCCTGGAAACTCGCCGCCGGTGGCTGGAAGGCATCCGCGATGCGTTGAAGGACAACAAGGAAGAAGTGGGCCGCATACTGTGCATGGAACATGGCAAGCCGCTGAAAGAAGCCCAGGGCGAAGTGGATTATGCGGCCGGTTTCTTTGATTACTGCTCCAAACACATCCAGGCATTGGACGCCCACACCCTGACTGAAAAGCCCAAGGACTGCACCTGGACCGTTCACTATCGGCCCATTGGCGTGGCTGGACTGATCACGCCGTGGAACTTCCCCATCGGCATGATCGCCAAGAAGCTGTCCGCCGCCCTGGCCGCCGGCTGCCCATCGGTGATCAAGCCGGCCAGTGAAACCCCGCTGACGATGATCGCCCTGTTCAGCCTGATGGACAAGCACGTGGAGCTGCCCGATGGCATGGTCAATCTGGTGATGGGCAAGGCCAGCGTCATTGGCAAGGTGCTGTGCGAAAGCCCCGATGTGCCGATGCTGAGCTTCACCGGCTCCACCGAAGTGGGCCGCAAACTGGTTATCGATACCGCCGAACAGGTCAAGAAACTGGCCCTGGAGCTGGGCGGCAACGCGCCGTTTATCGTATTCGATGACGCCGACCTGGATGCCGCCGCCGACAACCTGATCGCCAACAAGTTCCGCGGTGGTGGCCAGACCTGCGTCTGCGCCAACCGGATCTTCGTCCACGAGAAAGTTGCCGAGGCCTTTGGTGAGAAACTGGCGGAGCGGGTCAACAAGATGACCGTGGGCGACGGCCTGACCGAAGATGTGGATCTTGGCCCGCTGATCAACAAGGCCGGGTTCGACAAGGTCAAACGCCATCTGGAGGATGCCCTCGAGAAAGGCGCAGGTCTTGTGGCCGGTAAGAAGCCGGAGGAACTTGGTGAAGGCCATCTGTTCTTCCCGCCGACCGTGATAACCGACGTTAACCGGGACATGTGCTGCTACCGGGAAGAAACCTTCGGCCCACTGGTGCCCATGGCACTGTTCCGCACCGAAGAAGAGGTCATCGAAGCCGGTAACGACACCGAGTTTGGACTGGCCTCTTATGTGTTCACAAACGACGCCGAACGTGCCCAGCGTGTCGCAGCTGGCCTGCGTTTCGGTCACGTCGGCTGGAACACCGGCACCGGCCCCACGCCCGAGGCGCCGTTTGGTGGCATGAAGGCATCCGGTATTGGTCGTGAAGGGGGGCTGGAAGGCCTGTTTGAGTTCGTGGAAGCCCAGACAGTTCCCAGAGGCTTCTGATAGAAAAGCATTCTCCCGAGCTTGATAAGCGCGAGGGAGGGCCCCTTTCCGGGACTATGTGTGGCCAAGGATGGCCACACCTAAGCGCACAGGGATGTGCTCGTAGCGTGTCCCGGAAAGGGGCCCTCCCTCGTGCGACCCACCAAAAGAAAGAGGGCTATCCAAGGCCCACCGGCAAACCCCGTTTTCTCCTGTTATAATCCGATACCTGTTCATTTAACCAGTAGCGACCGAATCTCTATGGATGTCTCCCACATAATCGACGCCCTCAACGACGCCCAACGCGAGGCCGTGACCGCACAGAACGACCACCTGCTGGTGCTGGCGGGTGCCGGCAGCGGCAAGACGCGGGTGCTGGTGCACCGGATTGCGTGGCTGATGCAGGTGGATCGGGTGCCGCCAACCGGGATTCTGGCGGTGACGTTCACCAACAAAGCGGCCAGGGAGATGCGTTACCGCATTGAGCAGATGATGGATATCCCGGCCCGTGGCCTGTGGTTCGGTACCTTCCACGGCATTGCCCATCGCCTGTTGCGCTCGCACTGGCAGGACGCCGGGTTGCCGGAGAATTTTCAGGTGCTGGACAGCGACGATCAGTTGCGGCTGGTCAAGCGGGTGATGCGGGAGATGCAGATTGATGAGAGCCGCTGGCCGCCGAAACAGGCCCAGTGGTTCATCAACAGCCATAAGGATGAGGGACTGCGGGCGGATCACATCCAGGAGAACCCTGGCGATCACTTCACCTCCACCATGCTGGTTGTCTATCGTCAGTATGAAAAGCTGTGCCAGCAAAGTGGCCTGGTGGATTTCGGCGAACTGCTGCTGCGCTCCCACGAGCTATGGCTGCACCGGCCGGAATTGCTGGCCCATTACCAGAGCCGGTTTCAGCACATTCTGGTGGATGAGTTCCAGGACACCAACACCATTCAATATGCCTGGCTGCAGGTGCTGGCCAGTAACCGGGTGCCGCTGACCGTGGTGGGGGACGACGACCAGTCCATTTACGGCTGGCGGGGCGCCAAGATCGAGAACATCCAGCAATATCAGCGGGATTTTCCCAACGCCCGGCTGGTCAAGCTGGAGCAGAATTACCGGTCCACGCAACTGATTCTGAAAGCGGCCAACTCGGTGATTGCCAACAACCAGGGGCGTCTGGGCAAGGATTTGTGGACCGACGGGCCGGACGGAGAACCGATCAGCCTGTACGCCGCCTTCAACGAGCAGGACGAAGCCAACTACATCGCCGACACCATTTCCGGCTGGGCGCTGGACGGCAACCTGCGCAGTGAATCCGCGATTCTCTATCGCTCCAACGCCCAGTCCCGGGTACTTGAAGAAGCACTGATGCGCCAGGGCATTCCCTACCGGGTCTACGGTGGTTTGCGGTTCTACGACCGCCAGGAAATCCGCAACGCCCTGGCATACCTGCGTCTGGTGCACTACCGCCGTGACGATGCCGCCTTTGAGCGGGTGGTGAATGTGCCGGCGCGGGGTATCGGAGCGAAAAGCCTGGCGGAATTGCGGGAAGTGGCCACGGGCCAGAGTATTTCCCTGTGGGAGGCCGCCGAGCGACTGCTGGAAGCTGGGCTGATGAAAGGCCGCGCCAAGACCGGGTTGCAGTCGTTTATGCAGATCATCAACGACCTGTCGGAGATGGTGGACGACGCCTCCCTGCACGGACTGATGAAGCAGACCATTGAGGCCAGCGGGCTGAAAGACTACCACGCCAGTGAAAAGGGCGAGAAGGGGCAGGCCCGGGTGGAGAACCTGGAAGAACTGGTCAACGCGCTGTCGGATTTTGAGGTGGAGGACGGCGTCGATCCGTTGGCGGAGTTCATCGCCCAGGCGGCGCTGGACGCGGGCGAATCCCAGGCGGAGTCCCATGAGGACAGTGTCCAGCTGATGACGCTGCACTCCGCCAAAGGGCTGGAGTTCCCGCTGGTGTTCCTGGCCGGTGTGGAGGAGGGGCTGTTTCCCCATAGCATGTCCCTGGAAGAGCCGGGGCGCATGGAGGAGGAGCGCCGCCTTGCCTACGTGGGTATTACCCGGGCCATGAAAAAGCTGGTGCTCACTTACGCGGAATCCCGCCGTTTGTACGGGCAGGAGAAGTTCAATGCCCTGTCACGGTTTGTGCGGGAGATTCCGGGGGATTGCATCCAGGAAGTGCGGCTGCGTAATACCGTTAGCCGACCGGCGATGCTGGAGCGCCCCAACGAAAGCCTGTTCAGTCAGGACTCCGCGGCGCAATCCGGCTTCAGCCTGGGGCAGCGGGTGCGTCATCCGAAGTTCGGGGAAGGCATCGTGATGAACAGCGAAGGTACGGGGCATCACACCCGGGTGCAGGTGAATTTCGATGAAGGCGCCAAGTGGCTGGTGCTGGCCTACGCGCCCCTGGAGGCTTGTTAAGGGTTCTCGGGCAACTCGAATCCGTAACGATCCATTATCGCCCGGGTCTGGTCGCTGTTGATAAAATCGGCAAAGCGCCAGGCCAGCTCATTGTCCGCAGCCCGACGCGTAATGATGAAGCCCTGCTTCAGCGGCGAGTGCAGGGTGTCTGGCACCAGGGAATAGCGACCCACCTTTGCCAGTGACGGGCTCAGCACCAGCGACAGCGCCACGATGCCAGCATCGGCATTACCGGTTTCAACAAACTGTGCGGTCTGAGCAATGTTGCTCCCCAGCACCAGGCGCTCCTCGACTTTATCCCAGATTCCTGCAGATTCCATGGCTTCCTGCGCGCGTTGTCCGTAAGGGGCGTGCCTGGGATTGGCGATGGCTATTCGCTTTATATCAGCTCGGGGCAGGTCTGCCAGCGACAGCGGTTCACCCTCTGCGCTGGACCAGACGACCAGTCGGCCAACGGCGTAGGGATAAACCGGAGACGCTGCCAGCCCTGCCTCCTCAAGTCGTTCCGGATAGGCGATGTCCGCCGAGAAATAAAGGTCGTACGGGGCGCCGTGTTTAATCTGCGCATGAAATCTGCCGGAAGAGCCATAAACGACCTTAACGGTCTGGTTGGCGTTCTGCTGGTGAAATTCGTCCAGTATCTCATCCATTGCGAACTTCAAATCCGAAGCGGCGGCCACGGTCAGGTTTCCTGCCCAGGCTGGGGTAATGGTGAATAATGTCAGTAGTAGTGTGCGGATCATCATTGAACTAACACCCCAGAGATAATGACTGCGAGAAGAATCCCGTAAAACGGAAGGTCGCCGTATTGGCCGGCGCAGACAGGTTAGCGCCGGCTCTCGAATACTTCCAGTAACCGGGCCCGGATTGTTGGCACTGTGCACCAGTATCAGGGCACAGCTATCAGCTGCGCTATGCCGCGGGCTGTCTGTTTCTGTCCGGTGGCGGCATTTCCGACCATAGAAGGGTTTACTTTACCGTTTTGTCTACTTAGTATCCGAAATATCAGATATTCATCAATCAATATATGTGGATAATCGAATATGAAGCGTCGGGTTTTGTTTGTCTGCAGCGCCAACAGCGCCCGCTCCCTGATGGCAGAGGCCCTGCTTAAAGACATGGCGGGGGACCGTTTTGAAGTGGCCAGTGCCGGCACCGAGCCAACCCGTCCGAACCCCATGGCATTGCAGGTTCTGGAGGAATCCGGGATTGCGGTGGCTGGTTTGCACAGCAAACGGCTGGCGGATCTGCAGGATGAATCCTGGGATTACGTGATCACCCTGTGTGAGAAAGCGGCCAACGAGTGTGGAACCGTATGCCAGCCGGCCCAGCAAATTGCCTGGGACTTTCCGGACCCGGCGCCTAGCAACCGCCATGCGACTTTTGCCCTGACACTTAAGGAGCTGAAGGAACGGATCGGGCTGTTTACCCTGGTGCACCAGAAGGAAACGGGTCTGAAGTCCCTTGAATACAGCCCGGTGACGGTGTTTCGGGCCCTCGGGGACGAGTTGCGGCTGACTATGCTGATGCTGGTTCGTGACCAGAAAAAACTCTGCGTGTGTGAGCTGACCACGGCACTGGATGCGCCACAGCCAAAGGTCAGCCGGCATTTGGCGACCCTGAAAGATGCGGGATTGCTTGAGACGGAACGCCAGGGCCAGTGGATCTACTACTACCTTCATCCCCTGTTGCCCCAGTGGGTGTTACGGGTGCTGGATGAGACCTCGGACAGCCATACGAAACTGATAGAACAGGAAAAAGAACGGTTGAAGGCCATGCCCGACCGTCCTGTTATCCGGTTTCTCTGAATTCAGCGTGACTCATCGGATTACAGAGCATTCAAGGAGCGCATCATGAGCAAGATCAAAGTCGGTATTAACGGGTTCGGCCGTATCGGCCGCCTCGCCCTCAGAGCCGCCTGGGAGTGGCCGGAGATGGAGTTTGTCGCTATCAACGATCCAGGCGCCGACGCCGGCACGCTGGCCCATCTGCTGAACTTTGATAGCGTGCATGGCCGCTGGAACCACGAAGCGATTGCCGATGGCACGGACATCGTTATTGGCGACCAGCGCATGCGCGTGACCCGCAACAAGACCATCGGGGAGACCGACTGGTCCGGCTGTGATCTGGTGATCGAAGCCAGCGGCAAGATGAAGAAAGTGGATGTGCTGAACACCTATCTGAACCAGGGGGTGAAGCGGGTGGTTGTCACCGCGCCGGTTAAGGAAGCCGGCGCGAAGAACATTGTGGTGGGGGTGAATGACGATATCTTTGATCCGTCCAATGACCGCATTGTTACCGCTGCCTCCTGCACCACCAACTGCCTGGCCCCGGTGGTGAAAGTGATCCACGAAAAACTGGGCATCAAGCACGGTTCCATTACCACTATCCACAGTCTGACCAACACCCAGACCATCATCGATGCGCCCGATAAGGACTTGCGGCGGGCACGGGCCTGCGGCAGTTCGCTGATCCCGACCACCACCGGCTCGGCCACCGCCATTATCGAGATCTTCCCGGAACTGAAGGGCCGGCTGGATGGTCACGCGGTGCGTATTCCGCTGACCAATGCTTCACTGACCGACTGTGTGTTCGAAGTAGAAACGCCGACGGATCGTGACACCGTAAACCAGTTGTTGAAAGAAGCCGCCGAGGGTGAGCTGAAAGATATTCTGGGCTATGAGGAACGCCCGCTGGTGTCCATCGACTACAAGACCGACCCGCGCTCGTCCATCGTCGATGCGCTGTCCACCATGGTGGTTAACGGCACCCAGGTGAAGATCTACGCCTGGTACGACAACGAATGGGGCTACGCCAACCGCACCGCCGAACTGGCGCGCAAGGTAGGTTCTGCCTGAGATGACGACTGCCATCCGACAGTATCTGGTCATCACCGGCAACTACTGGGCCTTTACCCTGACGGATGGGGCCCTGCGGATGCTGGTGGTGCTGCACTTTCACCAGTTGGGCTACTCGCCGCTGGAAATCGCCCTGTTGTTCATCTTCTACGAGTTCTTCGGGGTGGTGACCAACCTGGTAGGCGGCTATCTGGGTGCCCGCATGGGCCTGAACCGCACCATGAATATCGGGCTGTTCCTGCAGATTGTGGCACTGGCCATGCTGGCGGTACCGACGGCCCTGCTCACTGTGCCCTGGGTCATGGCGGCGCAGGCCATGTCCGGTGTTGCCAAGGATCTGAACAAGATGTCCGCCAAGAGTGGCATCAAGCTGCTGGTGCCGGATGAGCAGCAGGGTACCCTGTACAAATGGGTCGCCATCCTCACCGGTTCCAAGAACACCCTCAAAGGTGTGGGCTTTTTCCTTGGTGGTGTATTGCTGATGACAGCCGGCTTCGCGGGCGCGGTGATCCTCATGGCTGTGGCTCTGGGCCTGGTTTGGCTGGCGAGTCTGTTTCTGCTCAAACAGGAGCTGGGCAAGAGCAAGGCGAAACCGAAGTTCAGTGAGATCCTGTCGAAGAGCCGGGCCATTAACGTGCTCTCAGCGGCGCGTATGTTCCTGTTCGGCGCCCGGGATGTGTGGTTCGTGGTGGCGCTGCCGGTGTATCTGCACACGGTGTTTGGCTGGGATTTCTGGAAAGTGGGTGGCTTTATGGCCACCTGGATCATCGGCTATGGCTTCATCCAGACCATTGCACCGCGTATTACCGGTAATCAGGAAGGAAAACACCCCGCAGCGGCCTGGGCAGCAGCCCTGGCGCTGATCCCCGCCGCGATTGCCGTTGGTCTGATGGCGGGTTGGTCACCACAGGTGGTGGTGATCGTTGGCCTGCTGTTGTTTGGCGTACTGTTTGCCATCAACTCCTCCATGCACAGCTATCTGATCGTCAGCTATGCGCGGGGCGATGGCGTATCCCTCGATGTGGGCTTCTATTACATGTCCAACGCCGCCGGTCGGCTACTCGGCACTATCCTGTCAGGCTGGGTTTACCAGGCCTATGGACTGGAAGCCTGTCTGTGGATATCCGCCGGGCTGGTGGCGACGGCGGCGTTGCTCTCACTGCTGTTACCAGAGAAGCGACCGGTGATTGTGGGGTAGTGATAAACACGGGCTATCGAGGCAATAGCGCCTGCGATAACCGTGGGCACAGTCCCGGCTGTTCAACCGTTTTGGTCGGGCACTTCACGAATGCGGCCATGCTCATCAATGGCCACATAGACAAAAAGACCCTCGGTGACTTTGCGGGGGGTGCTCGCCGTGCGGTCCAGAGTCCAGACTTCGACTTTGATTTTCATCGAGCTGCGCCCGATGTCCACCAGTTCGCAATAACAACCCACTTGTGAACCGACCCGCAGAGGAGAGAGAAACTCCATCCGGTCCATGGCCACGGTGGCGTTACGGCCCTGGGAGATTCGCCCGGCGATGGTGGCCGCGGCAATGTCCATTTGTTTAACCAGCCAGCCGGCAAAGACATCGCCGTTGGCATTGGTGTCTGAGGGAAGGGGAACAATCTGGAGAATCAGCTCGCCTTTCGGCGTGGGTTTGTCATCATCGAGCGCTGTCATGGAGCCTGCCTTTTATATTGCCGAGTATTGTTTTACACGCATGTTAACGGCCTGCGGGCAGTCTGCAAGAAAAATTGAACCCTGTGATCTATATTTCAGTAGCTGTAACAAAGTTGTCACAGAGCCCAGTTAGTCTTCACTCATCGGTAGAGCAAATCCGACTATAAAGTCCAAATGAAAAATGGAGACTCAGCGTGATTAAACTGAAAACCGCCCTTACAACTGTGGCACTGGCAGGCAGCATTGCCGCCGTATCCACTCCGGCCATGGCTCGCGATACCATCAACATCGTGGGTTCTTCAACGGTTTACCCGTTTGCCACCGTGGTTGCCGAGCGTTTCGGTCGTAACACCGACTTTCCGACTCCGAAGCTGGAATCCACCGGTTCCGGTGGTGGCCTGAAGCTGTTCTGTGAAGGTGTGGGCACCCAGCACCCGGACATCACCAACGCTTCCCGCCGCATGAAGAAGAGCGAGTTCGATAACTGCCAGGCCAACGGCGTTCAGGAAATCACCGAAGTACGTATCGGCGCTGACGGTATCGTGATCGCCAACTCCAATAACGCCGAGAAACTGGACCTGAGCCTGGAGCAGGTGTTCCTGGCCCTGGCCAAGGATGTTCCGAACCCTGACGGTGGTGACGAGCTGGTCGCCAACCCGTACCAGAAGTGGAGCGAAATCGACTCCAGCCTGCCGGATATGGACATCAGCGTGATGGGCCCCCCTCCGACTTCCGGTACCCGTGACGCCTTTGTTGAGATCGCAATGGAAGGTGGCTGCAAGCAGTACGACTTCATCAAGAAGATGGATAAGAGCCAGATGAAGTCCGTCTGCCACAGCATGCGTGAAGACGGTCCGTTTGTTGAAGCTGGGGAAAACGACAACCTGATCGTTCAGCGTCTGGCTCAGGATCCGGATACTTTGGGCATTTTCGGCTACAGCTTCCTGATGGAAAACGAAGGTCAGATTCAGGCATCCACCATTAACGGTGTAGAGCCGACTCCTGAGTCCATCGCGGCTGAAGAGTATCCGGTCGCCCGCTCACTGTTCTTCTACATCAAGAAGGCACACGTTGGCGTCGTTCCGGGTATTCAGGAATACGTGGCCGAGTTCACCAGTGAAGGCACCTGGGGCGACAACGGCTACCTGGTCGATGTGGGCCTTATCCCGAACCCGCGTGATGAGCGCATGAAGACTGCCAAAGCGGTCAAGGAACTGAAGCCGATGACCGGTAACGAGCTGTAAGGTTCGGCAGAGACACGTCAGGGATGACAAAAAGGAACGCGGGCCGGCAGGTCCGCGTTCCTTTATTACGTTCAGATGAATATTTCTGGCCAGCTTGCTGGCAAAATAGACGCCTTAGCTAACTAATACGCCAACACGACAGAGACTGTTATGCAGACGGCTAACCTTTTGCCCCTTGTTCTGGTTCTCGCGGTTGTTGCCTATGGACTCGCATTCATGCGCTCCAGGGCGGTAGCGGCTCCGCTTGGCGGAATCCGGAACCTCAAGGCGCTTCCATTCTATTACGCAGCGCGGGCTGCCCTCTGGTGCGCGATTCCCGCCCTCGTTGTTCTGGCAGCCTGGGCCGGCTTTGAGGGTAAAGTCATTCAGGGCATCGTTATCGCATCACTGCCACAGGATGTGTGGCCGAAATCCCCCGGCGAAGCCAGCCTGGTACTCTCCCAGATCAGTAACGTGGCTGCCGGCAAACTGAATCCTGATTTTGTGCCGGAGCATATCGCCGGGGCTGCTGGCCTACTGGAGACGCTGCGGGACCAGAGCAAGAACTTCAAGGCGATCCTGGTTGTACTGATCGCCGTGCTGGGGGCCGCCTTTGCGTGGACCCGCGTGGCACCGCACATCAATGCCCGCGAAAGTGTGGAGAAAACCCTCCGCCGGATTTTCTTCGTGTGCGCTGCCGTTGCCGTACTGACCACCGTGGGCATTGTGTTTTCGGTGATTTTTGAAACCGTGCGTTTCTTCGGCAAGGTGCCGATCACCGAGTTCCTGTTTGGCACGTCCTGGAGTCCGCAAACTGCCTTGCGTGCGGATCAGGTGGGCTCGGACGGCGCCTTTGGCATGATCCCCCTGTTTACCGGCACGCTGTTGATTTCAGCAATCGCTCTTTTTGTTGCGGTGCCGATCGGTTTGCTGTCGGCCATTTACCTGTCGGAATACGCCAGCAAGCGCATTCGCTCCACGGTCAAGCCGCTGCTGGAAATGCTGGCTGGCGTGCCGACGGTTGTTTATGGTTTTTTCGCGGCACTGACGGTCGCGCCGTTCATTCGTGATCTGGCGGAGTTGGTCGGGCTGGAGGCATCCTCCCAGAGCGCTCTTGCGGCGGGGCTGGTGATGGGCATCATGATCATTCCTTTTGTCTCATCCCTGTCGGACGACGTTATCAACGCGGTCCCCCAGACCCTGCGGGACGGTTCCCTCGCCCTGGGTGCGACCCAGTCAGAAACCATGAAGAACGTGATTTTCCCGGCGGCATTGCCGGGCATCATCGGCGGCATCCTGCTAGCGGCATCGCGGGCCATTGGTGAAACCATGATCGTGGTGATGGCGGCAGGCCTGGCCGCCAACCTGACCGCCAACCCACTGGATTCGGTAACCACGGTGACCGTTCAGATTGCCACGTTGCTGGTAGGTGACCAGGAGTTCGACAGTGCCAAGACCCTGTCGGCATTCGCCCTGGGCATGATGCTGTTCATCGTGACGCTGGCGCTCAACGTGGTTGCACTCAAAATTGTACGTAAATATAGGGAACAGTATGACTGATCAACGTTCTCAGGCGGAGTTAGTCCGTCAGTCACTGGCGCGCCGGTACCGTAAGGAGCGCCGTTTCCGTCTGTACGGCATTCTGGCCATTTCCATCGCGCTGGCGTCTCTGTTCATCCTGTTTGCCGACATCATCGGCAAGGGTCACACCGGGTTTGTGAAGACAACGATCACCCTCGATGTGACGCTGGATTCCGAAGCCATGTACCTGGATGATCCGACGGATGAAGATCAGATTTCCATGGCGGATTTCGCCGCACCGATTATTGCGGCGCTGCAAGAGCATTTTCCGAATGCCGAAGGTGCGGCGGCCAGGCGCGAACTGGGCCGGATGGTCGGCAGCTACGCAGCCAGCGATATCCGCGATTTACTCGAAAACAATCCGGATTTGCTGAATACCACGCAAACCATGGAGTTCCTCGCGCACGACACGGTGTCGGTTTATGTGAAGCATGCTGACAATCCCAGCTACAGTATCCGCCTGTCGGAGCGACAGCAGGGATGGGTTGACGAATTGCTGGAGAAGGGCGTTATTGATACCGGTTTCAATGATGTGCTGTTCAGCCGGGGTGACTCGCGGGAGCCCGGCAACGCCGGCATTCTGGGTGCTATCGTAGGGTCGTTGCTGACAATGCTGGTTACTCTGGCGATCTCGTTTCCGATGGGGATTGCGGCTGCCATCTATCTGGAAGAGTTCGCACCCCAGAACAGGATCACTGACTTCATCGAGGTCAACATCAACAACCTGGCGGCGGTGCCCTCGATCATCTTTGGTCTGTTGGGTCTGGCGGTGTTTATCGGGCTGTTCGGCATGCCACGTTCGGTGCCGGTGGTGGGTGGTCTGGTGCTGGCACTGATGACCCTGCCAACCATCATCATTTCCAGTCGTGCGGCCATCAAGAGCGTGCCGCCGTCGATCCGGGAAGCGGCCGAAGGTATTGGCGCGTCGAAAATGCAGGTGGTGCTTCATCATGTGGTGCCGCTGGCCATGCCCGGCATGCTGACCGGCTCCATCATCGGTATGGCGCAGGCACTGGGTGAAACCGCGCCGCTGTTGTTGATTGGCATGGTGGCCTTCATTGTCGAAGTGCCGGACGGTTTCTTCAGTTCCGCAACTGTACTGCCGGTACAGATTTACCTTTGGGCAAGCAGTTCCGAGCAGGGCTTTGTCGAGCTGGCCTCCGCCGGCATCATGGTGCTGCTTGCCTTTATGATCAGTATGAATGCATTGGCCATCTGGCTCCGTAAGCGTCTTGAGCGCCGGTGGTAAAGGAGAAAGCTATGAATATGAACGAATCGATTACCAGCGTAGCTGAAACATCGGATGACAGCGCGATGACGTCTCAGGAACCTACCGCCGCCACAAAGCGGGAAGACATTGCGGTTGAAGAGGGCAAAACCGTCGGCGTTCCCTACGCTGACGACCCCAAGTTCAAGCTTCGCAACGTCGAAGTGTTCTATGGCGAGGATCGCGCCATCAAGGACATCAGCCTGGATATCGCCCGTAACGAGGTGATCTCCTTCATTGGCCCGTCCGGCTGCGGTAAGTCCACGTTCCTGCGCTGCCTGAACCGCATGAACGACAGCATTGATACCTGTAAGGTCAAAGGGCAGCTGATGCTGGATGACGATGATATCTATCACTCGAAAAGGGACGTGGTGGAGTTGCGTGCCCGCGTGGGCATGGTGTTCCAGAAGCCGAACCCGTTTCCCAAGTCGATCTACGACAACGTGGCGTACGGCCCGCGCATTCACGGCCTCGCCAACCGCAAATCGGAACTGGATGAGATCGTTGAAAACAGCCTGCGCAAGGCCGGCCTCTGGAACGAGGTGAAAGACCGCCTGGACGCCACGGCAACCGGTATGTCCGGTGGTCAGCAGCAGCGCCTGTGTATCGCCCGCGCCATCGCCGTCAGCCCGGAAGTGATCCTGATGGACGAGCCGTGTTCAGCGTTGGACCCCATTGCTACGGCCCGGGTGGAAGAACTGATTTCCGAAATGTCGGAAAGCTACACCATCGTGATCGTGACCCACTCCATGCAGCAGGCAGCCCGGGTGTCTCATCGCACCGCGTATTTCCATCTGGGGCACTTGGTGGAAGTCAACGAAACCACCAAGGTCTTTACCGCCCCCGAACATGAGCTGACCGAATCCTACATCACTGGCCGTTTCGGCTAACCCGGTCATTGTTGAACATTGGAGAACAGAGCTATGCCAAATAAAAAGGACGACGTATACGGCGATCACATATCGCACAAGTTCAATGATGAACTGATGGAGCTCAAGACCGAGTTCCTGACAATGGGCGGTATGGTCGAATCCCAGGTGGAACGCGCCATCCAGGCGCTGGTCGATAACGACGGCCACCTGGCAGACGAAGTGCGTGCTGGCGACAAGAAGGTCGACCAGATGGAAATCGACATCGATGAAGAGGCGACTTTGATCATCGCCCGCCGTCAGCCCACCGCGCGGGATCTGCGCCTGGTGATTTCGGTGATCAAGATGGTAGCGGACCTTGAGCGGGTAGGGGATGAAGCGAAGAAGATCGCCAAGTTCGCCATCAAGCTTAATGAAGAAGGCCAGGCTCCCCGCGGCTACGTGGAAGTCCGTCACATCGGCAACCATGTGCTGAGCATGCTGCACGATGCTCTGGACGCCTTTGCCCGCCTGGATTCACAGCAGGCGCTGCGGATCATGAAAGAGGACAAGCGGGTTGATGAAGAATACCAGGCAGCCACGCGAACGTTGCTAACGTTCATGATGGAAGACACGCGCAACATCTCACGCTGCATGTCGGTGATGTGGGTGCTTCGTGCCCTGGAGCGGGTGGGTGATCACGCCTGCAACATTGCCGAGAATGTGATTTTCATGGTCAAGGGCGAGGATGTTCGCCATACGCCGGTGGAAGAAGCCGAGAAGGTCGTCGGCCGCTGACTTGGTTCTTTTGGCCGGGCTTGATCAGGCTTGGCGGGAGGGCCGGTGTGCGGTTCGG
>NZ_JBJJLC010000047.1:0-69977 GCF_045449855.1 Marinobacter alkalisoli | reverse complement strand
GACCCTTTTGCTCTCTTTATTAGCCAACCAAGTAATTCGTGTGGACTCTGACCGAAGCATTCGGCTTCGTTTAAGGAGGTGATCCAGCCGCAGGTTCCCCTACGGCTACCTTGTTACGACTTCACCCCAGTCATGAACCACACCGTGGTGATCGTCCTCCCGAAGGTTAGACTAACCACTTCTGGTGCAATCCACTCCCATGGTGTGACGGGCGGTGTGTACAAGGCCCGGGAACGTATTCACCGTGACATTCTGATTCACGATTACTAGCGATTCCGACTTCACGGAGTCGAGTTGCAGACTCCGATCCGGACTACGACGCGTTTTGTGAGATTAGCTCCCCCTCGCGGGTTTGCAGCCCTCTGTGCGCGCCATTGTAGCACGTGTGTAGCCCTGGCCGTAAGGGCCATGATGACCTGACGTCATCCCCACCTTCCTCCGGTTTGTCACCGGCAGTCTCCCTAGAGTTCTCAGCCGAACTGCTAGCAACTAGGGATAGGGGTTGCGCTCGTTACGGGACTTAACCCAACATCTCACGACACGAGCTGACGACGGCCATGCAGCACCTGTGTCAGAGTTCCCGAAGGCACCAATCCATCTCTGGAAAGTTCTCTGCATGTCAAGGCCAGGTAAGGTTCTTCGCGTTGCGTCGAATTAAACCACATGCTCCACCGCTTGTGCGGGCCCCCGTCAATTCATTTGAGTTTTAACCTTGCGGCCGTACTCCCCAGGCGGTCTACTTAGTGCGTTAGCTGCGCCACTAAGACTTCAAGAGTCCCAACGGCTAGTAGACATCGTTTACGGCGTGGACTACCAGGGTATCTAATCCTGTTTGCTCCCCACGCTTTCGCACCTCAGTGTCAGTGTTGGTCCAGGTAGCCGCCTTCGCCACTGGTGTTCCTTCCTATATCTACGCATTTCACCGCTACACAGGAAATTCCACTACCCTCTACCACACTCGAGCCTGACAGTTCGAAATGCCGTTCCCAGGTTAAGCCCGGGGCTTTCACATCTCGCTTATCAAACCACCTACGCGCGCTTTACGCCCAGTAATTCCGATTAACGCTTGCACCCTCCGTATTACCGCGGCTGCTGGCACGGAGTTAGCCGGTGCTTCTTCTGTGAGTAACGTCAAGCCTCATGGGTATTAGCCATAAGGTTTTCCTCCTCACTGAAAGTGCTTTACAACCCGAAAGCCTTCTTCACACACGCGGCATGGCTGGATCAGGGTTGCCCCCATTGTCCAATATTCCCCACTGCTGCCTCCCGTAGGAGTTCGGGCCGTGTCTCAGTCCCGATGTGGCTGATCATCCTCTCAGACCAGCTACGGATCGTCGCCTTGGTAGGCTCTTACCCCACCAACTAGCTAATCCGACTTAGGCACATCCAATAGCGCAAGGTCCGAAGATCCCCTGCTTTCCCCCGAAGGGCGTACGCGGTATTAATCCGGGTTTCCCCGGGCTATCCCCCACTACTGGGCAGTTTCCTAAGCATTACTCACCCGTCCGCCGCTCGTCAGCGGGGAGCAAGCTCCCCCTGTTACCGCTCGACTTGCATGTGTTAAGCCTGCCGCCAGCGTTCAATCTGAGCCATGATCAAACTCTTCAGTTTAAATCATACAAGAATCCGAAGATTCCCTATTCTTGCTCAAGACAAAACTCAATTTCGACGAGTCACTGTCCTGATATTTCGTATCCGAAACACCTCGGCCAGCGCCCACACGAATTACTTGGTTAACTTTTTAAAGAGCGTTCGGGGCTTGCCCGATCAAGGTGGCGTATTCTACATCGCTCCGCCGCCTTGTCAACCGTTTATTTCTCGCTGTTTCCGTCTCCGGAAACCGCCGAAAAACTCACCGGCTTACTGCTGTATCGAGGCGCGCATTCTACACTGAACCGCCACCTTGTCAACCGCTTTCTGAAGAAATTTGAAACTCGTTTTCTTCAATACTTTCAAACAGTTGCCTTCCGAATCCGGAGCCGCCTCAGTGGCTTACCCCTCGAAAGAGATGCGCATTCTACAGAGCTCAGGCGAGGTGTCAACGAGCTTTTGGATATTTTCTCAAAAACCCTGGATTCCGTTCAATCCTTGACCAAAACGCGGGCGATCTTCTTCTTGCCTGCCTGGACAACACAGTCATCACCGACTACAAACATCCGCTCGTCGGTGACCTGCTCACCATTGATGTATACCGCCCCACGACCAAACACATCTTTCGCGGCCTTGCCATTGCTCGCCAGGTTAGCCTCTTTCAGCAACGACACGATGTGCAGTTCACCGCGCCCCGCCAGAGACACCTCTACCGTTGGCACGTTTTCGGGAATCTCGCCAAGGCCAACCCGGTTGCCCGCCGACTTGTGAGCAGTCGCCGCCGCTTCGGCATCATGGAAACGGGTAATGATCTCTTCCGCCAGCAGCTTCTTGTACTCCTGGGGATTAGCGCCGCCATCTACGGCAGCATGGAACTCTTCCACTTCCGCCAACGGCCGGAAGCTCAGCAGCTCGAAGTAACGCCACAGCAAATCATCCGGCATTGAAAGCAGCTTGGTGTACATTTCACCAGGAGAGTCATTAACACCAATATAGTTCCCCAGGGACTTGGACATCTTCTGAACGCCATCCAGGCCTTCCAGAATGGGCATCGTCAGAATTGCCTGAGCCGGCTGCCCATAGTGCTTCTGCAGGATCCGCCCCATAAGGAGATTGAACTTCTGATCCGTACCACCCAACTCCACATCAGCTTCCAGCGCTACAGAATCGTAGCCCTGAACGAGCGGGTACAGAAACTCGTGAATGGCGATGGACTGCTCGGCACGGTAACGCTTGGTGAAGTCGTCACGCTCCAGCATCCGGGCTACCGTATATTGGCCCGCCAGCCGGATCATATCCGCTGCGGTCATCTTCCCCATCCATTCGGAGTTGAAAACAACGCGGGTTTTTGCCGGATCCAGGATCTTGAACACCTGCTCTTTATAGGTAATGGCGTTTTCCGCCACCTGCTGGTCAGTTAATGGAGGACGGGTAGCACTCTTACCACTCGGATCACCGATCTTGCCTGTGAAGTCGCCGATCAGGAAAATGACCTCGTGGCCGAGATCCTGAAACTGCCGGAGCTTGTTAATAAGGACAGTATGCCCAAGGTGAAGATCGGGCGCCGTGGGATCAAACCCCGCCTTGATACGCAGAGGGCGGCCTTCTTTCAGCTTCGCCACCAGATCGTCTTCCGGAATCAGCTCGTCAACGCCACGCTTGATTATGGCTAACGCCTCATCGATAGATGCCATGAACTACACGTCCCCAGTTTTATCTAGAAAGATTCTGTCAGTTACAGACCTCTACAAAAGAAATCTGTGAGTTACCCGATCCCTTGATACATTAGAGTCGCTCAGTTTTTGAGCAGACCCGAACATTCAGGGCGGCATATTATAGCAATGACGCCACCAGAAATCTGGAGAATGGACCAGTAACTGTAATGTTCCGAGCTGTCCCACACGCATTTTATGCGGTAATCTGTTGGACTATACTTTAACAACAGCTTTAATTAGGTAGTTCAACCTACCGGAATACCGATTAAAACGGGTGCCACACGTGCTGAAAACGCTTCCCAAAACACACATTACCATTGCTGCCGCGGCCACCGTGGTAGTAACGGCCGCCATTCTAATGAGCCCCAGCTCTGATGTTGAGGCCAAGAGGATGTCCTATTCCCTGGACCTGAATGGCAACCCTGTCACCAATTCTGCGCCTAAAGAAGGCACGCCGACCTCAAGTAACGGTACTTCAGATTCGGACGATAGCGCAGTTCCAGCGAAAGCGGAGCTGGCAATCACCAGTCCAATAGAAGACCAGGCGCCCAAGCTGAACTGGCAGGAACACAAGATCAAGTCCGGGGACACGTTGTCTTCCCTGTTTCGTGATGCGGGATTCAACGATGGCATCATGTTGAAGGTCATCCATGGCGAAGGCGACGCAGACAAGCTGCAACGCCTTTATGCAGGCGAAACCATTGCCTTCGCAACCGATGCCAATGGCGACCTGGCCGCCATCGACCTGAAACGCAGCTTACTGGAAACGCTTCACATCTCCAGAGTTGAAGATGGCTTCAAGGGTGAAACCATTGTTCGCGAACCCGAGGCCCGCCCCGCCTTCGCTTCCGGTGTTATCGACGGCTCCCTTTATGTTGCAGCCCGGGAGGCCGGGATGAGCGACCGGCTTGCCATGGAGATGGCCGGCATCTTCGGCTGGGACATCGACTTTGTATACGATGTTCGCAAAGGCGACCGGTTCGAGGTGGTCTATGAAGAACTTTACCTCGACGGCGAAAAGTTCGACACCGGCCGCATTCTTTCTGCCCGCTTTATTAACAGGGGCGAAGACAACGTAGCGCTGCTGTACACCGACAGCAATGGTGACAGCGACTACTATGCTCCCGATGGCTCCAGCATGCGTAAGGCATTCCTGAGGACGCCGATCAATGCACGGGTATCCTCCCCCTTTAACATGCAACGTCGCCATCCAATTCTTGATGTCGTTCGACCTCACGAGGGCACTGACTATGCCGCCCCTCCCGGAACCCCCATCAAGGCCGCCGGCAATGGCCGCGTACATTTCGCGGGCTGGAAGGGCGGCTATGGTCGCACCGTGATTCTCTCTCACGGCGATAACATAACCACACTGTATGCTCACATGAGTCGCCTGGGCAAAGGCATCAGGAACGGCTCCCGAGTGAAACAGGGAGAGACCATTGGCTACGTTGGCTCCTCCGGTATGGTCACCGGACCACACCTGCACTATGAATTCCGCAAGAACGGTGCGCCACGAAACTCCCGCACGGTGGATCTGCCGGATGCCAAACCGGTACCCAAATCCGAGATGGCCCGTTTCAGCCAGTTTGCGGAGCAGCGGGTCGCCCAGTTCGAAGTGTACCGCGATGGCCACCAGCAACTCGCACTGGCCCAAGATCAGGACGAGTAACCCGTGAGCACGTGGTTGGGACTGATGTCCGGCACCAGCATGGACGGCATTGATGCCGTGCTGGTGTCGTTCCCGGGTGACCGAATCGTCATACATGCCACCCACAGCATTCCGTACCCTGACAACATCCGCCACCGTCTGGCTCAGCTCAGTCAGAACCAGGGAACGCCCGACGAATTGGGCGAACTGGACCATATTGTTGGCAGCCTGTTTGCCAAAGCTGCTCTCCAGGTTCTCGACAAGGCCGATACTTCCCCGGGCGACATTGCAGCTATCGGCAGCCATGGGCAGACCGTTCGCCACCAGCCGGGGGGCAATGCGCCCTTTTCCCTGCAAATTGGCGACCCCAACCTGATAGCCGAACGCACCGGCATCACTACCGTGGCCGACTTCCGCCGACGTGACATGTCGGCAGGCGGCCAGGGCGCACCACTTGTTCCCGCTTTCCACAAAATGTTTTTCGGTTCGGAGACCGAGGACCGCTGCATTCTCAATCTGGGCGGAATCGCCAACATCAGTTGGCTGCCGGCAGGCGGACATCAAAAGGTCAGCGGTTTCGATACCGGCCCCGCCAACGCGCTGCTGGACGCATGGTGCCACTACCAAACCGGACGCCCCTATGATGAAGCCGGACGCTGGGCCGAGGAAGGTATTGTTCACCAGGCATTACTCGGGGATATGCTCTCGGATGGCTATTTTTCCCGACCGGCCCCAAAAAGCACCGGCAAAGAGAAGTTCAACCTGGAGTGGGTCAAGACCCTGGCCCACAGGCATAGCGATGCTTCGGCCGTCGACGTCCAGCGTACGCTGCTGGAACTGACAGTGGTTTCCATTGCACGCCAACTGCCGCAATCGCCGGGGATGACGGTTTTTACCTGTGGCGGCGGAACACGGAACGCGTTTTTGATGCGGGAACTGAAACGAACCTGCAGCCCGCTGACGATCGCGTCGACCGCAGATCTTGGGCTGGATCCACAGTGGGTGGAGCCTGTCGCCTTTGCCTGGCTGGCAAAGCAAACTCTGGAGAAACGCCCCGGCAACTTGCCTGAAGTAACCGGAGCGTCAAGGGAGAGAATTCTCGGGGCGGTCTATTTCGCCTGATCAGATAGAGAAAGAGCTGCCACAGCCGCAGGTGGAGCTCGCATTCGGGTTGCTAACCACAAACTGGGAGCCCTGCAGACCTTCGGTATATTCCACCGTTGCCCCTACCAGATACTGATAGCTCATCGGATCCACCAGTAACGTCACCCCATCCTTCTCGATGGTGGTGTCCTCCTCGTCCTGACTTTCATCGAACGAGAAACCGTACTGAAACCCGGAACAACCGCCGCCAGTTACAAAAACCCGCAACTTGAGTTGGGAATTACCCTCTTCCTCAACCAGCTCGCGCACTTTTGCCACGGCGCTATCACTGAGAAACAGCGGTGTGGCCATTTGTTGCTGAACTACACTCAAGTCCGCCTCCGGATTGCTGTACGTGTGATGCACACGATTATCATATTCCTGACTAAACCAGTCAACTATTCCGTTTCCACCCGGTTTTCCACGTCATCCGGGCGTTCCTCGGCTTCTCTGGCGACATGCTTATGGGTGTCACTGTTCAGCAACCCCACCGGCTCACGCTGGTGTACCAGGTTACCATTCACCGAGGCGCCCATCGCCATCTCGATCAGATTGTAATAGACATTGCCATTAATTGAGGCTTTTTCGGCCAGTTCAAGGTGAGCAGAAGCATAGACATCGCCATTGACGCTACCGTTGATAATCACATGGGGCGCGACAATATCACCGGTAATTTCGCCCACTTCAGAGACTCTGAGCACTGCGTCGCTACCTTCTTCAGCGACCACCTTGCCACGAACGCGGCCATCAACGTGCAATCCGCCGGAGAAATGCACATCCCCCTCCACCGTCGTACGCGATGAAACCAGCGTGTCAAAATGCCCAGTTGGACGACGGGGTGCCTGTTTTTTCTTGCCGAGCATGTCAGTTCTCCGTTAATTCAACCCAATTAAATGTACGCTCCGCCTGTGCGGACTTGCGGCCTTCGGACCGGGCAACTACCTGCACCTCCATTGGCTGGAAATCTGACGGCAGCTCAAGTTGGCCTTCGATATCCTGGAAGTAGCGGAAGCGGAATTTTACGCCCAGGTCGTCGATATCGCCGGAAAGGTCACGAAGCGCGATGACTTCTTTCTCGTCACTACGCATGCCAATCACATTCACGGCGACAACGCCTGAAATATAACTCTTGTTGTTTCCCACCTGGGTAAGGACAAGTTTAAAGCCGTAATCATTCTCGTCGCGCCCCGATTGCAGTGACAACCGGTCCACCTGTAACCCTTTACTGGTCTCCGAAGGCGCCATGATATTCTGATAGAAAGTCAGGTCGGCCTTCAGTGAAGCAATCTGCGTTTCGAGGTCAACGATGGTCTTGCGAGTCTGATTCAGTGCCTGCTGATCAATCGTGCGGCCCCGCTCCAGATTGGTTAACTGCTGGGACGCATCACGGTACTTTGCCCGAAGATCCTCCACTTCCTGCTCAAGCTGGTCACGGCTGTTCTCAACGGAGGAGAAGCGGAAACCGCCCTGGGCAAGCCCCGCAGCATATCCGCCAACTGCGGCAACCACTGAAAACACCAGCAGTATCAGGGTGCGCCTTAGCCTGTATCCCGGTCGGTGGCGGATAACAACATATTCTTCCGCCGGCTTTCTTGGTTCACTCACCGGCGATTCCTACGGCAGCAACGCGGGCGCTTCCAGCCCGAGAGTTTCTTTCAGGCCGAACATGATATTCATGTTCTGCACCGCCTGCCCTGCAGCACCTTTCACCAGGTTATCGATGACGGAGGAAACAATCACAATGTTGCTGTTTTCCTGACGATGCAAGGCCATCCGGCAATGGTTTGCTCCCCGCACGCTGCGGGTTTCGGGATGACTGCCAAATGGCATCACATCCACAAAAGGCTCATCCTGGAAACGATGCTCGTAAAGCGCTTGCAACTGATCAAAATCGTGAGGGTTCTTCAGCTCAGCATAAAGGGTTGCCTCTATGCCACGCACCATGGGAACCAGGTGGGGCACGAATGTGATGCCTACGTCTTTTCCGGCGGCATGACTAAGCCCCTGACGAATCTCCGGCAGGTGCCGGTGTCCCGAGGCCCCATAAGCCTTGAAGCTTTCACCGACTTCACCATGGAGCATGCCGATCTTGCCCTGACGACCGCCACCACTGGCACCGGATTTGGCATCGGCAATCAGCCGTGATGGATCCACCAGATCATTCTCCAGCAGCGGCAGGAAGCCCAACTGGACGGCCGTCGGGTAACAGCCCGGGTTCGCCACCAGTTGCGCATCGCGTACTTCGTCCCGCACCACCTCGGGAAGGCCATAAACAGCCTTCGCAGCCCATTCCGGGCTTTCGTGGGGCATGCCATACCAATTGGCCCATACGTCCAGATCCCGCAGGCGAAAATCGGCGGACAAATCAACAACCCGGGTCCCCGCAGCCATCAACTCGGGCATCATGCGCATGGCCACACCATGGGGTGTCGCGAAAAATACCAGGTCACAGGCAGAGAGAATGTCTATATCCGGCTCAGAGAACGTCAGGTCGTAATAACCACGAAGATTGGGGTACATCTCTGCAACCGGGAGGCCAGCTTCCGAACGGGAAGTGATACAGCTCACCGTTGCCTCAGGATGGACCGCCAGAATTCTTAAAAGCTCTACACCGGTGTAACCGGTTCCGCCTACAATGCCTACTTTTATCACCTGTTACTCCAGCCTCAATCGGTTCCGCAAAATACGAGTCATGTGTTCCCTACTAGTCTAACATGATAAACCAACGACTTATTGCAGCCCGACAGGCGACCGTTACAATAACCCAACGATCCACCCTCAACCGGAACTCCGGCGTTCATGCGAAAGATCTGGCACCAGATTACCGATCACCTGATTCCCGTATTCCGCCGCAGGCTCTCCGGCGTGGATGCGTTGCCGCAGCTGGCTGTACTGGGACTGCTTTCGGGGCTGATCACCGGGGGCGTCATCCTGGTATTCCGTCTTGCCATTGAATGGCCGCTCGAATATTTCCTCCCGGGCGAAGGGTCGGAATCCTTCGAGGAACTCGACCTTCTGACCCGTGGACTACTCCCGCTGACAGGCGCTCTGGCGCTTGGCCTGTTTCTTCACCGCCTGGCCACCCACGACCGCAAGGTGGGCATAGTACACGTCATGGAGCGCCTGAATTATCACCAGGGTTATATTTCCGTTCGCAGCGCCATGGTTCAGTTCATCACCGGTGTGAGCACCGTGGTAACCGGGCAATCCGCTGGCCGTGAAGGCCCGGCCGTACACCTTGGAGCCGCCTTTTCCAGCCTGATGGGGCAGTGGATGAGGCTACCAAACAACAGCATCAGAACTCTCGTGGCCTGCGGTTGTGCAGCGGCGATATCCGCCTCTTTCAACACGCCGATTTCAGGCGTCATCTTCGCCATGGAAGTGGTCATGATGGAGTACACCATCGCCGGATTTACACCGATTATTCTCGCCGCGGTCAGTGCGGCAATTGTCTCGCAGGCGATCTACGGATCGGAGCCGGCATTCAGTGTGCCCGCCCTGACCATGAATTCCCTGATGGAAATCCCCTGGATTCTTGTCATCGCCATCATTATTGGCGTAGCCGCCGCCGTCTTCATCCAGTTGGTCGACACCATGGGCCGCTACCACCATCGCCCGGTACTACTGCGCCTCGCGGTATGCGGCCTGTTGATGGTGCCATTCGCGTTGCTGATTCCGGAAGTGATGGGCATCGGCTACGATACTGTCGACCTCGCCATCCACGGTCACCTGACGTTCTGGTTACTTCTGGGGGCAGGCATCGCCAAACTGATGATCACCTCATTGACCATTGGACTCGGAATGCCCAGCGGCGTCATTGGCCCCACCATTTTTATGGGAGCCACCCTGGGTGGCGCAATGGGACTGATTGGCGCCCAGATTGCGCCAGAGACCGCATCCTCCGTCGGCTTCTACGCCATGCTGGGCATGGGAGCCATGATGGGCGCGGTATTGCAGGCGCCGCTGGCAGCGTTGATGGCACTGATGGAGCTCACGCGAAATCCGCACATCATGCTACCCGGCATGCTGATTATCACCACTGCCAGCCTGGTGACCAGCGAAGCATTCGGCAAGAAATCCCTGTTCCTGACCATCCTGAAGAATCAGGGGCTCAGCTATCAGAATTCCCCCGTCATCCAGGCCCTGAGACGGGTTTCCGTCGGCGCCATCATGGACCGCAGCATTTTACGTACGGAAAGACACCTGTCGACGGACGAAGCTCGCAAGATACTGAAATCAGAACCCAAATGGCTGGTCGTGGAAGGCAGCAGCGGGCCCACCGCATTGCTCCCCGCCGTAGACCTTGCCCGCTATATCGAAGATGCCGAAGAGCTGGCCGAAGAAAAGGAAGCAAAACTGCCGGAGACCATCGACCTGATGGAAATTCCCGCCAACCGCCGGGATGTTGCCCCGGTACAATACCAGGCCACCCTGGAAGAGGCGCTGGATGAATTCGACAGCACCAACGCGGAAGCACTGTACGTGCAGCGCCACGTTGCCCCGATGATTCAGCGCGTATACGGCATCGTGCTGAAATCCGACATTGAAAGTTATTACCAATACCGACGGAGTTAAGCGATGCTCTGGGTCAAGGCCCTCCACATTATATCCCTGGTCTGCTGGTTCGCCGGCATCTTCTACCTGCCACGGCTGTTCGTGTACCACGCTGCCTGCGAGGATCAGCCCGGGCGTGAGCGTTTCAAGATCATGGAACGAAAGCTGTACCGGGGCATCACCACCCCATCGATGATTGCCACTCTCGTTTTTGGCATCTGGCTGATCAGTTACAATGTTTCCGGTTATTTCAGTCAGGGCTGGATGCATGCCAAACTAACACTGGTCGCGCTGCTGATTGCCTACCACTTTTACTGCGGCCACCTGGTCAAGGTTTTCCGGGATGACCGGAACACCCGGGGCCATGTATTTTATCGCTGGTTCAACGAACTGCCGGTGTTGGTACTGGTAGCCGTGGTCATCCTGGCCGTTGTCAAACCATTCTGAGGAGCAGAGCCATAAAACGCTACACTCGTCCCCAAGTACTGATCCTGTCCGGCCTTGACCCGTCAGGAGGGGCCGGCATCCAGGCCGACATTCAGGCCGTCACCGCACTGGGCTGCCATCCGTTGCCGATCCTGACCTGCCTGACCGTTCAGGATACCCGCAACGTCTACGACGCCAGCGCTGTTGATGCAGACCTGATTCGCAGGCAACTGGACTGCGTGTCTGCGGACGCCCCCATTCACGCCATTAAAACCGGCGCCCTGGGCAATGCCGATATCGTTGATATTCTGGTGGAATTTCTGCACCGGAACGCCGACATCCCCGTGATTACCGATCCGGTTATCAAAGCCGCCGGAGGCGGCGACCTGGCAGACGCCGCTTTGATCCAGGCAATGAAGGAACGCCTGTTCAACTGTGCAGAGATGATTACCCCCAACGGGATTGAGCTGGCCATGCTTGGCGACAGCGATGACCCGGCCCGAGCCGCGCAGACGCTGATGGCAGCAGGTTGCCAATCGGTTCTGGCCACCGGCGGTCACGGCGAGGGCCCGCAGATCACCAATACCCTCTTCACTCACCATGCCGATCCCCTGCAATGGCAGATTGACCGGGTTGGCGGGGAATATCACGGCACCGGGTGTACCCTGGCGGCTGCCATTGCCGCTGGTCGCGCCGCGGGCCTGTCCCAGCGGGCTGCGATATCCCAGGCACAGAATTTCGTCAACCACGCCATACTCCATGCCCTGGAGGTTGGTCGCGGCCAGCCGGTACCGGATCGCGGCATTCCCTGGGAGCGCTGAGGTCATGACAACCACTCCCTTTCCGAAGCGCCTCACACCCGGCCTTTACGCCATTACCGACAGCGATCTGCTGCCGGAGGACAAACTGCTGCCGGCGGTGGAAGCTGCACTGAGCGGGGGAGCGGTACTGGTCCAGTACCGCGACAAACACAGCTCAGCGGTGACTCGACTGAACCAGGCCCGTCGCCTCGTCGCGGCTTGCCGCAACGCGGGCGTGCCCCTGATCATCAATGACGATCCCGACTTGGCGCAGCGTGTGGGCGCAGACGGCGTTCATCTGGGCCAGACCGATGGCTCGCTTCTGGACGCCAGAAAAAAACTCGGCGACGGCGCTATCATTGGCGCTACCTGCCACGGTGATGTGGCGCTGGCCGCGAAAGCCTCTGGGGAGGGCGCGGACTACCTCGCTTTCGGGCGTTTTTTCGGATCAACAACCAAACCCGATGCACCGCCTGCGGAGCTGTCGATTCTGGCGGAAGCCCGCCAGTACCAGCGACCACTGACCGCCATTGGCGGCATTACTACCCTGAACGGGGGTGATCTTATCAAGGCCGGGGCGGATATGCTGGCTGTCGTCGGCGGGTTGTTCGGCGGAAGCCCTGAACACACGGAACAACAGGCGCAAGCATTCGCGCGACTGTTTGCCGCCCACCACCCGCTGTTCCAGTCCCGGACGACAACTCACGACACATTTTCAAATATTCAGGAGCCCTGAAACCATGACTCACTCCGAAACCCTCTTTGCCGAGGCCCAGAAATACATCCCCGGCGGCGTTAATTCTCCGGTGCGGGCATTCCGGGGCGTGGGCGGCACGCCCATTTTCTTCAAGCATGCCGAGGGCGCCTACCTCTACGACGAGGATGATAAGCGCTATATCGATTACATCGGTTCCTGGGGGCCCATGATCCTCGGCCACTCCAGCAAGCTGATCAAGGACGCACTCCACACCCAGATTGACCTCGGTGTCGGCTACGGCGCGCCTACCGCCATTGAAACTGAAATGGCCAAGAAGGTGTGCGAACTGGTCCCCTCCATTGATCTTGTGCGCATGGTGAACTCCGGTACCGAGGCAACCATGAGCGCCATCCGCCTGGCTCGGGGCTACACCGGCCGGGACAAAATCGTCAAATTCGAGGGTTGTTACCACGGCCATGTGGATTCCCTGCTGGTCAAGGCCGGTTCAGGCGCCCTGACCCTTGGCGTACCCAATTCCCCAGGCATTCCCGCCAGCCTTGCCGAGCACACCCTGACGCTGACCTACAACGATATCGACAACGTGCGGGAAACCTTTGCCAGGATGGGTGATGAAATCGCCGCCATTATTGTGGAGCCGGTTGCCGGCAACATGAACTGCATTCCGCCGGCTCCGGGTTTCCTGGAAGCACTGCGCGAGGTTTGTGATGAACACGGCACGGTACTGATTTTCGATGAAGTAATGACTGGCTTCCGCGTATCACTGGGCGGTGCACAGGGATACTACGGCATCACCCCGGATCTGACTGCCCTGGGAAAGGTCATTGGTGGCGGTCTGCCGGTGGGCGCCTTTGGCGGCAAGCGGGAGATCATGGAGCATATTTCCCCTCTAGGCCCGGTGTACCAGGCCGGAACCCTGAGCGGTAACCCGCTGGCCATGTGTGCGGGGCTGACCACGCTGAACGCGATTTCCGAACCGGGCTTCTATGACCAGCTGACCGAGAAAACCAATGCCGTGCGTGACGGGCTCAAGGAAGCCGCGGATGAAGCCGGCATTCCTCTGACGGTTCAGAGCGCGGGCGCCATGTTTGGATTCTTCTTCACCGACGCACCGGCCATCACCCGTTTTGACGAAGTCATGGCGTGTGATGTGGAGCGCTTCAAGGCCTTCTTCCAGGGTATGCTGAAAGAAGGCGTCTATCTGGCTCCCTCCGCATTTGAAGCCGGGTTTACCAACGCTGCCTTGTCACAGGATGACATTGATCACACCATCGCCGCGGCAAAACGCGTCATAAAGACACTGTAAACCCGCACCCGGATGACAAGCCCCTTTCGCTTGTCATCCGGGGCCACGCCCGTGACCCCCCTCACAAATCCAGCCCTTTCTGGCCACAACACCCGCCCCGGACATTGACTTGATACCTACATGATCAAAGTATGTGCAAATCTCATACGAGATGATCAATTAAACAACAACAAATGTAGGTACAACAATGAAACAATGGCTCAAAGCAGCAGCTATGCTGTGTGTTCTCGCATGGTCCGCGCCCACCCTCGCATGGTGGGACTCTACTCCATCCAACTACACCGATACCCAATACCCCGTTGTTCTGGTACACGGAATGTTTGGCTTTGACTCCATTGCCGGAGTTGATTACTGGTACGGTGTTGCTGAAGATTTGCGCAAATACGGCGCTGACGTCTACACCACCCAGGTACCGGCCCTGGACAGCACGATTGCCCGCGGCGAAGCGCTCTTGCCTCAGGTTGAGGCCATTGCGGCAGTTCATGGCAAGGTCAACCTGGTCGGCCACAGCCACGGCGGCCCAACCGCCCGGTACGTCGCCCATGTACGACCGGATCTGGTCGCTTCCGTCACCTCCGTGGGCTCGCCCCATAAGGGCTCTCCGGTTGCCGACCTGATTGTCGGCTCTCCGGCCGAAGGCCCGGGCGCCACATTGGGCAATGCGCTGGGCGGTCTCATAGATTTGTTGTCAGGCGGCGGCTACGACCAGGATATGGGCGCCAGCCTGTATTCACTGACAACCCAGGGAAGTGCTGAATTCAACAACTTTGCACCAGCCGGCGTTCCGTCCACTGCCTGCGGTGAGGGCGCGTATTCCGCCAATGGGGTGCGTTTCTATTCCTGGGGCGGCACCGGCGTTCTGACCAACGCCCTGGACCTGTCCGATGCCCTGCTCGGCACCACTAGCCTGGCCTTCGCATTCAGTGACAACGACGGCCTGGTGGGGCGCTGCAGTAACCACTTTGGCAAGGTCATCCGCGACAATTACTTCATGAACCATCTGGATGAGGTCAATCAGACCCTGGGACTGCACAGCCTGTTCGAAACTGATCCGAAGGCCGTGTTCCAGCAACACGCCAACCGGTTGAAAAACGCCGGGCTATAAAAAAGCAGCACTACCCCGGTGGTGAACTCGGCCACCGGGGTTCAGAACACGCCTTCAATCCCCACCAAAGCCGTCTGCCGACGGTAGTCATAGCGAGCAAGGCTGCTCTGATTATCCCTGAACATCCATTCGCCCCGAACGAACCAGTGGTTACTCAAGGCGTATTCCGTCAACAGGGTACCCTGCGTGCGCTTGTCGATCCGCCGCTCGGTTTCCAGAACGCCCTGTGAGCTGAACAGGCGATGGGGATCCGCATAGCGGCTGTGACGGTAGCTGCCTTCAACACCGAGGCTCCAGCGTTGCGACACCTTATAGCGGAGTGTTAACTCTGCCATGTGCCGCTGTGGAGACACGCTTATAAACTGTTCTCCCGCTTCCAGGTCCTCTCGGCTATTCAGATCCCAGCGATACTGGGCATCGATGCGCCAGTGGGTGTAATCCTTACGCCCTTTCAGGCGGGCCTGATACCACTGCCCGTCATAGGCCTCAAACCCGTCACCGCCTTCAACATATCCGGAAGACACCGATGCCTGACACCGCGAGCTGGCGCCTGCATAGGGACACTGGTCAAGCCGATAGGAGAGATCCAGTCGATAGGTACGCTCAAGAGCATCAGAATCAAACCAGGACTGGCTGATACCAGCGGTGACGCCTGCCCTGCCCGGCCCCAGGCTCGTCAGCCAGCCAGCTCCGAACTGGAGAAGGTCGGTATCGAACCCGGACTCTGAAGGATATTGGCGAGAATATGCCGCGCCTTCCAGCCGAATAACCGAGTCGCCGGACTGATAGACATCTGCTGACCCTGCCGCCAGCAACTCACCAAAGCCGCCTTCGCGACCGGAGCTCCCGGACTCCGGCACACTGGCGATGTTGTCATCGTAGCCCCCCGCCAGGGACACATAGCCCATCCAGGGCATCGGGGGGTGGGCGGGCGATACGGTTTCTTCTGCCTCCTGAAGCTGGATAGCGGCCAGCGCCCGGATTTTCTCGGGAGAAGACTCCGCCGACGCGCGGACGAACCACGTGTTGGCAGCCTCCAAATCCCCCGCGGCCTTGGCTACCAGCCCCAGGTTATATTCCGCCAGTGCTTTGTTGGCGGTTTCAAGCAGCGCAGAAAAGGCGTCTTCGGCCAGGTCGTATTCACCCAGCCGGTAATACACCACACCGAGGTTGTACAGCAGGGAATGGCTCTCAAGCCCTGCCGCCCGTGCGCTTTCAAACGCATTTCTGGCCGACTCAAGATCTCCGCTCTGGAAGTGTTCAATACCAACAGCCATCCGTTCCCCGGGAGTATCGGAGGCAGCTGCCGGAGCAGAAATGGTCGCTATCAGCAACAAGCAAGATAGGGTGGGAAGCCGAACTGCAGCCTGCAAACAGATCTCTCCGGAGCCTGAGGAAAACGTTCACCGGCGGCCCTGAGTTCAAGGCCAGTATCGCCGACGTTAATTCAGGAGAGTATAACAAGGAGAGGCAGGAAAAAAGTGTACTGCCGGAAGACTGCACTGATTCACACCAGTACAGGGGAAGATTCCTGTTCTATCGAAGGATCGGTTACAGCTCGAGGTTGTCGTTATCAAGCTTATCGCCGGCATCCTCCAGCAGGTCACCGGCACCATCGGTTACATCACCCGTCTCCGGCAGGTCGGTGATGTCATCGCTGTCGGGTAACGAGTCCAGAAGTCCATCATTTCCAGGGCGCTCAGAGTCAATGATCTCTCGCGCCTCACTCGCCCTTTCGGAAGCCGACTCACCAATTTCCTGGCCACGTTCCATGGCGTCCAGAGCGGTTTCAATATCCGGTCTTTCCGGACGGTCAGGAACCTCACGCGCTCCCCGACGATCCGTTTTCCCTGCTGCCATGGGCTCGGGCAGTTCAATCTCCCGAACGACTGAGTTGGTCAACTCTTCGTCATCCACGACCATTCTCATGGTCACATCCAGATCATCCCTGGCCTGAGCCACTGCTGGCGATGCAAGTAGCGCCACCAGGCACATCAGTGCCGGCTTTAACCACTGCCTGTCGTGCGTTGTCATGATGCTGGCTCCGTTTTATCTGCCCTGGTCTGACCGGGAATCGCTGCCCTGAAGGTTTTCTGGCGCTGGCCATCGTCAATGTGCGCCACCAGGTCCCCGGTCCCGGGGAACAGCACCCTGAGCGGCAATGCCAGAACATTCTCGCCCTGCTCCAGATCGACTTTCCAGCTTAACTGTTGCCTGCCGGGGAACGTTGCCAGCTCGACATTCGCAGGCAACTCCAGCGTCAGCGTCACATCCTCAAGCGGCTGTCCTGAACTGAAGGCCAGGCGCACCGTCTGGATCACCGGTTCACTGGCCACCGAAGAGGCGCTGACCGACGGTTCAGAAACTTCCTGCTGAGTAGTCGCGACTGCAGGCTGAGATGTGTCCGCACCCGGTTTTAAACCCACCCCCAGGGCTATACCCAGTGCCAATGCAGCGGCGATAGCGCCACCAACCACTGGGGTACTCCAGCCACGGTGAACGGATCCTCCGTTGGCGCGGGCGCTGGCAGCAGCCAATACCCGGGTCTCAAAATCCGGTGATGGATCCGGAATGGCATAACGATCAGCAAAGGTCGACTGCAGCACCTTTTCATTGGCCAGTCCTGTCGCACAATCAGTACAGCCCGCCACATGCTGCTCCACACGGGCAGCCTGATCCGCAGACAACTCATTCAACAGGTAGGGAACCAGGAGTTCCCGGTATTCACGACAAGACATATCCATCACCTCATTCTTTCACACGTCCGATGTCCGAAAAAGGTTCCAGTTCCCTCTGCAGTTTTTCCCGCAATGCCGCACGGCACCGGTGCAACCGCGATTTCACCGTTCCCAGTGGAATATCAAGAACCTCTGCGATGTCCTCCTGCCGCCAGCCATCGACATCGTGGAGCATGATCAGGGCGCGCTGGTCCGGGGCCAGGGTCGCCATGACCTGATCCAGGACGGGGCCAAGGCGACTGATATCCAGCTGCGCCTCCGGCCCTGCGTCATCCGACGCAAAACTCTCCAGATAGGCCGACTGGTTTTCCGCGTCCACGACTTCACTGAGGGGGCGATCCGACTGCCGCCCCTTGCGACGCACCTGGTCGATAAAGTGTCGGTACAGCACACGGTTCAGCCAGGGCTTCAGTTGGTCAACCGTTTCCAGTTCATCCAGGCGGGGATAGAGTTTCACGACGACGTCCTGGACCAGATCCTCTGCATCCTGCTGTTGCCCCGCCAGACGAAAGGCAAAGCGGTACATGGCCTGCAAATGAGGCTGAACCAGCTTTTCAAATCGTTTTGACTGTGAAGGTCGGAAAGGAAGTAATGCCAAAACAGGTACTCGCCCTTGCTTTAAAAGCGTTGTCTGACTGGAGTCGGTCGACAAGTCTATACCAGTTAGCGGATACGTCATACGCAGACTTTATCCGACCGATTGAGTTTTATGTCCAGAGAATGAGAAAACGTTCACAATAATGCAGGAACCCGGTAACCACTCCTATCGTTTAATAAGTGACAAGTAGCGCGTTTCCCGCGTTCTGCACTTTCAAAACAATAGACCACGGAGGTTTATATGAACCGCTCTCTGAAACTCTTTACGGTTGCTGCCCTGGCTGCAGGGGTTGCTGCCTGTGGCAGCGACAGTTCCGATTCCGACGCAACCGGCACCGTTTCCTTTGGCCTTACGGATGCGCCGGCAACTGAATTCAGTAACGTCACCGTTGCGTTTACAGAGATCCAGCTGAAGCCTGCCGATGGTGACTGGATTTCTTTCCCGCTGGACGGGTTCGAAACCGTTAACTTGCTGGACTTGCAGGGTGGCGTCACCGAACCACTCATTACCGATGAAGAAGTCGTGGCGGGCAACTACACGCAACTGCGCCTGATTGTTGATACCGAAAATTCTTTCGTGACCCTTGTCGACAATCCTGACGCCCCGCTTACGCTGGCCGTACCCTCTGGCGAACAGAGCGGCCTCAAGCTGCAGGGCGAGTTTGTTGTGGCGGCCGATACCAGCACCGACTTCACCATCGACTTTGACGTCCAGAAAGCTATCGTCAATCCTGCAGGACAGGCCCTGGCTGACTACATGCTGAGACCCGCCCTGCGTTTGGTGAACAACCTGGAGGTTGGGTCCATTGCAGGCACTGTTGACGCATCGACGGTCATTCAGACCGAATGTGCGGATAATACATACTCTGGCATGGTTTACGTCTATGAAGGATCAGACGCCACCCCGGATGACCTGGGAAGTGAGAACGAACCTCTCGTGGCAGTCCCGGTATCTGACGAGGACAACCCCGGCACCTATACCTACAAGGCAGCATTTCTCACCGAAGGTAATTACACCGTCAGTTATTCCTGCTCAGCCGACGACAACGAGGTTGATGAAGATCTGACGTTCGTTGACCCACAGGACGTGACGGTTGAAGCGGATACAGAAACAACTGCCGACTTCGAATAACCTGACACAAAAAACCCCGCCAAGGCGGGGTTTTTTAATGCCAGTATTTTTTAGAGAGCCCCAGCCCTATCTTCCGCCTGGTCCGCACCCGCAACATTTCCCCGGGCCCTGCGGATATCCGCCAGTAACAGCCATCCGGCCCGCTGCAGCCGGGCATCATTCCCCGCCAGAGACAGCCCCTTAAGCGTAAACTGCTCGGCGGAACCAAGCTGGTCCAGGGCGACATAAGCTTCGGAGAGCTTGAAGTACACTTCCGCTGAGCGTGGTGCAATTCGCTGGGCACGTTCGAGCTGCGCCACCGCCGCCGCGGCATCTCCTTGCGCCAGGTAGCCATCGGCCTGCCTGATCAGGCTTTGTGCCGCCGGAGACAATTGGTCACCGGAGTCCTGATAGCTCGGTGAACTTGTGCGCCGGTCCGGTTCCGGCGCCGGCTCTGGTGGCTGCTCACTCTTGCGCTCGGTGCGGGTCTCCTCTTCCCTCGGAGACGTGCGAGGCGGCTCAGGGGCTTCCTCCACATCGCGGGAGGAGCCACCCGCCGGGACGTATATGGAACCGCCGGGCGAGGCACATCCGGCGACCGCCAGCGTCAACGCCAGCAAACCGGCATTTCTCAGGGTTGTTGTGTTCATTGGAAAAGTCCTTCAAACCAGCCTCGGATCCGCCGCTCCAGATTGCCTGAGCAGGAGACCTGCTGGTCAGGCTCGCTACCGGTCATAAACGGAACCAGGCGTGCATTGTCGCAGTGCTCATCACTCAGAGCCTGCCGTTGTGTGTTGACCCAGTGGTAATCCACACCATCCGGTACCACCGGGGAAAAGCCATGCTGGGGCACCTGTGACATGAACCTTGCCCACACAGGCAAGGCACCGGTCGCCCCTGTCAGGGATGTCGGGCCATTATCGTCGCGCCCCACCCAGGTAACCGCCATCAGATCGCCGCTGAAGCCGGCAAACCAGGAATCCCGGCCATCATCCGTGGTACCGGTCTTTCCTGCCAGGCTCAGCTGTTGTGGCACGAAACGGTACACCGAACGCCCAGTCCCTTCCTGCATGGTTTCCTGCATCGCGTACTGTACGAGGTGAACGGCCGCCGGGTCCGCCACCTGATCCACCTCCAGACTGTAGCGGGACAAGGCTTCACCACCGGCATCCGTAACCTGGCGGATGGTCCGCAGTGGCGTATTGAAGCCGGAGGTCGCCAGCCCCTGGTAGATCTGTGCCACGGTCACCGGTGTCATGGACACAGACCCCAGCAGCATGGAGGGATACTGGGATATCGGGCTGGTCACACCGAAATCCTGAAGGGTATCCCGGACCGAATCCACCCCTACGTCAAGGCCAACCCTCACTGTCGGCAGGTTATAGGAATGGGACAGGGCCTCGTGCAGCGGAACCTCACCGCGTTCCTTGCGATCGTAGTTATCGGGCTCCCAGCGACGATCATCGTCGAAGACCAGGGAAAACTTCTTGTCTTCCACTGGCGAGATCAGCGTATAGCGTTCCGGATTCTTCAGGGCCGTCAGATAGATGAACGGCTTGACCAGTGAGCCGATCGGACGCCGCGCATCCAGTGCCCGGTTGAAACCGGCAAACTGGGGATCGCGACCACCCACCATCGCCAGCACCTCCCCGCTGTCACGGGAGGTAACAACCATGGCGGATTCCAGGGTGGTGTCGCTCGACCCCGAATCCATTCGGGACAGCATGTCTTCCACGGCGAACTCGGCGGCATTCTGGATCCCGGGGTTCAGAGTGGTAAAGATTCTCAGCCCCTCGCTTTGCAGGTCCTCTTCTTTGTAATCCCGCGCCAAGTGACGGCGGACCAGATCGATGTACGCCGGATAACGGTTTTCCGAATACGACGGTTTCTCACTGACCCCCAGCGGCCGGGCTTTCGCCTGGTTCGCTTCGGACTCGCTGACAATGCCTTCCTCTGCCATCACATCGATAACCAGGTTCCGGCGTTCCATGGCCCGTTCCGGGTGACGGCGCGGGTTGTAGTAGCTCGGCCCTTTGACCATGGCCACCAGCAGCGCAGACTGATGCAATCCCAGATCCCGGATCGACTCCCCGAAATAGAACTGGCTGGCCAGTCCGAACCCGTGGATGCTGCGGGTCCCCGCCTGCCCCAGGTACACCTCGTTCAGGTAGGTTTCAAGAATATCGTCTTTTTCGTAGTGCAGCTCCAGGAGCACAGACATCAACGCTTCGTTACCTTTGCGGATCAGGGTCTGCTCCCGGGTCAGGAAGAAATTCTTGACCAGTTGCTGGGTCAGCGTGCTTCCACCCTGAACAATCTGACCGGCCTGGAGATTGACCATCATGGCACGGGCAATGGACAGCGGTGCGACACCGTAATGATCATAAAACCCGCGATCCTCAATTGTCAGCAGCGCTTCCTTGACCAGCCCGGGCACCTCATCCAGCTGCACCAGCACCCGGTCTTCCTTGTGAGCGGGATAGATACCGCCGATCTGGGCAGGCTCGAGACGGACGATGGGGGAATTCTCGCCGGACACCACCCGGAAATCCTGAACCTGATCCCCGTAGATCGTTAACGCCAGCCGGCGCCGGGGCGCCAGGCCATCGGCAAACAGGAAGCCACGGGAGCTGATCAGGAAACGGCCGCCATTACGGCTGTAGGTTCCGGGCCTGGTGCCGTCGCCCTTGCGGAACCCCGACAATTCCAGCTCGCGCTGGAGGTCGCCGGAACTGATACTGGCGCCGTCATAAAGCTCCAGGGGACGGGCATAGACCCGGGAGGGTACCTCAAACCGCCGTCCCTCGAAGCGGGAAGTGACCACCGCATCCAGGTACACCATCCAGCCGGCAAGCAATACCAGCCCGGTCAGTGAGATGCGCCAGAACAGGCGCCAGAACCAGGGCCGCTTTGCAGAACCGCCCTTACCGGATTTTTTCTTCGCAGACTTTTTTGGGGGTGATGTTTTTTTCATGGCGCGATTATAACGAAAGCATCCACCCGGAAGGCAGGTTATCCATGTGTTATTTCTGTAATCTGCCCGTTATGATGGGTCCAAGCAAAATCAACAAGTTCAGGGAATGCGAGGAGAGAGCTTTGAGCGACACCAACACCAACGACCTGATTCTGGCGTTACAGAATGAGGCGCTGTACGACCATCCGGTCAAGGAATTCCAGGTTTTCGAGACTCACATCTCCCAGGTCATCCTGACTGGCGATTATGCCTACAAGATCAAGAAGCCCATGGATTTCGGCTTTCTCGATTTCTCCACGCTGGACCGCCGCAAGCATTTTTGCGAAGAAGAGCTGAGACTGAATTCCCGCCTCGCGGAAAGCCTTTACCTGGACGTAGTGCCGATCACCGGCACCCCGGACAATCCGCAAATCGGAGGCGAAGGGGAGGCGTTCGAATATGCCATCCGCATGCACCAGTTCGACCAGAACGAGCTGTTCGATGTTCGCCAGGAAAGAGGCGCGCTGACACCGGAGCTGCTGACCAGCCTGGCCCGGCAGGCCGCCGGGTTCCACGAACAGTTACCGACAGTGGGCAACGACAAACCCCTGGGTACGCCGGAGGCGGTTTATGCCGCCATGCAGGAAAATTTTGACCAGATCCGCCCCCTGCTTGATGACAAGGCATTGCTGCAACAGCTGGACAATCTGGAAGAGTGGACGCGCACCACCTTCGAACGCCAGCGGGAGCTGATTGCCAGCCGACGGGAGAACGGGTTTGTCCGCGAATGCCACGGTGACCTCCACCTCTCCAACATCACCGTATTCAACGGCGAGGTTACCGTCTTCGACTGCATCGAGTTCAATGAGCCCTTCCGCTGGATTGATGTCATCAATGACCTGGCGTTCCTGCTGATGGACCTGGAATCCCGCCGCGAGCCGGCATTGGCGAATCTGGTGCTGAACACCTATCTGGAATACCGGGACGACTTCGGGGCCCTGCCCCTGCTGCCCCTGTACAAGGCCTACCGCGCCATGGTCCGGGCCAAGATCGCGCTGTTCACCCTGGGCAACCCCTCGCTCTCGGAAGCCGAAAAAGCCGGGCTCATGCAGCGTTATCAGGACTACGCCCAACTGGCGGAAAGCTACAGCGTCATTCCCAATCCTTACATGCTGGCAACAACCGGGCTGTCTGCCAGCGGCAAAACCTGCGTCAGTGCGGCAATGGCAGAGGAACTCGGACTGATCCGCTTGCGATCGGATGTCGAGCGCAAGCGGCTGTTTGGCCTGGGGCCGCTGGATCAGAGCAAATCACCCGCCGGCGGCAATATCTACACGCCAGAAGCCACCGGGAAGACCTATCAACGGCTCGCCGACATCGCCAGCAACCTGCTTGGCGCCGGCCTTCCGGTCATCGTGGACGCCGCCTCCCTGAAACAGAGTGAGCGGACACTACTGGCGGATGTGGCGGAAAACCAGGGGGTTCCGTTCGCGCTGATCCATTGTGAAGCCCCGGAAGATCTGCGCAGAGAGTGGATTCGTAAACGCTCCGGCGACGCCTCAGAAGCCACCGAAGAACTCCTCGACGCCCAGCAAACCTGGTTTGAACCGCTGACGACCGAGGAAAAAACCCACACCATCCACCTCCACACCGATCAGGAGCACGTTGCCGAGGCGGTTGCTGACCGGATACGTCAGCACTTCGGGCTGGGATGACCAGCCCTCCATCATGGCAACGGGTTTGCCACCCGGCCGAACTCAGGGAGGGCGAGTGTGTCGAGTTCACACTCGCCAAGGGCAATCCTGATCAACAAACGACGGACCTGCGGGGCTTTGTGTTCCGCCGCAGCGGCAAGGTTTACGGTTATCTCAACCGCTGCCCACACCTGGGCATTGAACTGAACTGGATGCCCGGTCGTTTCATGGATGCGGATAACTGCTTTATTCAGTGCGCCACCCATGGTGCCCTGTTCCTGCCAGACAGCGGTGAGTGCATCGCCGGTCCCTGCCAGGGGGACGCATTGATCCCCCTGGAGGTGACCGAAACCGGTGACGATATTCTGGTCAGGCGTCCAGAATAACGGGCACAGGGCTGGTCAGTGCCAGCCTGCCGGTGGGCCCCGCCTCATTGCCCAGATCCGCACGGTAAGCGAGCACTTCCACGCCCGCGCTGACCGCCTCTCTGAGCAACGCCCCATAGGTGGCATCAATATGGTCCGCCGGACGCACCGACCCGATCCCGGTATGGTTGACCACGAACAGCAAGACCGCACGATCCCCCACCGCCACTTGCGCCATCAGTTCCCGCAGGTGTTTCTGCCCCCGCGTGGTCACGGCATCCGGAAAAAAACCCGAGCCGTCGTCACACAGAGTGACGTTCTTGACCTCGACCCAGGCATCGGCGAGCGCTTCGTGCCCCGACAAGTGGAGATCAATACGGCTTTTCTCAGCCCCGTAACGGACTTCACCCCGGCAGCTATCATAGCCTGACAACTCCTTCACCCGACCGGCCTCAATGGCCTCTCTCGCCTGGGCATTGGGGCGCGCGGTATTGATGCAGGCCAGAACCCCGGGCGCGGCTTCCACCAACTCCCAGGTGTAACGAAGCTTCCGCTTCGGGTTGTCACTCTCACTCAGCCAAACCCGCGCATTATCCGGCTGGCAGCCCAGCATGGAGCCTGTGTTCGGGCAATGGGCCACTACCTCTGAGCCATCCTCCAGCAGCACATCCGCCAGAAAACGCTTGTAACGTCGAATCAATTTGCCTTTAATCAAGGGTTGGGGGAAGTTCATGGAGGTCTCCGTGTGAAAGTCTGATCACAAGGCTGGCACCCCTGTGACTTATCTGCTATTTTCCGCAAATTCCCGTTTCAGGACGAATGCTTCATCCAGGGTTAAACCGCGCAGCCAAGGCTGGCGCGGCGGAAAGCAAAGCGTTCTTGTGAAGTACAAACAAGAGGCCGGGTTCAATGGCAAACACTGCAGAACAACCACGCGAACGTTTTACCAACTTCACCCCTTATGAAATGAAGAAGGGTGAAGAGTACATGAGTGCTGAAATGCTGGAGCACTTCAAGAATCTGTTGCTGCGATGGAAGCAGGAACTGATGGAAGAAGTGGACCGCACCATGCACCACATGCAGGAAGACGCCGCAAATTACGCGGATCCAAGCGACCGCGCAACCCAGGAAGAAGAATTCAGCCTGGAACTGCGCACCCGCGACCGTGAGCGAAAGTTAATCAAGAAAATCGACCAGACCATCGATCGCATTGACAAGGACGACTACGGTTTTTGTGACCAATGCGGTGTGGAAATCGGCATTCGCCGCCTGGAAGCACGTCCGACGGCCACTCTGTGCATTGACTGCAAGACCCTGGCGGAAATCCGCGAGCGTCAGACCGGCATCTGAGCCGGACCATAGTCAGATCAACCGGCCTGATAGCAATAGCAGGCCGGTCAGCTGATTGCTATGGCTGATATTCCTTACCGCGGTCGGTTCGCCCCCTCCCCCACAGGTCCGTTGCACTTTGGCTCCCTGGTGACCGCTCTGGCCAGCTATCTGGAAGCCAGGACCCGACGGGGCCAGTGGCTGGTCCGCATTGAAGACCTTGATCCCCTGCGGGAGAGCCCGGAAGCCACAGACAGCATTCTCCACAGCCTCGACTGCCACGGACTGCAGCCAGACGAACCCGTGCGCTTCCAGTCACAGCGGCACGATGTCTATCAGACCGCCATCCATCAACTGCTGACAACCCGGTCGGCCTACCGCTGCGGCTGCTCCCGAAAACAGCTGAAACAGCATCATGGCCGGCATCCGGACCATTGCCGTGACGGTAACCGCCCGCCAGCAGACCGCCCTTATGCAATTCGTTTCGCCCTTCAGGATGAAACCTGCCACTGGTCAGACGACCTGCTGGGTCCGCAGGTTCAACCGGTCACCGCCGAGGTGGATGACCCGGTGATTCTTCGTAAGGAGGGCTTCTACGCGTACCAGCTGGCCGTAGTGGTGGACGATATCGATCAGGGTATTACCGACGTGGTAAGGGGGTCCGACCTGCTGGACATGACAGCCCAGCAACAGCAGATTTACCGGGCGTTGGGCGCAACCCCGCCGCGCTGGCTGCATATCCCGGTTATTCTCAATGCCGAGGGTCAGAAACTCAGCAAGCAGAACCACGCCCCGGCGCTGGACGATCAGCAACCCGCCGGGAACCTGGCCCAGGCTCTCGAAACCCTGGGGCAGAATCCACCGCCAGAGTTGCACCTGCAGCCGGTCGACGATGTTCTTGCCTGGGCGACCAGACACTGGCAGCGGGAGGCAATCCCCCTGACATCCCGGTAAGCTACGTGGTATAAGGAGCTGTTCGGAGGCTCCGAGCCTTTCACAAACTTCAGCGCGGATACCATGCCTGATGTATATCTATCGTCTGGTCTTCCTGTTGGTTCTGGCCATCTATATTTTTTCACCGAACATCCTCGACTGGTGGACCTCACCGGGCAACGCCTGGTACACCCCCTATGTGATCTGGGCCGGACTGATCGCCATCGGGTTCTGGCTTGAGTGGCGGCGGGACCCTAATGAGTTTTAGCGCTACCGGTCTGCTGCTGGCCAGCCTGTTCTACCTGATCATCCTCTTCAGCGTTGCCTGGATTACCGAGCGCGGAGTCGTGCCACGGCACTGGGTCAGGCACCCCCTGGTCTACACCCTGAGCCTGGGGGTGTATGCCGGTATCTGGGCGGTGTATGCCGCTGTCGGTGTTGCCGCCGAATCCGGCTTCGGCTTCCTGGCCTATTATCTGGGCATCAGTGGCGCTTTCCTGCTGGCTCCGGTCTTGCTGAACCCGGTCATGCGCATTGGCCGGGCCTATCAACTGACGTCGCTGGCCGACCTGTTCGCCTACCGCTATCGCAGCCAGTGGGCGGGCACCCTGGTGACCATTTGCTCCGGCGCGGCCATCCTGTCGCTGCTCAGCATGCAGATACAGGCCGTGTCCACCTCGGCCAGCCTGCTGGCCCCGGACACGTCCCGCAACCTGATCAGCGTGATGTTCAGCATCACCGTGGTACTGTTTGCCATGCTGTTCGGTACCCGGCGCAACCAGGGCTCCGAAAGCCATCAGGGGTTGGTCCTGGCAATCGCCTTCGACTCCGTGGTCAAGCTGGTGGCCCTGCTGACCCTGGGCGGCGTCATCCTGTTCAGCGTTTTCGGTGGCATGGGCGGCCTGGAAGTCTGGCTGGAGAACCAGAGCTCCCCGGCCAACACCATGGCCATGAGCATTGACGACGGCAGCTGGCGCGCACTGATGCTGATGTCCTTCGCCGGCGCCCTGGTGTTGCCCCACATGTACCACATGACCTTCAGTGAGAACCCCTCGCCCAAGGCGCTCGCCAAGGCCAGCTGGGGACTGCCGCTGTACCTGTTATTGCTCGGGCTGCCGGTGCCTCTGATTCTCTGGGGCGGTCAGGAGCTCGCGGCAACCACGGGCCCGAACTTTTACGCGATCGGCACTGCCCAGGCCCTGGGCAGTCCTGCGCTGACACTGCTGATGTATATCGCCGGCCTGTCCGCCGCCAGCGGCCTGATGATCGTAAGTACCCTGGCGCTGGCCGGCATGGTACTGAACCACGTGGTGCTGCCGCTGCGCACCCCGAAAGACCATGGTGACATCTATCACTGGCTGCAATGGATCAAGCGCCTGCTGATTGCCGTCATTATTTTTGCAGCGCTGCTGTTCCATGAAACCATTGGCACCAGGCTGGATCTGTCCATTCTCGGCGCTATCTCGCTGTCCGGCACACTACAGTTATTGCCGGGCGCGCTCGGCGTGATCTACTGGCCGGAAGGCAACCGGCGTGGATTGATCGCCGGATTGAGTTCCGGGCTCGCGATCTGGATCTTCACCCTGGTGTTGCCGTTCTCCCATACCGCCAACCTGCTGGAATGGCTTGGCGCGCCGCTGGTGCCGGACTACAGCAACTGGCACATTTTTACGTTCATCAGCCTCACCGTAAATGTCACGGTGTTCGCACTGATCTCTGTTCTCAGTACCAGCACCGCCGAAGAAACAAGTGCCGCCCAGGCGTGCTCCCTCGGAGCGCTGTCCCGGCCTCACCGCCGCGAGCTTGTCGCCACCTCATCGGCGGACTTTGTCGTCCAACTGGCCGACCCCCTGGGCCATGGCGTGGCCAGGCGCGAGGTCGAACGCGCCCTGGCGCAGCTCAAGCTACCGAACATGGAATACCGCCCCTATCAACTGAGGCGACTGAGGGACCAGGTGGAGATCAACCTGTCGGGTCTTCTGGGACCTGCTGTCGCCAGGGATCTGGTCAAGCGCCACCTGGGCTACAAGCCCATGGCCAGCGGCGGCACCGCCCAGGACATCCGCTACGTGGAGAGGGCCCTGGGTGACTACCAGAATCAGTTGACGGGCCTGGCGGGAGAGCTGGACAACCTGCGCCGACATTACCGGCAAACCCTTCAGAACCTGCCAATTCCCGCCTGCTCCGTGGGTGACGATGGCGAGATTCTGATGTGGAACAACGCCATGGAACAGCTCACCAATATCACTGCGGATGACGTGGTTGGCGCCCGCCTGCTGGCACTGCCGGAACACTGGCACCTGCTGCTGGATGACTTCAACAGTGGCGAAGACCTGCACCGCTACAAACACCGGATGGACCTGAACGGCAAACCTCACTGGCTGAACCTGCACAAGGCAGCCCTGAGTGGCCCCGACCACCCGGAAGGGGGCAGCATCATCCTGGTGGAAGACCAGACCGAAACCCGGTTGCTGGAAGACGAGCTGATGCACAGCGAACGCCTGGCCTCAGTCGGACGACTGGCGGCAGGCGTGGCCCATGAAATCGGCAACCCGGTGACCGGGATATCCTCCCTGGCCCAGAACCTGAAACTGGAAACCGAAGACCCGGAGATTCTCTCAACGGCGGAGCAGATTCAGCAGCAAACGCGGCGGATCTCGACCATCCTGCAGTCACTGATGAATTTTGCCCGCACCGGCAACCACTCCCAGGCCAACCGCTACGAACCGGTGGTTATCCGGCGCTGCGTGGATGAATCCATCAACCTGCTGTCGCTCAGCGACCGCGGCATGGGCATCACATACATCAACGATTGCCCCGATCACCTGATGGTGTTGGGCGATGAACAACGGCTGGTGCAGGTCTTTGTAAATCTGCTGGCCAATGCCCGCGACGCCTCCCCGGAAGGTGGCATCATAAGGGCCAGTGGAAACCGCGATGGCTACTCCGCTATCATCGAAGTCGCCGATGAGGGGTCGGGCATCCCCCAGGATCAGCTAGATCACATATTCGAACCCTTTTACACCACCAAGGCCCCCAACAAGGGCACCGGCCTTGGTCTATCGCTGGTATACAGCATTATTGAAGAGCACTACGGCAACATCCACGTGGAGAGCCCGGCCAATCCGACATCCGGCCAGGGTACCCGGGTACAGTTAAAACTGCCCGCTTACGAACCGGAACCCGAAAATGCTGCCACCAGCCAGAACGAAAGGTTGTAAACCCCTATGCCTCGCATTCTGATCGTAGAAGACGAAGAGATCATTCGCTCCGCAGTAAGGAAGTTACTGCAGCACGCCGGCTATGAGGTCGCCGATGCCGGTTCCGTTGAGGAGGCCGAACAGAATCAGGATCCGGATGACTTCGACCTGATCATCTCCGATCTGCGCCTGCCTGGCGCCCCGGGCACCGAACTGATCAACCGCGCACCCAATACCCCCGTGCTGATCATGACCAGCTACGCCAGCCTGCGCTCGGCCGTGGACTCCATGAAAATGGGGGCGGTGGAGTACATCGCCAAACCATTTGATCACGATGAGATGCTCGCGGCCGTGGAAAACATCCTGGCGCGGAAACACAACCCGCCAACGGATGACACGGACGCCGATACGGCTGACCAGAGCGGGGACATTAACCGCAGCGACCCCGCCAGCATCATGTTCGGCAAGTGCGAGGCCATGCAGAAAGTCTTCACCCTGATCCGCAAGGTGGCGCCCACAGAAACCACGGTGCTGATCCAGGGTGAGTCCGGCACCGGCAAAGAGCTGGCCGCCAGGGCGTTGCACCTGCTCAGCCCGCGCGCCACCAAGCCACTGATTTCCGTGAACTGCGCCGCAATACCGGAAAGCCTGATTGAATCGGAATTGTTCGGTCACGAGAAAGGATCATTCACCGGCGCCGTCTCTGCCCGCACCGGCCTGATCGAGGCGGCCGACGGCGGCAGCCTGTTTCTGGATGAAATCGGGGAACTGCCACCGGAAGCCCAGGCGCGGCTCCTGCGGGTGCTGCAGGAAGGTGAGATTCGCAAGGTCGGTTCGACCCAGAGCCGCAAGGTCAGTGTGCGTATGATCGCCGCGACACACCGGAACCTGAAGGCCATGACCCGAACTGGCGAGTTCCGCGAGGACCTCTATTACCGCCTGAACGTCATGCAGGTCCGCATTCCGCCACTAAGGGAGCGGCAGGCCGACATACTTGGACTGGCCCAGAAATTCCTCCGGCGTCAGGGCGAGAAAATGGGCAAACCCGACCTGAACCTGAGCCCCGAAGCGATGCGGTCCATGGAGAGACATCGCTGGCCAGGCAACGTGCGCGAACTGGAAAACGCCATAGAACGCGCCACCATCCTGTGCGACACCGACCTGATCACCCCGTCCCTGCTGGACCTGGAATACGAAGGCGACGACGAATACATTCCGGAAACCCTGGTAGAGGGCAATAACGAGCAGGTCCGCAACCGTGAGCCGGAATCCTCCAATGATTTGTCCCTGGAAGACTACTTCCAGCATTTTGTTCTGGAGAATCAGGACAAAATGAGCGAGACCGAACTGGCGCAGAAGCTGGGCATCAGCCGTAAATCCCTGTGGGAACGTCGTCAACGCCTTGGCATCCCCCGCAAGAAAAGCTCAGGCAACTGAGATATCAGTTGCCCGCTGGTATCATCGGCATGGATAGCTACCTAAAAAGTGTGAACCCCAGCTCAGTTGTTACCGCGCGTTCCGTACGGTAACACTCCCGGAAAACAAAACGAGATCTCAGTAACACTTAGGTCGCATACGGGGTAACACTTATGATCACCATTTTTCTAAGTCATTGTTAATATTAATATTCAAAAAACTGGCACACGCCCTGCACTCTATTAAGCGCACAACAACAAAAACAAGAGTGACAACGCAGCGTCAAAACAAAAACAAAAAGCTGCAGAAAAACGTTCGGTAACAAAAACAAGAATTAGAGCGTAAGCGAACTGAGTGTTTTGGGTACTGTGCTTTTTAGTGGTCCCTTGGCACGTGCGAGTTGTAGATGTAGAGAAGAATCGCCTTCCAGGCGGCACTGCATTTACTCCTGACTTGCTCGATGCTTCTGACTGCTCTGTGTATTCAAAGCCTTCCGTTTGCGCTACTGAGATCCCTGTATTTAGGGATACACAGTGGGGTACAAAAACGAAGAAAAATCCCGGCAACAACAAAAACAATGCAGATCGTCAACGCTTTCAGGGCGGATTCGTGAGAACGGATCCGCCTTTTGATTATCTGGCCCAGGGAAAGTCCGCTCCCGGCCCCGGATTGAACATTTCTTGCCCGCTTTTCCCGGCCATTCGCCCGCAAACGTGTGCAAATCCTGTCCAAACCGTTAAACTCTCGTTTTTTGCTCTCGCAATAACGGAATTCAATGTCTAACTCAAATACCTCACCCTTCGAGAAGTTTGTCGAAAAAATCCAGTCCTTCATGCCGGGTAGCGGAAAGAAGCACCGCACCTACCAGCGGCGTGAAATCCCGAGGGACCAGCACAACGTCTCTCGCTCCGCGATCAGCGAACCGGCCAAGAAAGTGCTGAGCCGGCTGAACAAATCCGGCTTTGAAGCCTACCTGGTGGGTGGCGGTGTACGTGATATTCTCCTGGGCGGCCAGCCCAAGGACTTTGATATCGCCACCAATGCCACGCCGGAAGAAGTCCATGACCTGTTCCGGAATTCCCGCCTGATTGGCCGCCGGTTTCGCATCGTTCATGTGGTCTTCGGCCGTGAAATCATCGAAGTCACCACCTTCCGTGGCAATGCTGTGGAAGCGGACGACGAAGCAGACGACGATGATCGTCGCACCAGCGAGCATGGCCTGTTGCTGCGGGACAACGTGTACGGCTCCCAGGAAGAAGACGCCCTGCGGCGGGATTTCACCGTCAATGCCCTGTATTACTGCATCCGCGATTTCACCGTCATCGACTTCGCAGGCGGCGTGGAAGATCTGAACAATCGTCAGTTGCGACTGATTGGTGATCCGGAAACCCGTTACCGCGAAGATCCGGTGCGGATGCTCCGGGCGATACGGTTTGCCGCCAAGCTTAGCTTCGACATCGAGCCGGGCACCGAAGAACCGATTCGCGAACTCGCGCCGCTGCTGACCCACATCCCACCGGCCCGGTTGTTCGAGGAAGTCCTCAAGCTGTTCTCTGCCGGGTATGGCGAAGCCACCTACGACCTGCTGAGAAAGTACAACCTGCTGGCTCCGCTGTTCCCCGAAACCGTCAGGGCACTGAATAATGGCGAGCCGGACGAACTGATTCGCCAGGCTCTGCGCAACACCGACGCCCGCATTGCCAGGGGCAAGTCCGTCACGCCCTACTTCCTGTTCGCGGCGATGCTGTGGCCGGCGCTGCAGGCGGAGTGGCGCCACCGCCAGGATAACGGCGACCCGGTACAGCCGGCTCTTCATGGCGCAATCGCCACGGTGATTGGTCGCCAGGTCCAGGCTACATCCATCCCGAAGCGCTTCTCCGGCCCGATGAAGGAAATCTGGGAAATGCAGATGCGCCTGCCCCGCCGCCAAGGCAAGCGGGCCTTCATGGCGATGTCGCACCCACGGTTCCGCGCAGCCTATGACTTTCTGCTGGTGCGGGAATCCGCAGGTGAGATCGAACCGGGACTGGGGCAATGGTGGACCGACTTCCAGGCGACCGACGAGCGGGGCCAGGAGCGCATGCTCAGTGAGCTGACCGCCGACGCGCCAAAAAAGCGCCGGCGCAAACGTAAGCCCGCCAACCGGACCTGATCATGCCGATGACGGACGCCTTTATCGGGCTTGGCAGCAACCTAGCGGATCCAACCGCCCAGCTGGCCCGGGCCGTGACTGAACTGGCGACCTTGCCGGACACCACACTGGTGGCACAGTCGGCGTTTTACAGCAGCCGCCCCGTTGGCCCTCAGGATCAGCCTGATTTCGTCAACGGCGCAGCATGGTTGCGTACGTCACTTGGCGCCCTGGAATTGCTCGATCACCTTCAGGCCATCGAGCACCGCCATGGCCGGGAGAGGAAGCAGCACTGGGGGCCGAGAACACTGGACCTGGACTTGTTGGTGTTCGGAGATGCCACCATCGACACCGAGCGCCTGACAGTCCCCCATCCGGAACTCCCCAACCGCGACTTTGTGCTGCAACCCCTGCTGGACCTGAAGGCGGATCTGGCGTTGCCCGACGGGCAGACCATTGCCCGCCTCAGGCAGCATTGCCCCGACAACAATCTGCGCCTACTGCCCCCGATCCCACGGGAACCGCTCCCACCCGGTTGATCCCGGGGATCGTGGTACTATTGCCTCAGCCACACCCCCGGATTACCCTTAACACCTGAATGCCGGCTGACCCCGGCGCGGTCTTGGCCCATCCACCCACAAGGCAAGGATTTTATGGCTGTTACCATCGATACCCTGCGGGAATACAAGCAAAAGGGCGAAGCCTTCTCCGCCCTCACCTCCTACGATGCCACCTTCGCACAGATCGTCAGTGAAGCCGGCGTGGATGTGATCCTGATTGGCGATTCGCTCGGCATGGTGCTTCAGGGCCACGACAGCACCCTGCCCGTCACCATGGACCAGATGATCTATCACGTCAGCTCGGTCGCCAAAGGCAACCGTGGCTCACTGATCATGGCGGACATGCCGTTCATGACCTACGGCACCACTGAAGCAGCCCTTGAAAACGCCGCGGAGCTGATGCGTGCCGGCGCCCATATGGTGAAGCTGGAAGGCACGGACTGGATGACCGACACCATCTCCGCCCTGAGCGAACGCGGCGTGCCCGTGTGCGCCCACCTTGGCCTGACTCCGCAGTTCGTCAACAAGTTCGGCGGCTACAAGGTACAGGGCCGCGACGACCACGCGGCGGAAATGATGATTGAACATGCCTGCGAACTGGAAGCAGCCGGGGCCGACATCATTCTGCTGGAATGCGTACCGGCACCATTGGCCGCGCGCATCACCCAGGCCGTCAAGGCCCCGGTGATCGGCATCGGCGCGGGCGCAGACACCGACGGCCAGGTGCTGGTCGTGCACGACATGCTGGGTATGACCACCGGTCGCAAGCCCCGGTTCGTCAAAGATTTCCTGGCCGACACCGGTTCCGTACAAAAGGCTGTTGAAGCCTATGTCAAAGCAGTACGTGACCGCTCATTCCCCGCCGAGGAGCACACGTTCAAGGCATGAGAACCATCAACTCCCTGAAAGAATTACGCACCATCCTTCGCGGCTATCGCCGGGAAGGCAAAACCATTGGACTTGTCCCGACCATGGGCAACCTGCACGAAGGTCACATTTCCCTGGTCCGCAAGGCCAGCGAAGCCGCCGACGTGGTGGTGACCAGCATTTTCGTCAACCCGATGCAGTTCGGCGCCAGCGAAGACCTGGACACCTATCCCCGTACCCTGGATGAGGACCAGAGGCAGCTTGAGGCGGCCGGCAATACCCTGGTGTTTGCCCCCGGCGTCGAGGAAATCTACCCCAGCGGCCTGGTCCGGCAAACCAAGGTGATTGTCCCCGAAGTCAGCGATGGCCACTGCGGGGCCAGCCGCCCGGGCCATTTCGAGGGCGTGGCGACCGTGGTCACCATGTTGTTCAACATGGTACAACCGGACATTGCGGTGTTTGGCGAGAAAGACTTCCAGCAGCTGGCCGTTATCCGCAAACTGGTCCGCGACCTGATGATTCCAGTGGAAGTGATCGGCGCCCCCACCATTCGCGAGGATGACGGGCTGGCGAAAAGCTCCCGCAATGGCTACCTGAACGACGCCGAGCGAGCCATTGCGCCGGTGGTCTACCAGACCCTGCAGGAAAGCGCCCGCAAGCTCAGTGCAGGCCGTACCGACATTGGCACCCTCGAGCAGGAAGCCAACGACGCCCTGACCGCAGCCGGGTTGCGGCCGGACTACTTCAATATCGTCAACAGCGTGACCCTGAAGCCGGCGACACCCGAGGATACCGAACTGACCATACTGGTCGCCGCATTCCTTGGGACCACTCGCTTGATCGACAACCTGTCCGTCACCCGGTAATCAAAAAAACTGCAGCCGAAAGGAATCAATCATGCCCCTGGATCCCGTGCCGCTCACCACCCGCCCCGAGTGGCGGGTGCTTTCCGACCTCCGGCAACGGCTGGAAAACACCCATATGCGGGACCTGTTCCGGCAGGACCCGGACCGCGCACGACGTTTTTTCACCACCGGGGCGGGCCTGTCACTGGACTACTCCAAGAACCGGGTCACCGACGATATCCTGACCAACCTGTTGGCCCTGGCGAAACAGTGCGGTGTGCCGGAACGGACAGAAGCCATGTTCCGTGGCAACCGCATCAACGTCACTGAAGACCGCCCGGCCCTGCACACTGCGCTACGGAATACGGGCGGCGACCCAATAGTGGTCGATGGACTCGATATCATGCCCGAAGTGGAAAATACGCTGGCCCGCATGGAGTCGTTTACCAACGACGTCCTTTCCGGTCAGCGCACTGGCTTCAGCGGGAAAGCCTTTACGGACGTCGTGAGCATCGGCATCGGCGGATCATTCCTGGGCCCCAAATTGGTCTGCGAAGCGCTTCAGCCGTACCAGAGCGATCAGCTCAGCGGGCACTTCGTGGCCAACATTGATGGCTCCGATGTTTCAGAGGTTCTGCGTCAGGTGGACCCGGAAACCACCCTGTTCCTCGTTCAGTCCAAGTCCTTCCGCACTCAGGAAACCCTGGAGAACGGCCGGATCGCGCGGGACTGGTTCCTGAACAATGGGGGCACCAAGGAGACGATTGCCCGGCACTTCGTCGCCGTGACAGCCAACCCCCGAGAGGCTGAAGCCTTCGGTATTGCCAGTGAGAACATATTTCCGATGTGGGACTGGGTCGGCGGCCGCTATTCCCTGTGGTCGGCTATCGGGCTGCCGATCGCACTGCTGGTGGGTATGGCGAACTTCCGGCAACTGCTGGCCGGCGCACGCGCCATGGACGAGCACTTTCGCCATACCCCACTGGGGCGGAACCTACCGGTGATCATGGCCATGCTGGGCATCTGGTACAGCAATTTCTGGGGCGCCGAGACCCACGCCATCCTGCCCTACGACCATTACCTGGAAAGCCTGCCCGCGCATTTGCAGCAACTGGACATGGAAAGCAACGGCAAATGCGTCACCCGGGACGGCCAACCGGTGACCTACCCCACCGGCCCGGTTATCTGGGGCGGTGTCGGCGCCAACGGTCAGCACGCCTACCACCAGCTTCTGCACCAGGGCACACGACTGATTCCCGCCGACTTCATTATCCCCCTGCAAAGTCACAACCCGGTGGGTGAGCATCACGCCACCCTGTTTGCCAACTGCCTGAGCCAGACCAGAGCCCTGATGGCGGGCAAGACCGAGGACGAAGCCCGCCAGGAACTGGCGCGGGACGGGCTGGCAGAGGACGAAATTGCAGCGCTGGCGCCCCATAAGGTGATCCCGGGCAACAAACCGAGCAATACCCTGCTGATGGACAAGCTCACGCCGGAGACGCTCGGTGCCCTGATTGCACTGTACGAGCATCGCACCTTTGTACAGGGCGTGATCTGGGATGTGGATTCGTTCGATCAGTGGGGTGTGGAGCTGGGCAAACAGATGGGCAAGGGCATTCTTGATCAGATTATCGGTGACCAGCCCTCCGAGGCGACCAGCGATAGCTCAACAGACGAACTGATCCGACTGTTCCGGTCAAAACGCCCGTGAGATCCGCTTTCCCTGCCAGGTGAATTCCACGGGCCAGAGCTTCTGGTCGCTGGAATACGCCTGCCACAACTCCCGATAGGTCTTGCCACAGACCGGGTGGCGGGTGTCCGGTGCCACATCAGACAATGGCCAGAGCACAAAGGCGTTGCGAAGGATTTCGGCGCGCGGCAGCTCCACCCCGTCAATTTCTCCGACCAGGTCGTCGTAGGTGAGGATATCCAGATCCAGAGTTTGCGCACTGAACCTGGGGGCCCCGACGCGGCGGCCGTTATCGGCTTCCAGCTGTTTGAAGCGACGTGAAAGCTCACCGACAGGCCAGTCGGTATCCACGCCAACCACCAGGTTATAGAACGGTGAGCCGTCGAACCCGACGGCTTCGCTCTCGTAGACCGGTGAAATCGTTAACTCGCCAAACCACTGAGCAAGGGTATCCAGCGCTGCCGTGACGTAGCGTGTGCGGTCTGTGTTGCTGCCGATGCTGACATAGACCCGCGCTCTGGCCGGCATCACGCCTGCCCTCGCTCGATACGAACACCAACGGCATTGGCGGTTGGGACAGCCCCCGGCTTGCGCAGCGTCAGCCGCAGCCACGGCACCCCGAAATCCTGCTGGATCATGGCGGTCAGACCTTCAGCCGCCGTTTCGAGAAGCTGGGGCTGCGCCTGCTGCAACCAGCGGGTCACCGCTTCGCTCACGGCGGCATAGTCCAGCGCATCGGCGACGTCGTCGGATGCTCCGGGAATGCGGTTATCCCAGGCCATTTCCAGATCCACCACCAGCCTCTGGGTAATATCACGCTCCCAGTCATACACGCCTATCACCGCATCTACGGCCAGGCCTTCGATCAGAACACTGTCTGCCACCGGATGTTTTCTCCCGGATTACACTCTTTGCTGATTGAATAACGTACAGGCTACGGATACTGTGTGATTCTCGGCCTGCCGCACTTGGGGCCGGCATTTTCGCACATATCACCCGGACGCGTCTTTGCTCCGGGACAATTGCCCGTGAATCCGATGAGCGACCCTTTACTGATTGTACTTCTCTGCGCCCTGGCCTATATGGCCGGGTCGGTGCTGTTTGCCCTGGAAATCTGCAAACTCTGGAAACTGCCAGATCCCCGGGCACTCGGCTCCGGCAACCCCGGAGCCACCAATGTCTATCGTAACGGTGGCTGGCTGCCCGCCACCCTGACCCTGGTACTGGATGCCGCCAAGGGGTTTATTCCGGTGTGGCTTGCTCACGCCGCCGGCCTGTCGATCCTGGCCCAGGCCATGGTCGCGCTGTGCGCCGTGACCGGCCATATGGTACCGGTTTTCTATCGCTTCAAAGGGGGCAAGGGTGTGGCGACGGCACTGGGTTCCGGGCTGGCATTGGCACCCATGACCACATTACTGATGGCCGCCATCTGGTTGCTGGTGCTGTGGCGCTGGCGCATCTCGGCGCTGGCCTCCGTTATCGCCATCGTCAGCGGCCCACTGATCAGCGCGCTTATTGAACCGAAAACCCTGCCCCTGTTCGGCCTGCTCGCCATCCTGATCGTTGTGCGCCACCGCAACAACCTGATTCGTCTGGCACAGGGGCGGGAAAGCAGGTTTTAGTGTCCCGTCAGTCCACCAGCCCGTTAGCCCGTGGCTGGGACACCGGCGGCAAGGTATTCATGGGCCAGCGCGGGACCGCAACAATGCGATCCCCATCCCGCTGCCCGGCCAGCAGGCGCTGACAACCGGCGTAGGCAATCATGGCACCGTTGTCAGTACAGAATTCGGGGCGGGCGTAGAACACACCGGCCCTGAGTTTTTCTGCCATCTTCTCCAGCCCTGCCCTCAGGCGCTTGTTCGCACTCACCCCACCGGCAATGACCAGGCGCTTGCACCCGGTTTGCTCCAGGGCTCGCCGGCACTTGATGGTCAGGGTATCCACCACCGCAGCTTCAAACGCCAGGGCAATATCCGCACGGGTCTGATCATCCAGGCCACCGGCCTCTTCCGCCGCCGTGACAGTATTGAGCGTAAACGTTTTCAGGCCACTGAAGCTGAAGTCCAGCCCCGGGCGATCCGTCATTGGCCGTGGGAAGCGATAGCGGCCGGGGGTACCCTTTTCAGCCAGGGCCGCTACCCTGGGACCACCCGGATAGTCGAGCCCGAGCATCTTCGCGGTCTTGTCAAAGGCTTCACCGGCGGCGTCATCAACGGATTCACCCAGCAGCTCGTATTCGCCAATACCATCCACCCGGACCAGTTGGGTATGGCCACCGGACACCAGCAACGCCACAAACGGAAATGCCGGCGGTTGCGGTTCCAGCATCGGCGCCAACAGGTGCCCCTCCATGTGATGCACGCCCAGCACCGGAATACCCAGGGCAAACCCCAGGGCATGGGCAACAGAGCCCCCCACCATCAGCGCCCCCACCAGGCCCGGGCCGGCAGTGTAGGCAATGCCCTCAAGGTCCTTGCGGCTGTGCCCGGCGTCCGCCAGCACCTGATCACACAGGGGCAGCAATTTGCGGACATGGTCACGGGACGCCAACTCCGGCACCACACCGCCATAATCCGCGTGCATGTCAATCTGGCTGAACAGGGCGTGGGCCAACAGCCCCTTCTCGCTGTGGTAGAGGGCGACACCGGTTTCGTCGCAGGAGGTTTCAATTCCAAGAATCAGCATATACAAGGATCACAACGGGTGGCATGAATGGTTAGCGCCGTATTTTAGCAGAAAGCCGAAACCCTCTGGCAGTTTCATCGAACAAACATTGACCTTACCCCGGAGCAGGGGCTATCATTGCCGCCCTTAAATAAGCACTGGTCGAGTTTTAGCCAATCTGGCCAGGTATCGAGTCGATTTGACGCACGAGTCGATCAGACAAAACAGAAACCGAATACATCAGGTAGGTGATTTTCGAATGCCAGCTGTTAAAGTGAAAGAGAATGAACCGTTTGACGTAGCCCTGCGTCGCTTCAAGCGTTCCTGCGAAAAAGCAGGTGTACTGTCGGAAGTACGTCGCCGTGAGCACTACGAGAAGCCGACAGCCGTACGCAAGCGTAAGGCAGCTGCTGCCGTTAAGCGTCATCTCAAGAAGCTTCAGCGGGAACAGCGCAAGTTCGAGCGTCTGTACTAAGCTTTAGCTGACGCCGCTTGACTGCATACCAATAATCGCCTGTTAAGCCGCAGGCTGCACAGAGCGATTCCAAAATGCCGCCGAGGCCTGGCTTCGGCGGCATTTTTGGCTATTGGCGGCACTAAGCCGGCACCCTCTGCGCAACCGGAGTCATCATGAGTGGACTGATCCCTCAACGCTTTGTTGAAGATCTACTGGATCGGGTAGACCTTGCGGAGCTTATCGGATCGCGCATTACGCTGAAAAAGGCCGGAGCCAGCTACAAGGCCCGCTGCCCGTTTCATGATGAGAAGACACCGTCCTTCAACGTACGCCCGGACAAGGGCTTTTACCACTGCTTCGGCTGTGGCGCCCACGGCGACGCCATCAGCTTTGTGCGGGAATTTGAAGGGCTGGGCTTCACCGAAGCCGTCGAGGAACTGGCCAGGCGCGCCGGCCTGGAAGTGCCCTACGATCAGAGCGCGAAACAGGAAATACAACAGGCCCGGACACTGACGGACGCCCTGGATTACGCCAGCCGCTTCTACCAGTCGGCATTGCGCAGTCCCCAGGGCGAATTCGCCCGGGACTACCTCAGGCAGCGAGGGCTGGACGACAACATCATCCAGCTTTACCAGCTGGGCTATGCACCGGGCACTGGCACTGCGCTGTTTGATTCCTGCAACAAGGATTTGCAGGGGCCGCTGATTGAAACCGGTACGGTTTCCGATAAGTACGGCCGCCCCAGGGATCTGTTCCGCAATCGGGTGATGTTCCCGATCCGCAACAGCAGGGGCAAGACCATTGCCTTCGGGGGACGGACCCTCGGCGACGACAAGGCCAAGTACATCAACTCTCCGGAGTCTGATGTTTTCCACAAGAGCCGCGAGATCTACGGCCTGTATGAAGCCAAGCAGGCCATACGGCAACTGGACAAGCTGCTGGTCGTGGAAGGCTATATGGATGTTATCGCGCTGGCACAGCACGACATCCATTTTGCGGTCGCGACACTGGGCACAGCGACCAACCAGGACAGTCTGACCGCCCTGCTCAGGCAGGTGCGGCACCTGGTTTTCTGTTTCGATGGCGACCAGGCCGGGTTCCGCGCTGCGGATCGCGCCCTGGAAAATGCCCTGGAGCTGATGGCGGATGGCCTTCACCTCCAGTTCCTGATGCTACCGGACGGCGAAGACCCGGACACACTGGTCCGCAAGGAAGGCCCGGAAGCCTTCAAGAAACGAATAGAAGGCGCCACGCCCCTGTCCCGCTACCTGTTTGACCGGCAGAGCGAGGGCCTGGACCTGCAGCTGCCAGAGCACCGGGGAGAACTCCGGGCCCGGGCGGAACCACTGCTGAACAAGATGCCCAGAAGCACCCTGCGGGATGCCATGTGGCACGAAATGCTGCGGCTGTGTGGCGGCCGGAACAACTGGCAGAACCGCCAACCGCAAAACGGCCAGAAGCGGTTTGGCGATCGCCGGGACCGGATCCAGGAAGAACGGATTGACGTCAGGCTAAGCAAGGACAGCACGCTGTGCCTGGCCCTGCTGGAAGCCCCGGACATGGCCAGCGACGTCATAGAACTGGCTCGCCAGTCCAGACAGTTCGGCCAGGCAAGGGGTTTCGCGGAATGGATTCTGGAACGCCAGATACGCGACCGTCGCAAACTGGTACACACACTGGCGACGGACAAGCAGGCACGGGCGCGCTTTTATCACCTGTTCGACGGAATAGAACACATACCGTCGCGGGAAAGCACCCTGGCCGGCGCAAGGGAACTGCTGACCCCCGACCGGGACGCGGCCCGCAAGCAGCGACTGACGTCGTTACTGACCGCCAAGCGCAGCCTTGCGGATCTTACGCCGGAAGAACGCCAGGAACTGAAAGCCCTGAGCGGGCACACAGAAGACTGACCGGGAAGCTGCGGCTGCCCGGAGGGAATAAACAGAGGAAAATACAGGAACATTCCTGTATTGCACTTGAAACTTGAAGCGTTGATCACCATCTAACCATCCGGTGGCAGAGCAACCGAGCGACAGCTATAATGGCTGTTTAACTTTTTTCCGTTTACAGCGAGTTCACAGGGTGTCTATGTCAGGCAATTCGCAGAAATCACGTTTGAAAGACCTCATTGCACGGGGCAAGGAACAAGGCTACCTGACTTACGCCGAGGTAAACGACCACCTCCCGGAAGACATTGCTGACCCAGACCAGGTCGAAGACATCATTCGCATGATCAACGACATGGGCATTCAGGTGTCTGAAGTTGCACCGGACGCAGACACGCTTCTGATGACCGACGGCGACTCCACCGCCGACGAAGCCGCTGCCGCCGAAGCCGCCGCCGCACTCGCTGCCGTAGAATCCGACGCTGGCCGCACCACCGACCCGGTGCGTATGTACATGCGCGAAATGGGTACCGTTGAGCTGCTGACCCGCGAAGGCGAGATCGTCATTGCCAAGCGCATCGAGGAAGGCATCCGTGACGTGATGGCAGCCGTTGCGCACTTCCCCGGCATCTCCGGCACCGTTATCCAGGCCTACGACCGCATCATCGAGAACGAAGGCCGCATCAGCGACATCGTAACCGGCTTCCTCGACCCGGACGGCGCCGAGCCGTTCATGGACGAAGACAACACCCCGGACACCAGCAGCTCTGACGACTCATCCGACAGCGACGACGATGACGACAGCGAAGAAGAAACCGAGAGCGGTCCGGATCCGGAAGAGACTCGCCTGCGCTTCGAGCTGTTGAAAGAAAAGCTCGACGCCGCCGACGCGTGTTTGGAAAAATACGGCCGTAGCCACAAGAAAACCCAGGAAGCCCTGAACGAGCTTGGCAAGGTGTTCGCACCGTTCAAGCTGGGCAACAAGGCGTTTGATGAACTGGTGAACGTGGTCCGTTCCACCAACGATCTGGTCCGCGAGAACGAGCGCGCGATCATGAAAATCTGCGTGCGCGAGTGCAAAATGCCACGCAAGGATTTCATCAAGTCGTTCCCGGGCAACGAAACCAGCCTCGACTGGGCCGAGAAAATTGGCAACAGCAAGAAGCCCTACGCCTCTGCTATCAGCGAGCGCATCGACGAAATTGTTCGTCTGCAAAAGCGCATCCAGAACATCCAGACGGAAGTGGATCTGGACGTAACGGACATCAAGGAAATCAACCGCCGCGTTTCCATCGGTGAAGCCAAGGCCCGCCGCGCCAAGAAAGAAATGGTCGAGGCCAACCTGCGTCTGGTTATTTCTATCGCCAAGAAGTACACCAACCGCGGCCTGCAGTTCCTGGACCTGATCCAGGAGGGCAACATCGGCCTGATGAAGGCCGTCGACAAGTTCGAGTACCGCCGTGGCTACAAGTTCTCCACCTACGCCACCTGGTGGATTCGTCAGGCCATCACCCGCTCCATCGCGGACCAGGCCCGCACCATCCGTATTCCGGTGCACATGATCGAAACCATCAACAAGCTCAACCGAATCTCCCGCCAGATGCTGCAGGAGATGGGCCGCGAGCCCACGCCGGAAGAGCTTGGCGAGCGCATGGAAATGCCCGAGGACAAGATCCGCAAGGTACTGAAGATCGCCAAAGAGCCGATCTCCATGGAAACCCCGATCGGCGATGACGAAGACAGCCACCTGGGCGATTTCATCGAAGACATCCAGGCGCTCTCGCCAGTGGATTCCGCCACTGCCGAAGGCCTGCGTGAAGCCACCCGCTCCGTACTGGCCGGCCTCACCGCCCGTGAGTCCAAGGTACTGCGCATGCGCTTCGGTATCGAGATGAACACCGACCACACCCTGGAAGAAGTCGGCAAGCAGTTCGACGTCACCCGGGAGCGTATCCGTCAGATCGAAGCCAAGGCCCTGCGCAAACTGCGCCATCCCTCACGCTCCGATCACCTGCGCGGCTTCATTGACGACCAGGGCAACAACGGATAACACCACCACAACAGTAGCGGGCGCCACCCCTCACCGGTATAATGGCGCCCGCTTTGTTTCCCCACCCGGAAACACCTTTCAAAACAGCACTCGCTGAAAAAAGGGCCTATAGCTCAGTTGGTTAGAGCAGAGGACTCATAATCCTTTGGTCGCAGGTTCGAGTCCTGCTGGGCCCACCATTTTTCAATGACTTATAGCCGTCCAAAACGTCGACACCAGCCGAAGTGTCAACCAATCGTCAACGGGAATATTCTTTGGACGTCTTTGACCACGCAAGCAGCCATTGCGTAGAAGCCTAGAACTACTGGTAGCACCAGCGTTAGACTCACCTCCCATATTTCAATGCTCTCAAAAACTTTCTCAGACTTTTTACTTTGGTAAGGCTGCTCGAGATCAGCCTGGGTACGTTGAAAAACTCCGATAGCTTTATCTTGCTCTCTTTCTTGAACTCTCTGATCCCTCGACGCCTTAACATCGAGAGCCGCAGTGAAAAGAAAGTTAAAGGTCAAATACGCCAATACCACCAAAACAACGATATTAATCTTTTCGTCTACAGCTTCTTCTGTGACAGGAATATTCAGTAGCGGGATTTTTTCAGGCATAACACCAATATAGGTGAGAGCCAGTACTCCACCTGATGCAATGACTAGATTTCTCCGCATTCGATCTGCGCGCGGAGATAGAACGGACATACGATCCGATAAGTGGGACACAGGGAAGATCCTAAGCTATTGGATTTGTTAATGTTACCTCATTGAGATAATCAGGAGCGAGGTGAGCATACCGCATAGTCAATTTAAGATCTGAATGACCAAGGGTAATTCCGAATTGGTTTGTTAGGCGCTTTCTCTGAAGGGCGTGTGTGAGAAGTCCCACAAACGATTTTACCGTGATCCGTCCGCTTCTATTTCCTCACCCAGCCCTACTGGTTCCAGATCATCCGGTGTTCCAATGGGATCCACAGCTAATGGTTGTCTGATCTGTGTTTTCAGCAGGTGCTGAAGCGGATCGGTGTTGGTGAGGTGCGGGTCCAGCCACATATCGAAATCTTCAGGGGTGAGCATCAGGGGAATACTCTTGGGGTGGATGTGGCTGAATCTAGGGTGCGGGGGCAAGGTGACGATGGTGAACGACGGCACTGTTTCGCCCTGGAAGTCCCAGAGTTCGTAGAGGCCCGCAAAGGCTATGGCGCTGTCCAGAGGATGAATGTTGTAGCACTGCTTTTTGCCCTTTTCTCCTGTCCATTCATGGAAGCCGCTAGCCGGGATGATGGCGCGCTGGGAATGGAACCGCTGTTTCCATAGGGGGCTGCTTCCCAGGCTTCCCGATCGGGCGTTGAAGGTGCTGTATTTTGGTGAGGGGCGGTAGCCGGTGCCATCCGGTTTGCGCTCGATGAGTAGTGACCAGATTGCATCTTCCAGAGTTCTGCCCTGGTTGGTTTCGTAGACTATCTGGCCTTTTGCACCTGGCGCTATGTTGAGGCGGGTTTGGGCGCGGATTGGGATACCCAGGATTTCCAGCAGGTACTGGACCTTTGGGTCGTCTATTACGTTGTAGCGTCCGCACATTGTATTTCTCCCGCGGAAACTTTAGGACAGGTGAATGCCGCCAAGCCCCAACAGTTACATCTAGCGAGCAATCTACCAAGCTTATAGAAGCCTAGAAACAAGAGACGCAGGGAGGCAAGACTACTGTTTTCGCTTATTCCCGCTTCGCCCTACTGGGCCCACCATTATCCCCGCCCCATAAAAAACGCCCCTCATGGAGGAGCGTTTCGAACACACTGATCAGCGTGTCACGACGGCAAGCCGCCGTTTTATGACCGCTTCTTGGACCAGCGACCCTTAAGACCTATGGCAAACAAGCCAAGGCCAAGTAATGCCAGGGTGCCTGGCTCTGAGACTCTCACGACAGTGTTGCCGATAGGAGCAACGTGGCTGATGATCAACTCCTCACCGTCCGGCAGGTTGAATCCAGCATCCAGCAGCGCTGTATCAATGACAGCCCAATCAAGGCTGCTTTTGTTCTCAAACAGCCCCCACCAGGTGGAGTTTTTGATCAAGAAATACTCTGTCGGACTGCCCAACTCGAATCCGATCACGGTTGAACTGCCATCCACGAACTGGTAGGCGGCATCCTCTTCCTTCACACCGTAGGTTGTATCTCCACTCAGAACGGTGTTTATCCAGCACAACTCTGCTTCCTCACTGCTGCCCGGACCACAAGAGCCCAGAGTATTGGTTTCTTCTACCAGGGGGTCGACATCCCCGACATCAACGCCCCCGATCATGTTTGCCCAAGCGGCGCCGGTCAGTGACATGGAAGCCACCAGCGCCAGGGATTTTGAGAACGTTCCCATAGTATTTCTCCGCTATACATTGCCTGTTAATGATCATCGTTCAAACAGACATCTCCCTTATTTGGACGCGTTACCTCTGATAGTCAGGGTTCCACGACTGGATAGCCGCCGGCTGTCCGGATCTGACTTCTGCCAAAAAAAGACGCACAAAGCACGCCAAGAGGGTGATATGAAGCCAAAACAAAGGCCTGAAACACATGGATCTAACAGGCCGGGGAGGACGTTCATGTAAATGTAAATTTCATCGACATCATGAAGCGGGGTCTCGCAAATACAGCGCCGATCAACCGGCCTCAAGGCCTTGCGCAACGGGGGGTAATCACGCTGACGTCAGCTTTGTTTACAAACACTGCCGGAGGACAAACTGCAGACCACGTCACAAAAACACAACAAAACTTAACATGAACTCTCGTCGCATTTATTTCCGAACCGGGCAACCATGCAGGTTGTGAGCTGGATTGACCTGCCGCTAACTACACGTACGTCTCCAAAGCCACACCTTTAACCTGACAACCAGGCCTACTATCTCCATCAATGATAAAGCGGCCATAAGAGCCGCAACGACTCACAATAACAATGGAGTATTCGAATGATTGGCTCATCCAGCCCCGGCAAGGGACCGCTGCATGCATCCGTCTCGGCGATGCAGTTCTCCAGAAAAGCCCTGATTGTCATGATGACCGCCAGTATTGGCCTGGCGGGTTGTGGCGGTGAAAAACAGACCGTCGATGACGTAGACAACAGCCCGGGCGAACTCTATTTCAGCTACCCGGCTGCTGATCAGGCCGCCGTGCCCGTTACCGCTCCGGTTTTCATGCGTTTTACCCGGGCACTGTCCGTGGATGAAAGCGAGCTTTCCCCGGACATGCTCCACCTGGAAAGCGATCAGGGAGAAGTCATTGCACTGACTGACCTGACCACAACCAGCGGCCAGCAGGGCATCGCCGCCAGACCGGCGCAGCCATTGAAGCCGGGCACCCGGTACACCCTGACCAATAGTGGCCTGGCCACCTCCATGGGTGACATTGAATTGCCCGGTGGCGGACTTTCCTTTACCACGGCGCCCGCGACCCAGGGCCCGCTGCTCGACCGTACTGAGGGCAGTGGCTTCCGCGTTGCCCGCTTCATCCCGAAGGGCGACGATGTCTACCCGGCCACGGATATTTCCGTGCTCCGCATCCAGTTCACCGAGCCGGTGGAAGAAGATTCCCTGCGCTACGGTGAGACCATCAGCCTCCTTGACGGCAACAACGACCCCGTGCCCGCTGAGATGTATGTCCAGGGCCACCGGGTCACCGTGGATCCGGAAGGCGACCTGGATCCATCCCAGACCTATACCATCAGCCTGACCGACGGGATCCGCAGCACCATCGCAGACGCCCCCCTGGAGCTGCCGCCGGAGGCGCCGTGGACGTTCACACCTCTGGACTCCGCATCCCCGAACGGTGTTCGTGAGCGTATGGCCCAGACGGCCACCACCGATACCGGAAAGCTGGCGCTGTCAGGCGAGGACTATAACTCGGTAAGCCTTAGTTCTCTGCTGCTGGGTAGTGGCAACAACACCACCGCGACCGGCACCGTATTCGCGGAGCTCGGTTTTATTCCGAAGTTCGAAAACGCCGGGCAAAGTGTGCCCCTTCGCATTGATCGCGGCGCACTGATGACCGGCTCCGACGTGGTCGTTAAAGTCGCAGGGGCACTGCCCGCCGGATTCTCTTCGGAAGCGGTGGAAGTTCGCTTCCTGTCCGATGCCAACGGCTTCCTGATGAAGAACCCCCATACCGATAACGAAAGCGCCCCCGTCTCGTGGAGCTTTACATCGATATGGCGCTGAATACCGGCAACACCATTGCCAACGCGGCCCTGGGGCAGGAACTGCTTCATGTTCACCTGGTCGGGACCGCCATGGTTGAAGACGGTGCCCTGAATATTGAAGCCGTTGGTGTTATTGAGCCGGACGTCATGGGCGTGGATGTTGCCTCGGGCCTGATCTCCTTCCGCCTGGAAAGCTACCGCAACCCGGACGATGCTCCGCCCGAAGCCAGTTTCGTGGACAACGAAGCGCCTACAATCAAGAGTTGGGTGCCGGGTGAGGACAACCAGGACAAGATGCGCCCCGGCGATCCGGTGATTGTTTATTTCTCGGAGCCGGTATTGCCGGGTTCGGTGACAGCCGATTCCGTAACCCTATACAAGGATGGCGTAGAGCAGACGATTTCCCACTCGCTTAACGGCTCTGTTCTGGTTGTCACACCCGCCTCACCCCTGAGCCACGGCGCGGGCTACAGCCTGTTACTCAACGGAATTACTGATCTGACCGGGCACGAATTGGCAACGCCGCAGCTGGAATTTGCGCTGCCTTCCGCGCTGGCGGACACGTCTACCACGCAATCCCCTGTTCCCCTGACCACTCGGCCCGGCTATCCCTGTGCCAAAATTGGCGGTGACCCCTTAAACGGAAATCAGGGGCGCTGTGATGGCGGGAAAAGTAGTGACGACCTCCTTCCTGTCACCGAGCACAGCCACAGTAGTCCTATCGTCGTTCGATTTTCCCAGAATATGGACAAAGCCAGCATTTCTGAGAAAACAGTCTTGTTAGAAACTTTTCAAGAAGGCCAGTGGCAACTGGTTTCGTCTTCCAATTACACGCTGGAAACACAAGACCGTCTGCTTGAAATTATCCCCGTAGCTGGCTGGAAGGAAAATCAACTATATCGGTACACCTTAAGTTCGAACCAAAATGGGACTGGCGAAATTATTCGCTCTGAATCAGGTCTGCCGCTGCAAACCCGGATTCTAAGCCAATCGTTTCGGGATTTTGAAGAGAGAACATTCGGCGGGCCAAACTTGGTTAACTACTTCGTGGCCGTTGCTGATGAGAAAAAAGTATTCACTCCTCTGCGAAACCTTCCAAGTCACGATCACGATGGCGACTTGCGAATATCCTCTCCGGAAAGCGGTGTAGAAGCAGATAACAATGGTGAATATCATTCGCCGGCGAACGCGGCCATGCTCGCCGTAAAGCCGGGGACAGTCTCAAGCGATCTGGTAACAAACGCAAACATTGGTTGTGAGGTAGGTCAATTATGCCAGGACAGTTCCTTCATCTATAAAACCGCCATGTTAGATGTAGACGTAGGCGAGCAGGTTGATAATGAAGGCAGAGTGCCCGTCAGTATTCACCCGTCAAAACTGTATACCACCGGTGTGGACTTTTGGGTCGCAATCGATGATTCACCACAGCCAATCTGCATTTGGACGTGTAGTGCAGCAGATCTTGTTGGCGGAGTGGATCAACGGATTCCTACAGGCCCGATGGTGATGCGGATCCGCTACGCCGGGCCAGACCGCAAAGCTCCTGTACCCGGTTTCATCTACTCCGACCCTGAGACAAACCAGCTTCGCTTCCAAACGGAGCTCGATGTGTACATGGATGCACCGTACCTCTACCCGGATATAGACCTGACAACACTTGATCACAACATGAGAAGTTTCCCGATAGACGGCATTAAACTGGATGGGCCGATCACCTTCTTAAAGGACGGAAGGATGCAGATTGCTCTGTCCAATACTGAGCCTCTCGACCTGAACATCGAAATAACAGGAAACGTGCTCGGTGGACTCGGCGACATATTTGTGGGAAGCCCTGACACTGACTTAGTGCTCACCATTCCGGAAGATGAGTTGGTTCTCAACTACATCTCCCCCTACACCGAAAACTGACATGCCCAAACCCGATATACAGAAGGGGCCAGCGCTTGCTGGCCTCTTCTGCATTGATGTGAAACAAAACCTCGCACTCACTCACACATTCCCAACAAACTCAGTCGATTCGGGCCTCGTAATTCCTTTGCCCCTGAACAATGATGAACAAAGCATAAAAGTGATCTTTTCGACGAAGATTGTTGTCATTGAGGCCAACGTCCCAAAAAGACAAGGTGGTTACACTCTGAAACAGTTGTACCAGTATCCATAAATGTCACCAGCCCATCACCAGAGTCACTCAACAATCTGGAAAGACAAAAATAAAAGGAGTCAATCCATGTCCGGTTCTCACCGTTTCGCAGTACGGGCACTTACGCTTGCCGTCGCCACCACCACCGCTGGCCTTGGCAGTGTCGCATCCGCCAGCATGGGCAACCTTGGCACCACCTATGGCGTTATGCCCGTGGATGTTGCCACCGCCCAGTCCCTGTCCATGTTCAACGACCAGGTCTCCGCGACCTATTACAACCCCTCCTATCTGACCAGCGATGAGCGCGGCGAGCTGACCGGCGGCATCCTTCACGCCGAACAGGAATTGCGCTCCAGCCGGTCTGACGCGGACGGCGATGTAATTTCCGATTCCCCCAGCCAGCACGTGTTGATTGGCATGAAAACCAACCTGGGCTCCCTCACCCGCTTTGACCACCCGATTTACCTGGGTTTCATTGCGGGCGTGGAGAAGTACGGCAAGGAAATGCTGGCGTTTTCATCCCAAACCTCCGAAAACGGCCAGTACCTGCAGTATGGTAAGGAACCACTGTTCCTGAACGTTGGCGGCGCGACGCCATTGTGGCGCGGCATTTCCGGTGGCTTCTCGGTTCGTGTCACCCTGGAAGCTGCCGCCCAGCTGGATGCGGTTTCCACCCTTGGCGGTGAAACCAGCCGCGAGCGGCTTTCGGTGAACGCCGAACCATCCCTGAAATCCATCCTCGGCACCACCATCAAATGGGGCGACACATTCTGTCCCGAAAGCAGCTGCTTCCTCGACGGCTGGGAAAGCGCCGTGACCTACCGCACCAAGTCATCTGCTTCCACCGCGGTTGACTCCAACATCATAGTCACCCAGACCATCCCCGACCCGGGCCTGAGCCTGGCCGTGGCAACCATCGATTCCTTCCAGCCGGAAACCATCGGCTTCGGCACCCAGTACAAGGGCGATGGCTGGCGCATTGGCGGCAGCGTTGAACAACAGAACTGGTCCGAACTGGAAGACGAGTTCTCCGGCGATACCATCCGCGACCAGGAAAACGTCAATCAGGGCAACCGAATCCGTTTCGATGACATTCTGGTGCCACGCATTGGCGGCGAATACGAGCTGGGCCAGCATTTCGCCATTCGCGGCGGCCTGGCTTATGAAGAGTCCCCACTCAAAACCACCCGCAATCCGGAACTGAACTACCTGGACACCGACAAAATCATTGCCGGCCTTGGCATCAGCGCAACCTACGATCGCACGCGCCTGCTTGCCTACCCGGTTCGTCTGGACATCGGTTACCAGTACCAGCAATTGCAGGAACGGGATTTCACCATCGTCGACTTTGATGGCAACGAGCAACAAGCCACTGCAGACGGTGATATCCATGTAATCAGCGGCTCCATCACCCTGAAGTTCTGAGGAGAGGTCTGCCATGAACTACAAAAATACACTGGCACTATTACCCGCTGCCATCCTTGCCGCCTGTGGCGGCGGGGATGGCCAGGAAGTCAACGAACCAAGAACTCCCGGCTCCGTCGTTTACTCCTACCCATCAGACGGCCAGGGTGAAGTCAGCCCGAAATCCGATCTGGTATTACGGTTCTCCCACGCGCTCTCCGATGAGGACGTTGCCAGCAAGATCCGCATTACCGGCGGTGACGGCGAGGTGTCGTTCACAACCGAAGGTGTCGATGGCAACCGCAGCCTGAAAATCTCCCCGCAGGGCGAACTGGACCCCGGCACCGAGTACACCATCGAATTTGCCGAGGGCCTGCTGGCGGCGGATAACCGCATTATCCAGACCCCCAATGCCGTTGGCGCAGAAGGCGTGCAGTTCTCCACCCGTGGGGCGTTCAGCGGCATTGCAGGACTCGACAACCTGAGCACCAGCTTCGACGTAGCGGAGATGATTCCGGCCCCCGGCGCGGTGTTCCGGCCCATGGACATTTCCACCTTCCGCCTGCGCCTCACCCAACCGGTACACCCTGAGTGGAAAGAACTGGGCGGCGTTATTGAGATTACCGACAGTACCGGTGAACAGGTACCCGCCATCGTTCTGGCCAAGGGCCGACTGGTCACCATCGATCCCTGCATACCAGACACCCCGGAGCTGTGCGGCCGGGATGACGACTTCCTGACCCCGGGCGAAACCTACACTGTCTCTGTCAGGAACTTGCCTGGGATAAATGGCGGTGTGCTGGAGGATTTCAGTGAAGAGATCACTCCGCGAGATACCGGCCCGAGAGTCGTTCTGTTTCAGGAAGTCATCGACTCCGGCCTGAACGCGGGCAGCACTGCAACGGACGCCCGCCGCTCAAAACTGAACGGCCAGATCATTAACGGCGTCACCCTGAACTCCGTTCTGCAGGGCATCGCCGGCCCATCACAGCAAACCGGCGGCCTGTTTGCGGAGCTGGGATTCGCACCGGCTTTTGAAGCCGAAGAGCCCCTTCCCCTGCGCGTGCCCAAAGGCAGCCTGCTGAACAGCAGCAGCCTGGATGTACGCGTCAACGGCACGGTGCCGATTATCGATCCGAACACCGGCGAGATTCAGCAGACCGGCAACATCAAGGTCACCATGCTGTCGGACGCCACCGGTTACCTGATGCCCAACCCCTATACCGACGACCAGAGCGCACCACGGCACGTCAAACTGTTCATGGACGTATCCATGAATACCGAGGAAGCACAGCCGAACGCGTCACTGTCCCAGGATCTGCTTGGCGTTGAGCTGACCGGTATCGCCCTGGTGGAAGACGGCACACTGACCATCGACGCCATAGGCATGGTCGAGCCCAACCTGCTGGGCCAGGAATTCACTGATTCCACCATCGCCTTCCGCATCGAAGCAGCCACCGACTCCACCTCCCAGCTCGACGCTGCCGATCAGCGTGACGAAGAGCTGCAAGACCTGACCGGACCACAACTGGTCAGTTGGATGCCCGGCTCCGAGGATGCAGAGCCCTCCACACGCCAGGATATGCAACGTCCGGGTGATCCGGTGGTACTGAACTTTGATGAGCCGCTGGACCACGATTCGGTTCCGGGAAATGTCACGCTCTCAAGTAGCGAAGGCGATGTCGCCAACCTGAACACCAAAGTTGACGGTACCGTGCTGGTGATCAATCCGGAAGGTGGCCTGAAGCATGGAGTGGAATACGCCGTGAATATTAACGGTGTAACCGATATCTCGGGCAACCCCGCTAACGTTCCGGCGCTTAACTTTAGCTTGCCGGAAATTAGCGACGGCACAGAAGAACCTCCTGCCTCGCCCTTGGCGCTAACAACTTATCCTGGTTACCCCTGTGTGACAGAGAACCTCGATATTGCAAATGGCAGCCACGGTACCTGCGTCGACTCTCCAGACGCACCCGCCGATATTGAGCGGGATCAGCTACCAGTCACCACCTTGCCAAAGGACCGCCCGATTGTAGTGAAGTTCTCCCAGTCGATGGATTTGGAAACGATCAATGACACTTCATTCGTGGTAGAGAAAGTGGCGGATCCTTCCGCTCCAGCAGCCGTTGGCGATGAGGAAGTTGTATCGGGGCGACTGGAGAAAAACCATCAGCAGATTCGCTTCTATCCCGAGGAAGCCTGGAACATTAATGCCACTTACCGCTACACGATGAAATCCCAGGTGGACGGCAACTGTGGAAGTGGAGAGATCGTTTGCTCCTCTGAACAAATGCCTCTACAGACAGACTTGCTTGTAGACCCGTCAGACACAGGGGGACCAAACCTCACGATCTATTTCACTGGTGCTGAGTCCATTTCCAGCGTATTTACTCCCCTTCGAAATCTTCCGATTCGGGACACCAATTCAAACTACGTGATTGACTGCGACTCTCCAGAAAGCACTGACTGCCTTGAGCCTTTTGCACATGAAGAGGACGGCAACGGAGGATTCCTTCCCTCTGCTAATGCCGGCAAACTTCTTGTAATTGATGAAGATGGCGACGGCGTGGGCGATAGCAGTGCTGGCAACGCGCGGGTCGGCTGCTCCCCGGATGGTGGACCAGAAACAGACTGTCCAGAAAACAAGTTTATATACCAGACCTATGCGCTGGATACCGAGGTCGTCGGTCCAGAACTAGACGAGAACGGCAACCAGATAGGTGTTCGCATACTGCTCTACCCGACTCAGTTAGCCACAACCTCCGCTACGGTATTCGTCAGCGCGAACCTGCTACTGGGATCAGACATTGAATCCAGCACAGGCACCCAGATCCTCCGAATGACTTATGGTGAACCAAGCGAAGATAACCCTCTCGGTTTGGTGGAAGGTGTAATATCGGAAGGTCCGGACGGTAGACCCACATTCAGTACAACGGCAGACCTTACCCTGGATGCCCCCAACCTGAGCGGTGTTGACAGTCACGATGTCTACAGCAAACCCGTTCAGTTGAAGCTTTCAGGCCCCATCACATTCTTCGATGATGGACGAATGCAGATAGAGCAAAGGACCATTGAAGCAGAGGACATTACTGTCAACGCAGTATCCTTTGGCTTAGTAGCTGTAGAAATTCCCCTACAAATCCCTGAAAGCGGGGTTTATCTGAACTTCCTCTCCAACCCAATCAAGGAGATCCCGGAAGAGTATTAATCTCCTATACTAACCCGCACTCCAGGCCAGCCTTCGGGCTGGCCTTTTATATGGCCGTTTCTGCCAAATCAGGCTTTTCCCCTCACCTGCATTTCCTGCTAATCTGGTTGTCTGTTGAAACCAACTCCACACTTCCAGAGGCACGCGGGTACGGNTGTTCCGGAACCGTGCGGAGCCATGGATGGCGGAGCCCGAGCGTTACAGGGACGTATTCACAGCGTGTTCCGGAACACCGTACCCGCGTGCCTGCGCTCAGAGTCAGAAAATAAAAACCTGATCGGAGAGAGAACCCATGGAAAACGGCACCCATTACCGCACCTGCCACCTGTGCGAAGCCATGTGCGGCGTGGCTATCGAGGTCAAGGATGGACACATTGCCTCCATCAAGGGTGATGAGGACGACCCGTTAAGCCATGGTCACATCTGTCCCAAGGCCGTCGCCCTGCAGGATCTGCACGAAGACCCGGATCGCCTGAAAAAACCGATCCGCCGAACCGCCACCGGCTGGCAGGAAATGGACTGGGATGAAGCCTTCGACCTGGTGGCCGACCGCCTGCACCGGATTCGCAAGGAACAGGGCCGCAACAGCATCGGGGTGTACCTGGGCAACCCGAACGTCCATAACCACGGATCACTGGTGGCGACCATGCCGTTTTTGCGGGCCATTGGCAGCCAGAACCGATTCTCCGCCACCTCCAACGATCAGCTGCCCCACATGCTGGCCAGCCTGGAAATGTTCGGGCACCAGATCCTGTTTCCGATTCCCGATATCGACCGCACCGACCTGTTCATCTGCATCGGCGCCAACCCCATGGCCTCCAACGGCAGCCTGATGACGGTGCCGGACGTCCGCGGACGGCTGAAAGCCTTGAAAGGTCGTGGCGGCAAAATGATCGTGGTGGATCCCCGCCGCACGGAAACCGGCAAACTGGCCGACGAATTCCATTTCATTCGCCCCGGTACCGATGCGCTGCTGCTGATGGCCATGGTGCATACCCTGTTCGAAGAGGACCTGGTCAACCTTGGCCACGCGGAGAACTGGACCAAGGATGTCGACCTGCTGCGCCTGGCATCCCTGAGCTTCACCCCGGAAGCGGTCAGCTCCCACACCGGCCTGGAGGCCAATGCCATCCGTGAACTGGCGCGACAACTGGCCACCACACAGAAAGCCGCGCTATACACCCGCATGGGCACCAGCACCCAGACCTTTGGTGGTGTGGCCACCTGGCTGGCCTACTGCCTGAATATCCTGACTGGCAAGCTCGATGCCACCGGCGGTGTGATGTTTACCCAACCCGCTATCGACCTGATTGCTCTTGGCGGTATGTCTGGCCAGCAGGGCCATTTTGGCAACCGTTACAGCCGCGTGAAGAAGCTGCCGGAATTCGCCGGTGAATACCCCGCCAGCACCATGGCGGACGAGATGCTGACGCCGGGCGAAGGCCAGATCAAAGCGTTTGTGACCGTCGCCGGCAACCCGGCGCTGTCCAACCCCAACGGCGGGCGACTAGAGAAGGCGCTGGAAGGCCTCGACTTCATGGTGTCGGTGGATTACTACCTGAACGAAACCACCCGCCACGCGGACGTGATCCTGCCTCCGACGGCGGCCCTCGAACGTAGCCACTACGACCTGATTTTCAGCATGTTCGCGGTGCGCAACTACGCCAAATACAGTGACCCGCTGTTCGAAGCCGGCGACGATTCCCGCCACGACTGGCAAATTCTGCTGGAGCTGGCTCATCGCCTGGAGAAAAAACGCAAAGGCGGGCGCTTGCCCTTGCGCGCCGAGCTGGGCTGGCGTGCGTTCAAACAGATCGGACCAGACCCCATCCTGGACCTGCTGCTGCGCTCCGGCCCTTACGGAGCGAACATCGGCCCGGCCCGGGGGCTGGTACAGCCGGCCATCGATCTGGTCATGGATATCCTGCCCAATCGCCATCCGCTTCAGGGCATCGCCAGGCTCAGCCCCCTTAACCGTCATTGGCAGGACCTGCCCAAAGGACTTTCCCTGGCAACGTTGCGGGACCATCCCAATGGTGTCGACCTGGGCCCTCTCAGACCCTGCATGCCGGAACGACTGTTCACCCGTGACGGCAAAGTGAACCTTGCTCCCCGGCGCTATCTGCAGGATCTGGACCGGCTTCACGACCTGCTGGCGAGCCCGGCCCCGGATGACCTGCTGATGATCGGCCGTCGCCATGTGCGCAGTAACAACTCCTGGATGCACAACAGCCAACGACTGGTTAAGGGCAAGGACCGCTGCACCCTGATCATCCACCCCAGGGATGCCGCACGGAGCGGGCTTCAAGCTGGCGATTCGGCGGAAATCACCTCGGACTCTGGCGATGTATCCGGTAACATCGTGCTGCCCGTTGAGATATCCGAGGACATCATGCCTGGTGTCGTGTCCGTCCCCCATGGCTGGGGTCACCACCGCCAGGGCACCAGCCAGTCTGTGGCCACCGCCCACCCGGGCGCCAGCCTCAATGACGTGCTGAGCGATCAGCAGGTGGACCCGCTGGTTGGCACGTCTGTACTCAATGGGCAGAAGGTCAAAGTAAAGGTCTGGCGTGCCGAGCGCCAGCGCAAACGCGCCTGATTGAAACGAGGATGACGCTATGCCCCTGTGGCTGCAATGGACACTGATCATCGCCGGCCTGATTGCCATCGCCCTACTTTTGGCTTTCATCGTTCGCCAGGCCAGGCTGCTGAGGAAAAACCGTAAAAGTAACGACAAGAACCGGGCGTTTCAGTCGCAGCGCCGGCAGTCCATGGTGGAAAGCATCCAGGTGATTGCACTGGCCGTTGAAGAGGATCAGGTCGAGTACTCAGAGGCTTGCCTGCGGCTGAAAGGGTTGCTGGACCATGTAGCGCCGGAACTGCTTGAGCAGTCGCCGTTCCAGGTGTTCCAGGAAGTCTACGACCAGATCCAGCACATGCCGACTCACCGGGCCCGTCAGGCCACCGACACCCGCTTCATCGAAAAGATGGACAAGGAACGGCTCGCCATTGAGGAAAAACACGCGGACGCCATTCGCCATGCGGCAACCGCCCTTCGACACCATGCTTTCTGAGCCCGGCCAGCATGGTTGTGAAGTGGCAAAAACAATTTGTAACATTTTGTAACTGGAAATCAGGAAAGCGCAAACAATTAGCTTTGAAAATCAATGCATTCCAGTGTTCCAAATTTGTGACACCTTGCTCACCGCAAGCTCACCCCTTTGGTTGACTTTTATTTCCAACCTCATCGTCTAAATTTAAAGACAAGGTAGTCCTGATCGCACTCTGCGGGCACCTTGCGTTGTTTTCTCCTGATAAGTTTGGACGACTCTGCAAAAGCGGGTGAGCTTGCCGGCCCAAGGGCCGGCTTTTTTTATAGTAAAATCAAGGGTTCATCATGCCGACCATGGCCATGACAGCAGCCTTGTTGCTGACCAGTTCGTCGAATTGTTCTTCCACGGCGGCCTGGTCCAACCCCAATGATTCGTATAAAGCCCCGGGAATTTCCTCGCTGGCCCCAAGAGCCACGCCACGTTCAGCGAGTAACTGACGACTCAGCCAAAGCAACCTGGGATAGACACTGTGCTCCCCCTCGTAGTCCGGATTTTTCTGGTAGCGAATCCCCGTGACCACCTCATCAGGCATTCCCCAGTTCTGCATTAACTCGGCAGCGATCTGCTCACGGGTTATTCCCAGCAAATATTGTTCAGTCACCGTTGAATCCATGTTGGCATTCACTTCCAGCGAGCGGCATACCAGTTTGAAGTGGGGTGGAAAAACCTGGGCCAGGACCAGATAACCAAAGTTGTGCAACAGTCCGGCCAGATACGCCAGACCGGATACGGGGCGCTTGCCACGGGGCATCATGGTGCACAGGATGCTCGCGGACTGAGCCTGCCAGATGGCCTGTTGCCAATAATCCACGTACCCTTCCGGATGGTCCTGTGGCTTGCCAAGGGCCCGGCCGAGGGCCAGCCCCATTGCCAGGTTCATCACCAGATCGAACCCCAGTACCCGCGAGACGGCATCATGCACCGACCGGACCTGCCCTGCCGCGGCATAGAAAGACGACGAAGCCCAGCTCACGATTTGTGCTGCCAGACTGGGATCGCTCTCGACAATATCGACCAGGTCCCCCATCTCCGCATTGGGATTTACACGCAAACGAATAATACGCTGGGCGGTTTCGGGAAGGGGCGGCAGTTCGAGCGTGTCTTCCAGGCGCTGCTGAATTCTCAGCCCGGTGAATTTCTTGATGGCGGAATGCAACTGGTCCCGATCCTTCTCCGGGCAATCCAGGTTCACCCTGATGTTTTCCGGCGCCACCGCAAAATCCGCCCTTTGAGCCTGGGAGGTCATCGCCTGAAAGTCCGCAAGCGGCATCACCATTGCCAACTCCTGCGCGCCGACGACGATAGAGATAGACTCAAGGTCGCTTACCCGTTTATCCACGACCGTCGGCCACCCGGTCAGCGACGGCAGCGCCGGCAACTCAGCCAGCCCCGCACGCTCTCTGACCCTCAGTTGCTCACGACGCTTCATCATCCGCAGGTTCCGCCCAAGCTGCTGATTGAGCGAACTGATATCAAGGAGGTCATCATGCCGGCAGATCGCCTGCAGGTTTCCCTGATCGTCACTGAGCAACACCATTCTCAGCAACTGGTCACTGCTTACCTGACCGATATTCCGCAGGGTCACCTCCCCCGCGTTGTCGCCCAGGGCCTCCCGAACCGAAACCGGTAATTCCATGGCTATTCCCCAATCTCTGACGTGCCACATCGTGACACAATAACTTTAAACGTCGCCGTAACGAATTCTCTCGCCCAGCCAGCGACGAATCAGGCCACCGACTACATCGGGCTGTTTCATCAGCCCCGGCGCCATCTCACGGATGGGTTCAATCCATCCCTTGTCCCGCTCAAAATCGGCCAGCCGAAACTGCATCATGCCGGTCTGGCGTGTTCCCAATACTTCCCCCGGCCCGCGGATCTCCAGGTCCTTCTCGGCAATCACGAAGCCGTCCTGACTGTCCCGGAGAGCCTGCAAGCGGGCCTTGCCATTCAGGGATAATGGCGGGTGGTACATCAATACACAGAAACTGGCCTGCTCGCCCCGCCCCACACGACCACGGAGCTGATGTAACTGGGCCAGGCCAAGCCGCTCCGGGTTTTCGATGATAATAAGCGATGCGTTCGGCACATCCACCCCCACCTCAATCACGGTGGTAGCCACCAGCAGGTCCAGCTCGCCATTCTTGAAGCGGGTCATTACCTCGGCCTTTTCCGCTGCTTTCAGGCGTCCGTGAACCAGGCCGGTTTGCAGGTCCGGCAGCCGTTCCGACAATTCCCGGGCGGTCACCTCCGCAGCCTGGCACTGCAACGCCTCCGACTCTTCAATCAGTGTACAGACCCAATAGGCCTGGCGACCTTCCTGGCAGGCATTGCGCACCCGCTCAATGACATCGTCCCGACGACTGTCGGGAATCGCAATGGTCTCGATGGGCTTTCGCCCCGGCGGCAGTTCATCGATGACCGACGTATCCAGATCGGCGTAGGCGCTCATGGCCAGGGTTCTCGGAATGGGCGTTGCGGTCATGATCAACTGGTGGGGCGCCAGAGAGCCGCCCACGCCTTTTTCCCGCAACGCCAGCCGCTGATGGACCCCAAAGCGATGCTGTTCATCGACAATCACCAGGGCCAGTCGGTTGAACGCCACGTCGTCCTGAAACAGGGCATGGGTGCCGATGGCGACGGCGGCTTCACCGCTGCCGACCTGCTCCAGTGCTTCCCGCCGGGCCTTGCCCTTGACCTTGCCGGACAGCCACGCCAGACGAATACCCAGCGGCTCCAGCCAGCCCCGGAAATTGTGGTAGTGCTGCTCCGCAAGAATTTCGGTCGGCGCCATCAACGCCACCTGCGCTCCTGCGCCGATCGCCTGCAACGCCGCCAGCGCCGCCACCACGGTTTTGCCCGAACCCACATCTCCCTGGACCAGGCGCAACATCGGCAACGGCTGACTGAGATCCTGCCGTATCTCACGCACGACGTGCTGCTGGGCGCCGGTCAGGCGAAAGTGCAGCTCTTCGAGGAAACGCTCTGCAAGGTCTCCCGTCGGTAGCAACGGCAGGGCTTCCCGCGCCTGGATCTGTTCCCTGACCTGCAACAGGCTGAGCTGGTGGGCCAGCAACTCTTCCATCACCAGCCGCTGCTGGGCCGGGTGCTTGCCCTCCATCAGCAAGTGTACCGGTGCGTTGGCGGGCGGCGAATGCACCAACTCCACCGCAGCGGTAATGCCCGGCAGCTGATAATCCGACAGCAGTGCCGCGGGGAGCCAGTCACGGATGGGGTAGCGCTTGAGGTACGTCAGCGCCTGCTGACACAGGGAGCGTACGCGCGGCTGCTGGATGCCTTCGGTCAGCGGGTAGACCGGCGTCAGCGTGGCCTCACCCTCTGCCGGCATGGGCGGCGGGTTGGTCTGGTATTCGGGGTGGTAGAACTCGTAGCCGGCCCGGCCGGGGCGGACCTCGCCAAAGCATCGCACCCGGGTGCCCTCGGACAACTGGTTTTTCTGGGCGGCATTGAAATGGAAAAAGCGCATCACCAGAAAGCCGCTGTGGTCCTTCAGGGTGACCTGAAGGCTGCGTCGCCGCCCCATGACCAGATCGGTTTTGACCACCTCGCCTTCCACCACGCCCACATCCCCGATACGCAGATTGCCCATGGAGATAATACGGGTGCGGTCTTCGTATCGATGCGGCAGGTGAAACAGCAGATCCTGCAGGGACCGGATCCCCAGCTTGGCCAGCCGGTCTGCCAGGGCGCTTCCCACGCCCTTGAGGGTAGTAACCGGAATGTCGTCCAGTGACGTCATGGCCGGCCTCAGGCGCTGGCGGCGACGGCCGGGGTGTCTGACCTGGCCTTTTCAATGACTCGGCACTGGCTGGCCGCCAGTGACAGCACATCGATGGCTTTCGGTCGCGGGAACGTTACCCGCCAGGCCAGGGCGACGGTGCGGAATGGCACCGGGGCCGCAAACGGGCGCACTGCCAGGATATCTTCGTGGTACTGCATCGCGGTAGCCGCCGAGAGCGGCAGCACGGTAATGCCCAGGCCGGAGGCCACCATGTGGCGGATGGTTTCCAGGGAGCTGCCTTCAGTCACCAGTGCCGGAGCAGACGCCCCGACATTGCGGGTGACGGCCTCAACCAGCGGCGGGCAGGACTCCAGTACCTGATCCCGGAAACAGTGCCCCGGGCCAAGCAACAGCAACTGCTCCTTCGCCAGCTCTTCCGCAGTCAGGCTTTCCTTCCTGGTCAGCGGGTGACCGGCTGGCAGTAGCACCACAAACGGTTCGTCATACAGCGGCAGCGTGACAACCTCGGGCTCCTCGAACGGCAGCGCGATGATGATGGCGTCCAGTTCGGAATGCCGCAGTTTCTGACGCAGGCTGGCCGTGTAGTTCTCTTCTATGAACAACGGCATTTCCGGAGCGGCGCGTCGTAATTCGGGCAGAAGGTGAGGAAACAGGTACGGACCAATGGTATAAATAGCACCGACTTTCAGCGGAGAGTTCAGCTGGTTCTTGCCGTCCTGGGCCATGTCCTTGATCACACCCACCTGATCCAGCACCCGCTGGGCCTGTTCGATAATACGCAGCCCGGTTTCGGTCACACGAATGCTGCTTTTGCTACGCTCGAACAGCGGGATTCCGAGCTCGTCTTCCAGCTTTTTTACGGCCACGCTCAACGTGGGCTGACTGACGTGGCAACGCTCGGCGGCACGACCAAAATGCCTTTCCCGTGCCAGGGTAACAACGTATCGTAACTCGGTGAGAGTCATGGTGAGCTCCGGTCAGGGTTTTTCTAGGTAAAAAGTTCGTCCAGGTCAGAGTTCGGTGTGTTTAACTGCCCCGTTGGCTGATAAGCCAAAGCATAAGGATTGATATTGTCTATGGCAATCACTGAAAGCAATAAACTGCCACGAATTCTTGTCGCCGGCTGCGGCAAACTTGGCGGCAATATTGCCTCGCTTTTGATCGACCAGGCCGAAGTGTTCGGACTCAGGCGCACCCCCGACCGGGTCCCCGACGGCGTCCAGCCATTGGGGGCGGATCTGATGGAGGCTGACCAGGTCAACGCCGTTATCCCCTCCCGACTCGATGCCGTGATTTACTGCCTGACACCGTCCAGCTATGACGAGCAGGGGTACCGGGACGCCTACGTAACCGGCCTGATAAACCTGCTGGCCTCGCTGTCAGGGCAGGCAGTTCAACGCCTGGTGTTTATCAGCAGCACCAGCGTGTACGCCCAGGATGATGACGCCTGGGTTGATGAATCAAGCCCCACGGAACCCGAGCGCGCCAGCGGCCAGGCCATTCTGGCGGGTGAACGGACGGCCCTGGAAAGCGGCTTTCCCGCGACCATCGTTCGTTTCAGCGGAATTTACGGTCCTTCCCGCCGGCGCTTCCTGGAGGCCGTGGTTGCCGGCAACATGGACCCGGCCAGCCCAGGCCCGTTCAGTAACCGTATTCACGAGGCCGACGCTGCAGCCATCGTTGCACATCTGATCAATAAATCGCTCGTTGGAGAGCCCGTGGAAGATTGCTATGTCGCCAGCGATTGCGAGCCGGTGCGGCTGGATGAGGTGGTGCACTGGGTTCAGGAACAGCTGCCTTGCGCGGCGCCCAAAGCCGATGCCCGCAAGGGCGGCAGGGCAGGCAGCAAGCGTTGCAGTAACCAGCGCTTGCTGGACAGTGGCTACCGTTTCCGCTACCCCGATTTCCGGGCGGGCTATCTGGAGATGATCACCGGTCGCCCATAAAAAAAGCGGCCAGTGCAAGTGGCCGCTTTCTTATCGCTGCTGGTCTCAAGCTATCAGCTCAGAACCATCACCGCTTCCATTTCGATGGGCACACCCTTTGGCAGGGCTGCCACGCCAACGGCGGCGCGGGCCGGATATGGCTCCTGGAAATACGTTGCCATGATTTCGTTGACCGTGGCGAAGTTGGCCAGGTCCGTCATGTAGATGTTGAGCTTGACGATGTCTTTCAGCTCACCGCCGCCGGCTTCGCAGACCGCTTTCAGGTTCTCGAACACCTGACGGGTCTTGGCGGCGAAATCACCGGCCACCACTTCCATGGTTTCCGGCACCAGAGGAATCTGTCCCGACAGGTAAACGGTGTCGCCGGCTTTTACCGCCTGGGAATAGGTACCGATTGCCTGGGGAGCATTCTCGGTCTGGATGATAGATTTATTGGTCATGACCTTGGGGTTCCTCTCTTCCAAAACGCCAATCGTCGCCCCTCGAAGCGCACCCTGTCAACCAGCCGTTGGTCGGCATTCCGGGTTAATGACGCACACGGTTAATGTGGGTCACGGCGCGAATATTACGAACCCGCCGCATCACCCGGGCCAGGTGACGGCGACCGTTCACATGCACCACCAGGCTGACGACACCCAGCCGTGCGTTCTGCTCTTCGACGTTAATCCGTTCGATATTGCCGTCGGCCATGGCCACGGCGTTGGCCACCTCGGCGATAACGCCACGCTGGCGCTCCAGCTCCACCCGCAGCTCTACCGAGAATTCATCGGTGATGTCCTTGGCCCACTTGAGGTGCGTCAGGCGCGCCCGGCCCTCGTCGTCTTCTGGCAATCGCGAGCAGGTATCGGAGTGGATGATCATGCCCTTGCCAGAGTCCATCACACCGACCACCGGGTCCCCGGGAATCGGCTTGCAGCAGCTGGCGAAGCGGACCAGCAGACCCTCGGTCCCGCGAATGGTAACCGGACTGCCCTGGGACTGGGCATCCGAGACGGTGCCGGAGGTTTCCTCCTCACCGCTGACCAGCTGCCGGGCCACCAGGTACGCCATGCGATTACCCAGACCAATCTCGCTGACCAGGTTGTCCAGACTACTGACCTGGTTGTGCTTCACTACCGCGTCAATCTGGCTGTCACTGATGCTGGACAGACTGGTTCCGAAGCCCTTGAGGGATTTCTTCAGCAACGCCTTGCCCAGCTCCAGGGATTCGGTCCGCTTCTGGTTCTTCAACACGTGGCGAATGCTGCTGCGGGCCTTGCCGGTGACCACAAAGCTTAACCACGCCGGATTCGGGCGCGCCCCGGGTGCGGTAATAACTTCCACGGTCTGACCGCTTTGCAACGGCTGGCTCAGGGAACCCAGGTTACGGTTGATACGACAGGCAACCGTGGCATTACCGATATCGGTGTGGATGGCGTAGGCGAAGTCCACCGGCGTGGCGCCGCTGGGCAATTCCATGATCTTGCCCTTGGGCGTAAACACGTAGATTTCGTCCGGGAACAGGTCGACCTTGACGTGCTCAATGAATTCCAGGGAGTCGTCCGCCCGTTCCCGCATTTCCATCAGACCCTGCACCCAGCGGTCCACCCGGGACTGATTCACACTGGTCACGCTGGTGGGTTCGTTCTTGTACATCCAGTGGGCGGCAATACCGTTGTTGGCAATGTGCTCCATTTCCTCGGTGCGGATCTGGATCTCGATATTCACATGCATGCCGAACAGCGTGGTGTGCAGGGACTGGTAGCCATTGGCCTTGGGCATGGCGATGTAATCCTTGAAACGCCCCGGCAGCGGCTTGTACAGGCTGTGCACCGCGCCCAGGATACGGTAGCAGTCGTCCTCGGTGTCGGTGATGATGCGGAACGCGTACACATCCATGATTTCGTGGAACGACTTCTGCTTGAACTTCATCTTGTTGTAGATGCTGTTCAGGTGCTTTTCTCGCCCCAGGATACGGCCCGGTAACCCTCGCTCTTCCAGCTTTTCCTGAAGCTTGCCGCGGATCTCGTCAATGATTTCCCGGTGACTGCCCCTCAGCTTTTCCACCGCCTTGGAAATGTACCGCGAACGCATCGGATAGAGGGAAGAGAACCCCAGATCCTCCAGTTCAGTACAGATGGAGTGCATGCCCAGGCGATTGGCAATGGGGGCATAGATATCGAGGGTTTCGGTGGCAATACGCAGACGCTTTTCATAGGGCATGGGCCCGAGGGTGCGCATGTTGTGCAGGCGGTCCGCCAGCTTCACCAGGATGACGCGAATATCCCGGGCCATGGCCAGGGTCATTTTCTGGAAGTTTTCGGCCTGGGCTTCGGCACGGGAGCGGAATTCAATCTGGGTCAGCTTGCTGACGCCGTCTACCAGTTCTGCGACATCCTCGCCAAACTGATCCGACAGGGCGTCCTTGGGAATACCGGTGTCTTCGATAACGTCGTGAAGCATGGCCGCCATCAGGCTCTGATGGTCCAGTTTCAGCTCGGCAAGGATATGGGCAACAGCAAGGGGGTGGGTGATGTAACGGTCGCCACTGCGGCGCATCTGGCCTTCGTGGGCTTGCTCGGCATAATAGTAGGCTCGTCGCACCTGATTGATGCGATTGGTATCCAGATAGGAACTGAGCTCTTGCGCCAGCCCTTCAACCGTTGCCTCTGCCGACACCGCGCCTCCGAGTACAGATTGAAAAGTAGAAAGTGAAAAGTACAGATCGAAAATCAGGGATAAAAAAACCCGAATGCGTGCATCCGGGTCCTTCCGTTATCCGTCCAGCCATGCGTTATAGATACACTATAAAACCGCAGGGACAGATTTCAATGCTTGAGACAGGCATTCTACCTGCCTTGCAGCTTAATCTTCCTCTTCTTCCGTCAGAAGGCTGCGGGTTACTTTGCCTTCGGCAATTTCACGCAGGGCAATGACAGTAGGCTTGTCGTTCTCTTCCGCTACCATCGGCTCAAAGCCCTTGGTGGCAATCTGGCGAGCGCGCTTGGTAGCCAGCATAACCAGCTGAAAACGGTTATCAACGTTTTCCAGACAATCTTCAACGGTAACTCGTGCCATAACTTCCCCGACAAAATAAAAAATGACTGATTCAGCAGACCGCATAGTTTACTGCGACCGGCTCAATTTGTATACAGCGGAAACGCGCCGTCAGCCCCGGGCCGACAACCGTGCCAGCAAGTTGCTATAGCGCACCTGCTGGGCCGCTATCCGCAGGCGCTGGCCGCGCACGATGGCCAGCAGGTCCTGGAGCGCCGCGCCAAAGTCATCATTCACCACCAGATAATCGAACTCGACGGCGTGACTGCACTCTTCCGCAGCCTCACGCAGCCTGCGATCAACCACTTCCGGTGCGTCCGTACCCCGACCGGTCAGGCGCTCGCGCAGCACTTCCGGGGATGGCGGCACAATGAATATGCCGACGCACTCGGGAATAAGCCGCCGCACCTGCTCGGCACCCTGCCAGTCGATCTCCAGGATCACGTCCCGCCCCTTCGCAAGAGTCTCACGCACCCAGACCTGGGATGTGCCGTAGTAGTTGCCGAACACATCCGCGTGTTCGAGAAAATCGCCGCGGCCAATCATCGCTTCAAACTCGTCACGGCTGACGAAATGATAGTTGACCCCGTGCTGCTCGCCTTCCCGCATCGGGCGGGTGGTGTGGGAAACCGACACCCCCAGCTTCTCATCATTGCGCAGCATTTCTGCCACAAGGCTGGTCTTCCCTGCCCCGGACGGGGCCGAAATTACATAGAGGGTACCTTGTTCAACTGCCTGGCTCATGGCGCACAACTCTCCGGTCCTGACTGAATTCCGCGACATCTCACCGGTCACAACCCGCTGCCGCAATAACAAGGGGCGGGATTATACACGATGCGGGAATCCCTTACTCCAGGTTCTGCACCTGTTCCCGCATCTGCTCGATCAGCACCTTCAGATCCACCGCCACGCGGGTTACCCGGGCGTCGATGCTCTTGCTACTGAGAGTATTGGCCTCGCGGTTCAGCTCCTGCATCAGGAAATCCAGGCGGCGGCCGATGGCATCATCCGACTGCAGGGTTTCCGACACCTCGGTGACATGGGCCTCCAGACGATCAAGCTCCTCCGCCACATCGCTTTTCTGGGCCAGCATCACCATCTCTTGAGCGATGCGCTCTGGGTCTATCTCCACCTTGGCTTTCTCGAAACGCTCCTTCAGAGTCTTCTCCTGCGCCTTCAGCAACTCCGGCATCAGGCTGCGCACCTCGCTGACCAGCTCGCCCATGGTCTTCAGGCGATCATCAAACAGCGGCCGCAAACGCTCACCTTCCCGCTCACGAACCGTCACCAGCTCGGCAACCGTTCGCTCAAACAATTCCCCCGCCGCTTCCCGCGCCGGGCCGTAATCAAGCTCCTTGACCGACAACACCCCCGGCCAGCGCAGGATATCCAGGGCATTGATATGGGCGGGATTATCCAGCATCCGATTGACGTGATTGGCAGCCTCATTTACCGCATGAGCCATCTCCTCACAGACTTCAAACCCCTGCCCTGCGCTTTCAGCCGTTTGCAGGCGCATGGACACATCCACCTTCCCGCGCTTGAGTTGCTGGCGTAACTGTTCACGGAACGTATTTTCCAGCTCGCGGAGCGCCTCCGGCAGCCGAAAGGAAGGCTCCAGGTACCGATGGTTCACTGTACGAATCTCACACGTCAGTGTTCCCCATTCTCCCTGGGTATCCTGTCGGGCAAAGGCAGTCATACTTCTGATCATGGCGACTCCGCTAGTCATCAAGTGCAATCGTTCAAGTTTAGCAGGCCCGCGCGCAAAACCGCGAACCCGACCAAAGCCGTGAACCTTCACGGCAGAGACCGGAACTTCCCCGTGTTATACTCGGCGGTCTTCCCAATTTTCAACAATCGGGTATAACACCCGGACATCCACTACCAATATCAGGAAACACTATGCGTCCAAGCGGAAGAACTCCGGAACAACCGAGAGACATCCGAATCACCCGCAACTACACCCGTCATGCGGAAGGCTCCGTACTGATCGAGTTCGGCGACACCAAGGTGATCTGCACCGCGTCTGTCGAGAACAAGGTACCGCCATTCCTGCGCGGCGAAGGCAAAGGCTGGATCACCGCCGAGTACGGCATGCTGCCCCGCTCCACCGGCAGCCGCATGGGCCGCGAAGCCGCCCGTGGCAAACAGGGCGGCCGCACCGTCGAAATCCAGCGCCTGATCGGTCGCTCCCTGCGTGCTGCGGTTGATTTGAGCGCTCTGGGCGAGCACTCCATCACCATCGACTGCGACGTGATCCAGGCCGACGGCGGCACCCGCACTGCAGCCATCACCGGCGGCTGCGTTGCCCTGGTTGATGCACTGAACCACCTGGTTGCAGAAAAGCGCCTGAAGGAATCACCGCTGAAGCAAATGGTGGCGGCGCTGTCCGTTGGCGTTTACAAGGGCACACCGGTTCTCGACCTGGACTACCCGGAAGACTCCGAAGCCGAAACGGATATGAACGTGATCATGACCGATCAGGGCGGCTTCATCGAGATTCAGGGTACTGCCGAAGGCGCGCCGTTTGTTCAGGAAGAACTGGACAGCATGCTGGCATTGGCCAGGCAGGGTATTGATCAGTTGTTTGAGATTCAGAAGGCGGCTTTGGAGGGGTAACTTCCGGGGCTCGTGGGTGTCGGATTACGGCTTTCGCCTAATCCGACCTACGGTGCTACGCCCTAATCAGATCTACGGGTGCCCCC
>NZ_JBJJLC010000046.1:0-10780 GCF_045449855.1 Marinobacter alkalisoli | reverse complement strand
CAAACACACCCCTCCCCCAATGCAAACAGGCTAGGGCCAAAACTCAAACGTCAATCAAAGAAGCCGACCCCAAAGATCATGCTCATCCGCATGTTCAACAACAGCCTGAACAATCTGCCCCGGTACCAGGTCGGTTTCGTCGTTAAGGTAAACCATGCCATCAATCTCCGGTGCATCGGCCTTGGAGCGGCCAATGGCACCCTCTTCGTCCACTTCGTCAATCAGCACATCAATGGTTTGACCGATCTTGGCCTGCAGACGGGCGGCGGAGATCTGGGCCTGTTTTTCCATGAAACGGGCCAGGCGCTCTTCTTTCACTTCCTCGGGTACCGCACCTTCGATCTCATTGGCCTTTGCCCCTTCCACCGGGCTGTAGGTGAACGCGCCGACACGGTCCAACTGAGCTTCATCCAGCCAATCCAGCAGATACTGGAAGTCCTCTTCGGTTTCACCGGGGAAACCAACAATGAAGGTGGAACGGATGGTCAGCTCGGGGCAGATTTCACGCCATTTGCGGATACGCTCCAGGGTTTTGCTGTCGTGGGCCGGGCGCTTCATGGCCTTGAGGACTCGTGGGCTGGCGTGCTGGAACGGGATGTCCAGGTACGGCAGGATCTTGCCCTCGGCCATCAGCGGAATCACGTCGTCCACGTGGGGATAGGGGTACACATAGTGCAATCGCACCCATACGCCCATTTCGCCCAGCGCTTCGCACAGTGATTGCATTTTGGTCTTCAGAGGGCGGCCCTGCCAGAAGCCGGTGCGGTATTTGGTATCCACGCCGTAGGCAGAGGTGTCCTGGGAGATCACCAGCAGCTCTTTGACACCGGCGTCCACCAGACGCTTCGCTTCGTCCATCACATCACCGATGGGACGGCTGACCAGGTCGCCCCGCATGGACGGGATGATGCAGAAGGTGCAGCGGTGGTTGCAGCCTTCGGAGATTTTCAGGTAAGCGTAATGCCTGGGGGTCAGTTTCACCCCCTGGGGCGGAACCAGATCGGTGAACGGGTCGTGTTCTTTCTTTGGTGGCACAAATTGGTGTACCGCGCCGACGACTTCTTCATACGCGTGGGGGCCGGACACCGCCAGCACGCCCGGGTGGGTGTCGCGGATCTTGTCCGCTTCCACGCCCATACAGCCGGTAACGATAACCTTGCCGTTTTCGTTGATGGCTTCGCCGATGGCGTCCAGAGATTCCTGCTTGGCAGCGTCGATAAACCCGCAGGTGTTTACCACCACAATGTCGGCATCGTCATAGGTTGGCACAACGTCATAACCGTCGAGCCGCAGCTGGGTGAGGATGCGCTCGGAATCGACCAGTGCCTTCGGGCATCCGAGGCTGATAAAGCCGACTTTGCCGCTGCCGGCTACAGAGGTTTCGGGTTTGTCTGTCATATGCGCGTCAGGATTCCTGGGGCATGTTGCCCACGGGTGAATTTAGGGCGACAGTTTACCCCAGCAAGCACAAGGCCTGAAGCAAAACGCCGTGCCCCTTCCGGGAATTGATGGGCAGGAATCATCCTGGGGCTGGCAACTAACTGACGCAATGTTCAGAATTACTTCACAAAACTGACACTAACAGCGACAGACGTCTTGCTGTTCACTAATTAAACAACTAAACTTTCAGTCGGTTATAGAGTTTTGCACAGTATTTTCATCAAATGACCAGGCCACCCGACCCATTGGTCGAGTGATTCATTAACCCTGTTTTCAAAGATCAGTTCCGGGAATTTTGGACGAGCGTTTATGGGTAAGGCAGCCAACTTTGAAACCAAGCACGCCAAAAGAGTCAGAATGAAACCAGTTGCCTTTAAACTGAACCTTCGAAACCAACAACGGGTGGATGTTTCGTCCGAGGTCACCATTGAGCGAAAGGACGGAAGTTGCCTTACCTGCAAAATCGCCAACCTTTCCCGTACCGGCATCATGATTTCCTGCACTCAGGAGCTGGCGAAGGAACTGATCCCCGGCCAGAAAACGCCGAGTCCAGGCAGCTGGATCCCGGTGACGGCCCGGTTTTCTGTGCCGGTAGTGCCAACCCAGCCGGTCTCCGTGATCGTAGAGGGCAGCATTGTTCACATGCGCCGTATCGCCCGGGATGAATTCCAGGTCGGCATCCAGTTTGCCGAATTCGAGGGCAACGGGTACGACTATGTGGATCGTTACGTCAGCCAGTTGCTCTCCTCGTCCGACACACTGTCCTGATGACTTACGGGGCAAACGCCCCTCTCAGCGGCACGGAACAGCTCCTGATATATTCATATAGCACCAAACTCTAGTTACACACCTTCTTATACCCTAATCGCCTCTGGTATAGTTGCCCTATTCACACGCAAAGCCATTTTCGGCACGCAAGGCGGCAACAGATTACGATGACCACATATAACCTGACCCATCTCAAGCAGCTGGAAGCTGAAAGCATCCACATCATTCGGGAGGTCGCAGCCGAGTTCGATAACCCGGTCATGCTTTACTCCATCGGCAAGGACTCCGCAGTTATGCTGCACCTGGCCCGGAAGGCATTCCACCCCGGCACGCCACCGTTTCCGCTGATGCACGTGGACACCACCTGGAAGTTCAAGGACATGATTGAATTCCGGGACCGCAAGGTTAAGGAATACGGCCTGGACCTGATCGTTCACAAGAACGAAGACGGCATCAAGCAGGGTATTGGCCCATTCACCCACGGCAGCGCCAAGCACACCGATGTGATGAAAACCCAGGCCCTGAAGCAGGCCCTGGACAAGTACAAGTTTGATGCCGCCTTTGGTGGCGCCCGCCGGGATGAGGAGAAATCCCGTGCCAAGGAGCGGGTGTATTCCTTCCGTGACGAATACCATCGCTGGGATCCCAAGAACCAGCGCCCGGAGCTCTGGAATACCTACAACGGCAAGATCAACAAGGGTGAGAGCATCCGCGTCTTCCCGCTGTCCAACTGGACCGAGCTGGATATCTGGCAGTACATCTATCTGGAAAACATCGAGATTGTTCCTCTGTACTACTCCGCTGTGCGCCCGGTGGTTGAACGGGACGGCACGCTGATCATGGTGGACGACGATCGCATGCCCCTGAAGGAAGGCGAGAAGCCGATGATGAAATCCATCCGCTTCCGCACCCTGGGCTGCTACCCCCTCACCGGGGCGATCGAATCCGAAGCCACCACGCTGCCTGAAATCATTCAGGAAATGCTGCTGGCCACCAGCTCCGAGCGTCAGGGTCGCGTGATCGACCACGATTCAGCCGGCTCCATGGAACAGAAAAAGCGGGAAGGGTACTTCTAAGATGTCACACCAGTCTGATCTGATCGCCGAAGATATTCAGGCCTACCTGAAGCAACACGAGAACAAGGAACTGCTGCGTCTGTTGACCTGTGGCAGTGTCGACGATGGCAAAAGCACCCTGATCGGCCGCCTGCTCCACGACACCAAGATGATCTACGAAGATCACATGGCGAGCCTGAAGACCGACAGCGCCAAGATGGGCACCACCGGTGAGAAGCTGGACCTGGCCCTACTGGTGGACGGCCTGCAGGCGGAGCGTGAACAAGGCATCACCATTGATGTCGCTTATCGCTACTTCTCCACCGACAAGCGCAAGTTCATCATCGCCGACACCCCGGGCCATGAGCAGTACACCCGCAACATGGCCACCGGTGCGTCCACGGCGCAGATGGCGATCCTGATGATTGACGCTCGCCACGGTGTGCTGACCCAGACCCGTCGGCACTCCTATATTGCGTCCCTGCTGGGCATTCGCCACATTGTGGTCGCCATCAACAAGATGGATCTGGTGGACTTCAGCGAGGAACGCTTCAACGAGATCAAGGACGAGTACCTGGCGTTCGCCGCCAAGCTCGGCCTGAAGGATATCCGCTTCGTGCCGATTTCGGCCCTGGAAGGGGATAACGTAGTCAACCGGAGTGAGAACACGCCCTGGTTTACCGGCCAGCCGTTGATGGAAATCCTGGAAACCGTGGAAGTTTCCCGTGACAAGAATCTGGAACACTTCCGCTTCCCGGTGCAGTACGTTAATCGCCCCAACCTGAACTTCCGTGGGTTCTGCGGCACGATCGCATCGGGCGTTGTCCATCCGGGGGACAAGGTTATGGCCCTGCCCTCTCGTCGCACCAGCACGGTCAAGGATATCGTCACCTTTGAAGGCAATGTGGAAGAGGCCTATATCGATCAGGCCGTAACCCTGACGCTGAACGACGAAATCGACATCAGCCGTGGCGACATGCTGGTTAAAGCGGAAGATGAGCCGGAAGTGGGCAACCGCTTCAACGCCAACATCGTGTGGATGACCGACGCGCCTCTGGAAACCGGGCGCCTGTATGACATCAAGCTGGGGCCAACCTTTGCTTCCGGTACGGTGAAGAAGATTCACCACCAGACCGATGTGAACACCCTTGAGCAGAAAACCAATCCGACTGCGCTTCAGCTCAACGAAATCGGCCTTTGTGAGCTGACCCTGAGCCAGCCGATTGCGTTTGACGCCTATCCTCGCAACCATGCGACCGGCAGCTTTATCGTGATCGACAGGCTGACCAACGTGACTGTGGGCGCCGGCATGATTGCCGGTACTGCGAGCGATGTGGAATCCCTGGAACCGGTCAGCGTGGAAGAACGCGCCCGCCGCCTGGCCCAGAAGCCGGCCATTATTGCTTGTAACGGCAAGCAGGCGCCGGCACTGGCACTGGCCGTCGAGCGCGCGCTGTTTGATCAAGGCAAGACTACGGTCGTGCTCAGCGAGGATAACGCGGGCAACGCCGAGGACCGCCGCCGCACCGCCCAGCTGTTGTCCGCCCATGGGTTGATTGCGGTCGCGGTTAACCTTGGTACCGATGTCGCTACGGCTTCGGTTTCCGCAGACAACGATCAGGACATTCCTGGCGCGGTTAACGAGCTGCTGCAGGATCTGGCTCGCAACAAGCGGATTTAACCCGGAGACTTCGGGCAACGGGTGGCTGGTCCCGGGGCGGGGTACCTTTTTCTTCTGGAAAAAGAACTCGCTTCGCTCAGACACCTTTGTTCCGGCAGAAAAAGGTACCCCACCCCGGAACCGACCGGACTTTGTGGGAATCCGCGTCGGATTACGCCTTCGGCTAATCCGACAATTCACCGGGCCTGGAAAATCGGTACAATGCAGAGCCCTGAGGGTTAGCCCTCAGGGCTTTGTTTTTTTACTAACCAGGGAAACGACGATTTCATGGCCATCAAGCAGCTTCGTACTCTCTTTGCCAGCCAGTATCAGCCCGGACAACCGGCACGGGTTCGTCCAGGCGAAGCCCTGACCGAACCGGGTGGCGACTACGAGGCCCTTCACAAGCAGATGAAGCGCCTGTTCAACAGCAAGCCCGGCAAGAAATACGGCCGCTTCTCCGATGACATCGGCGAAAGCCCCTTCAGCAGCTGGCTGAAGGACTACCTGGAAGACAAGCAGTCCTTTACCTCCCTGACCGATCGGCTGTTCGGGCAATGGCAGGAGTTGCTGAACGGCGCCCAGGAGGAGTTCGAGGGGCATCTGATGATTGTCCACGAAGCCCTTGCTGACTCGGAAGTGATCTACCTGCTGATTCTGGAGAACGACAGCGCCATGCGTTTTGATGCCAAACAGACTCTGGACGCCACCGATATCCTGAGCCTGTCCCGCTTGAACCTGGCGGCCCGCATCGAGCTGGACGACTGGCACGGTGACAATCCCGGCGAGAACTACCTGACCCTTGTGCATGCCCGCGGCACCGGTGAAGGCGGCGACCTGTTCATCAAGCTGTGCGGTTTCACCAATCAGGTTGATGTGGAGAAAGAAACCGTTACGTTCCTGGATGCAGTGGAAGCTTTCGCGAAGACTTCCGAGCCGGAAGAAGCCGGCAAAGTGCGCGCCCGGGCCTATGAATTCTGCAAGGAACAGCACGCCCTGGGCGAGCCCGTTGCCATTGAAGCCCTGTCCGGCTACCTTGATGAGAGCCAGCCCGAGCGGTTCAAGGAATTTGCCTCCCAGGCCGCTGAACTCCCCGAAAGCGGGGTACTGCACCCGGATCACCGCAAGGTGAAAAAACTGGTGCGCATCGCCGGTTCTGGCGGCGGTATGAGCGTATCTTTCTCCTCGGATCTGGTGAACCAGGCGGTCTACTACGACAAGGACAAGGACGCGTTAACCATTACCCGGCTGCCGAAGGCGCTGCGGGAGCAGTTGCAGCGCTACCTGGAAGCGCGGGAGTAAGCCCGAAATAGGAGGTGTCGCAACGACACCTCCCCACCCTCTTCCTGACCTCACATTTTCCTTTTGTTTCGTTGCAAGTAGCGTAAAGTTAATTAAGAACGTAGGCAGTTCGCGTGTTACCAGCCACTGGCATAAGACACTGATGGAGGGACACTACTCAGTAGGAGGCTGCGATGAAAGCGCTAACGTTGTGCTTCTGCATTCATGGCGTTTTCGCCACCTGCAGAGCACTTCTTGCAATTTTCACACTAGCCTGGTCAATGCCCGCTTTCACCAGTGAACCACCCTGCGTTGTGGTGAACGGCCCGACAAGTGACCCGATTCTTACCCAAGCCAATTTCGAATGGACACAGCGCCTTATACAGCACCTGGAAGTTCGTGATGTTCACTGCAGGGCGCTGAATATTGACCACTGGGCGAGAGCAAACAAGATGTTTCGGGATGGCAGTGCGGATGTTCTTTTCCCTGAAATAGTGGGCGACCCGAAGCAACCTGGTGTAACCGGCAAACCCATTGCCCTGACCCACGGCTTCGTGATTTTCACGCAGCACGATACCGGCCCACTGGACCACATTGAGAGCCTGGAGGGCCTTACAGTTGGCACCATTCGAGGGCGCTACTACCCGGAAGAGCTACAAAGCCGCCCGGGTATCCAGATCGCCCCTGCCAACTCGCTGGAGCAAAACATGAGAAAGCTGGTTCTGGGACGCATAGACGCCACCATCGAATACCTTTCCGATGGCATGACACTTCTGAACCGCCTGGGACTGCGCGCAATGGTTCATCATGGCGACGAATTTGGAGTACAGGAACTGGCCTACCGGTTTCATCAGTCAGACCGGGGCGACTGGCTAAGACATCAGTTTGACGCCGCCACACAGGAGCTGATCGACAACGGCACTTATCACCGACTCTTTACCGGAACCTCTCAGCGAATGATCACCGACTGACTGATAATGTGACGCAAAACGGTAACATTGGCGCGGAATTCGGTATGCTTATCCCACCTTAAAACCCAAACGTCAGCAAGGAGTGGTGACGATGCAACTCAAGCGGTCAATGGATTTGACCCCCTACGATATTCCACGGATAGAAAGCCCTTTCCTGGCAGCTTCCGAGACCCGCCGCAAAATCAACGCAGGACAATTCCGCGAACACGACCTACGCAGACTACTCAGGTTACAGCCGTATGGCCGGGTGGATCTCTGCGAGTTGGCGGTAAAACTGGTCGCTTCAGGCGGCGCTTTCCTGGTCCACGGGCCCATGGATGAAGGCCCACTATCCCCCGTCGTCGCCTGGCGCTCTAGCCCCGAGCAGCCCAACGGCGGCGAATGGAAACCCACCGGCCAACTGCCCTTTGGCCTCAGCTACCCCCTGCAGGATCTGACCTCGGCACAACTGACGCCGCAGGATATCAAGCGCGGCCCCTTTGCCCTGGGCTCAGGCTCTCCCACACCTCGCCAACGCCCGGAGACAGACGAGAGCCAACACCATCAGCCCCGACAGGCATCCTCCACCATCGCATCAACGGCCTCGGTGATGACCACGACCATCGCTGGAATGAAAGCCGCAGAGGACACGGAATCGCAGGAAGAGAAGGAGCCAGAGGTTCATGTTGAGGTGGGGATTTTTACTGATGGGACGTTGAATAATGCACGTAATAGCCAGCTTTTAGTGCAGGAACTGGAAAAGGAATGTCAGAAATCCGGCGAATACAATGAGATCGAAATAGCCGAGTGCAGAAGACACTTAGGGCTAATGATGGGAAGCAGTTACACCAATACTCCCAGCAACGTGGCCAAGCTTTGGGAACTGTATCCAGACGACGACTTAGAAAACAAAAATACCCGTAGGTTCCGATTAAAAGTATACACAGCAGGTGTTGGCACTCAAACAGGAGACGGGGATTCTTTGATCAGTGCAGCAACAGGAATGGGAGATACGGGCATTATTCAACAGGTAGCAAAGACCTTCCGAGAGCTGGCTTTACAGATTGAGAATCGGGTTCAGGGGAAACAAATTCACAAAATAACTTTTGATGTTTTCGGCTTCAGTAGAGGCGCAGCGGCGGCCCGACACGCAGTTCACGAGATAAATCGAAAAGAAAAAGGCTTGCTCGGCGAAGTTTTGCAAGCCCGTGGATTAGCGTGGCCTAAAGCGTTGGAGGTCAGATTTGTAGGCTTGTTCGATTCTGTAGCAGCGATACTGAATATCACAAACGGTGATCTGAGTGCGGCAAATGACAATAACGCACCGGTCAGACTTTTCCTTGATCCGGATAAAGTCTCTAAGGCGGTTCAACTGACAGCAGCCGACGAACACCGGAAACTGTTCGCGCTAAATAGTCTTTACGGCCCTGATAAAGAACTACCCCCAAATTTTCGAGAGATTGAACTGCCCGGAGCACACTCCGACATCGGAGGCGGGTATCCCGAACTGCAACACGAGGACGCACTTATAAGCCCCCTCCACCCGATCAGACGCGATCGGTTTCCCTGGCCTCAGGAAACCATGCAATGGGATACTCTAGAGACTCTGAGAAAAGAGATCGAATCAGAACGTTGGATTGGGGAATACAGCCTGCCGTTAGCTCAGCCACCTGCCCTTAACCCTGACCAAGAAAACTTTGATGGCCGAACAGTGCCGCGACTAGAGATCTTCACCAAGCGGTCTGAGCACCCCTCTCCCGATGGCAATGTCGAACTCGCGCTCCGGATGTACCGTGCAATCAGAGGAGGGTACTCCCGCGTTGCACTTGCCCTGATGCATGGACTGGCCAAGCAGTCTGGAGTTAGCTTCACATCGATACCAAACAGCGGGAACACACAAATACCGAAAGAATTAACCTCCATACATCAAAGCCTTCATGAACAAATCGAAGCGGGTGAGAACCATCCAAAATTAACTCCCTCTCAACTCGACCTTTTACTGCAGCGTTACATCCATTATTCAGCTAATTACAACAGCGTGAACACCACGATCCTGAGTGTCCCATTAAGCCTACGAATTCTTCGGAACTTCAACACGAACATGCCCGCAGAAGCAAGACAGCGGACCGTCTACCTCAACACGGAGGAAAACTGATGCTCACCATTTGCCTCAGATTCGGGGTATTCATCGCATTAATCGCCCTCCAAGGCTGTACCTCAATGACATACGCTAGCGGAGAGTACCGCCGAGTCACATTCGCAGCTCCTGAGCATTATGAAGTTTGGTTGGTGGATGTACTTCTGGAGAAAAGCGGCGAGCGTAGCTGGCGCCAACCGGGTGGTACAGTGAAATGCTGCTGGAAGGGGCCAAAAGGACCAGCCGGACCGGGAGCAGCAGCAGATCCATTTCCAGAACTGATCTGGATACATTGGTTTTCTTTTTCCGAGCAGAAACACTACACACACCTGATTCGCGTCCCTCCGGATTTAAACGAGAGAATGCGGGAGCCCGCAAGAGTCATAACAAATTTTGACGTCCGAGAGGTGCCACGTCACACCCTTACAATCGGGTTGGCGCCAGGAGGGAAGATAGTTATGTGGATTCAGAGCCAGATCGGCAACGAAATTGAAGTGATGCGCATGCAAGCCAAACCCATTGAAGGGGACCCATCGCACTTCCAGGAAAGAACAAAGGAGTACCTCAAAGACCACGGCGACTACCTGAAAGAACACGGCCTGCAACTGGACAAATGGTAGCCTGTGAATCAGCGGGAGCCGGATCAGCCCTGATCCGGCTCCTCAATAACAGAGACTTCCGGCGCATCATCCCAGCGGGGGCGGTTCTTGCGTAGCTCACGAACGCCCTGCATCCAGCCCACGCCATCAATTAACTCGCCGGTATCCGGATCAATTGGCGGATACGGCAGGTTACGGTCATCGCAGTAGCGTTTGACGGTTGGCTGGCACCAGCGAAATAGCAGGCGGTTGTATTCGTCGTCTGGCAGCCGCCGGTCATCGTACAGCCCCGCTGCCTTTCGCTGGCGCTGGGCTTCGGCCAGGATGATGGCGCAGGCGGCGGAGACATTCAGGGATTCCACCATGCCCATCATTGGAATCACGATGTGCTCGTCCGCCACTTCAGCTGCGCCGGGACTCACCCCATCCACCTCATTGCCCATGATCACCGTACAGGGCACCGTGAAATCGGCTTCCCGGTAATCAATTGCACGGTCGGACAGCTGTGCTGCGTAAAGTTTGTGGCCCTGCCCTTTCAGCGTATCCATGGCGTCATCCATGGTGCGGTGGGTGTGGGTAGTCACCCAGTTGTAGCTGCCACCGGTGGTTTTTCGGAAGGCGCGAAAGCCTTCCTTTGGCCATACTGTGTGCATGTTGGCCAGTCCGAATGCGTCGCAGGAACGGATGATAGCGGACAGGTTCCTGGGCTTGTGGACCTGGTCGGTGAGGACGCTGAGATCCGGTTGGCGGGTATTCAGGGTTTGTTTGATTCGGGCCAGGCGTTCTGGGGTCATAGTGTTGTGTGGGATTGGTTATTGGGTTGTCGGATTACGCCTTCGGCTAATCCGACCTACGGATCTAGAATTTCGCTCGAAAGTTCGGGAAGCCGC
>NZ_JBJJLC010000045.1:0-42028 GCF_045449855.1 Marinobacter alkalisoli | reverse complement strand
GCGCACATGGATGTGCTCGTAGCGTGTTTTGGGAAGAGCTCTGCCAGCGGCTTCATGCACCATAAGCAGCAAACCAGGACAAAATAATACCACAACGGAACTAGCAACAAGCCGAGACAATGGTGGTTGCGGATTGATCACCCCGTTATAATACGCAGTTCCTTTTTTGCTAGCGCCTCTGAAAACCAACGCAAGCCCGGCGCAACATCCACCAGATTACGTGAGAATCATGGCCAAGAAGCTGTACATCAAGACCCACGGCTGTCAGATGAACGAGTACGACTCTGCCCGCATGGCAGACCTGCTCAAGACCGGTGAAACCGTCGAAATGACGGACACACCCGATGACGCCGACATTCTGCTGCTGAACACCTGCTCCATTCGTGAAAAAGCGCAGGAGAAGGTGTTTCACCAACTTGGTCGCTGGAAAGGTCTGAAGAGCAAAAAACCAGACCTGATCATCGGCGTTGGCGGCTGCGTGGCCAGTCAGGAAGGTCAGGCCATCCTCGACCGCGCCCCGTATGTAGACATGGTGTTCGGCCCGCAAACCCTTCACCGTCTGCCAGACATGATCACCGAAGTGCGCGCCAAGGGTAACGGCGTTGGCGTGGTGGATGTCAGCTTCCCGGAAATCGAGAAGTTCGACAACCTGCCGGAGCCTGGCGCTGATGGTCCCTCTGCGTTTGTGTCCATCATGGAAGGCTGTAGCAAGTACTGTACTTTCTGCGTGGTGCCCTATACCCGTGGCGAGGAAGTCAGCCGACCGGCGGATGATGTGATTGCCGAAGTGGCGCACCTGGCGCGCCAGGGCGTTCGGGAAGTGAATCTGCTGGGCCAGAACGTGAACGCCTACCGTGGCGAGACCTACGACGGCGACACTATGGATCTGGCGGAACTGATCACTCTGGTGGCCGCCATCGACGGCATCGACCGCATCCGTTACACCACGTCGCACCCGGTGGAGTTCACCGATGCCATGATTGATGTCTACGAGCAGGTGCCGGAGCTGGTCAGCCACCTGCATTTGCCGGTTCAAAGCGGTTCGGATCGTATCCTGGCTGCCATGAAGCGCGGCCACACGGCGCTGGAGTACAAATCCAAGCTTCGCCGCCTGCGCAAGATTCGTCCGGACATCAGTTTCTCGTCGGATTTCATTATCGGGTTCCCGGGTGAAACCGAGAAGGACTTCGAAGACACCATGAAGCTGATCAACGACATTGGATTCGACATGTCCTTCAGTTTTGTTTACAGCGCCCGGCCGGGCACTCCGGCATCGGATTTGCCGGATGACACGCCCATGGAGGTGAAGAAGCAGCGCCTGAGCATTCTGCAGGACCGGCTGAATCAGAACGTCATGGACATCAGTCGCAAGATGGTGGGCTCGACTCAGCGTATTCTGGTGACTGGCCTGTCCAAGAAGGATCCTGGCGAGTATGCCGGTCGTACCGAGAACAACCGGATTGTGAATTTCCGGCATGAAAATCCGGAGGTTGTGGGGCACTTTATCGACGTCGAGATTGTTGAGGCTTATCCCAATTCTTTGCGTGGGGTGCCTGTTAACTCGGAGTTGTTTTAGGGTTCGGCTCCTATTGGTCTGTGGCTCGGAGGTTGTCGAGTGGTGGGAAGCCCCTCCCAAAAACCGCTACGAGCACATCCATGTGCGCTTCTCTCAGGCCATCCATGGCCTTCGAAATTTTTGGGAGGGGCTTCCCACCACTCTCCGCTGACTTTAAGCGTGCATGCTTGGAGCAGAGTTTAGCTAGATGGATTTGATCGTAGGTTGGATTAGACGAAGTCGTAATCCAACAAAAACATGCAACCGCGAACTTTGTCGGATTACGACTTCGTCTAATCCGACCTACTTGTTTTTTAGCATCAGGCCTGCACATAGTCTGAAGAAGCAATACCACGTAGCGGCCATACTCCAATTATCAGACAGACATACTCCCAACCAAAAACGGGGGAGTAAACAAACGGAGCACCTTTGAAAGCCAACGATTCCAGACAATTTGATCTGCACCCGGTCGACCAGCATCGGCTGACTACCCTCTGTGGCCAGTTCGATGAGCATCTCAAGCACATTGAGCGGCGTATGCAGGTCAGGATTGGCCGCCGCAATCACCATTTCCGGGTGGAAGGCGAAACCGAGCATGTCGCCGCAGCGGTGGAGGTGATCCGCCATCTTTACCGGGAAACCGAAGCCACCGACGACCTTTCCCCGGACACCGTTCACCTGTTCATCCGTGAGACCGGCTTCGAGCGGCTGCCCGAGGACGTGCCTTACGATGGCGCGGTGACTGTCATCAAGACGCCCAAGCTCCAGGCCAAGCCTCGCGGGGCCAACCAGCAGAAGTATGTGCACAACATCCGCACCCATGATATTAACTTCGGTATTGGTCCGGCCGGTACCGGCAAGACCTGGCTGGCGGTGGCCTGTGCGGTGGAAGCGCTGAAGGATGAACAGGTCAAACGTATCCTGCTGGTTCGCCCGGCGGTGGAAGCCGGTGAGAAGCTGGGCTTCCTGCCTGGCGATCTGGCCCAGAAAGTGGACCCGTACCTTCGCCCACTGTACGACGCCCTTTATGAAATGCTGGGCTTTGACCATGTCACCCGGCTGATTGAAAAGAGTGTGATCGAGATTGCGCCTCTGGCCTTCATGCGTGGCCGTACGCTGAATAACTCGTTCATCATTCTGGATGAAAGCCAGAACACTACCCGGGAGCAGATGAAAATGTTCCTGACCCGGATTGGTTTTGGCTCCACGGCGGTAATCACTGGCGATACTACCCAGGTTGACCTGCCCCGGGGACAGAATTCCGGACTGATTCATGCCGCTGGCGTGCTGAGCAAGGTTTCCGGTATTGGCTTTACCCGCTTCGAAGCCAGGGATGTGGTTCGCCACCCGCTGGTGCAGCGTATCGTTGAAGCCTATGACCACTTTGATGATGAGAGCGCAACGGGCCAGTGAGCGAGCTGACAGTAGATCTGCAACGCGTATTTGAGACGCCGGGTATTCCCGACGATAACGCGTTCGGGCGCTGGGCCCAGCGTGCCTGGCTCGGAGAAGATTCATCCGAAGTGACCATTCGCATTGTCGATGCCGACGAGAGCGCGGCACTCAATGGCGAGTACCGGGGCAAAAACGGGCCAACCAATGTGCTGTCCTTCCCATTTGAGGCCCCAGCGGGTATAACAGTTCCGTTGGCCGGGGATCTCATCATTTGTGCCCCGGTTGTTGAAAAAGAAGCCAAAGACCAGCATAAAGAGCTTGAGGCCCACTGGGCCCACATGGTGGTGCATGGCATGCTGCATCTTCAGGGCTATGATCATATTGAAGACAACGATGCCGAGGTCATGGAAGCCCTCGAAGTCCAACTGCTGAAGCAGCTTGGGTATGGCAATCCTTACGAATCAGAGGAAGCGGAACAAGACTCATGAGCGACGATCAGTCGAGTCGCAGTCAGGGCAGCAAGTCCTGGCTGGAGCGTATATCACAGGCCTTTTCCAGCGGGCCTGAGTCCGTAGAGGACGTGCTGGAGATCCTGCGGGATGCGGAATCCGAGAACATCATCGATGCCGATGCCATGAGCATCATCGAAGGCGCGATGCAGGTGATCGACATGCGGGTGGATGAGATCATGATCCCCCGCTCCCAGATGGTCACCGTCAAGGCAGCCCAGGAACCAAAAGAGTTTCTTGGCGAAATCATCTCCTCTGCCCACAGCCGGTTTCCCGTTATTGGCGACAGCCAGGACGATGTGATTGGCGTACTCCTTGCCAAGGACCTGCTGCCACTGGCCCTGAACAATGAGGTCAACTGGTCGCGCATTCGCGAAATACTGCGCCCGCCAACCTTCGTGCCCGAAAGCAAACGGCTGAACCAGTTGCTGAAAGAGTTCAAGGAAAACCGGAACCACATGGCCATCGTGGTGGATGAGTACGGCGGCACCGCCGGGCTGATTACCATTGAGGACGTGTTGGAACAGATCGTGGGTGAAATCGAGGACGAACACGACTTTGATGAGGAAACCCACATCAAAGCCCGGGGCGACGGCACCTTTGCGGTAAAAGCGGTCACACCGGTGGATGACTTTAACGAGTTTTTCGAGACGGAACTGGATGAAGAGGAGTTCGACACCATTGGCGGTGTGGTACTCAAAGAATTCGGTCACCTGCCCAGGCGAGGCGAATCGGTTGCATTTGGCGGGCTGCAATTTACTATTGCGAACGCTGATAACCGAGTCATCCGTCTGCTGCAGGTAACCCGTAGTGAGCAATAACGACACCGATTCCCGACTTCCCGATACGCGTCTGTCCGGCAATAACTGGCTGGGGGCCATTACCCTCGTCATTGCCGGCGCGCTGCAAACCCTGACCCTGTCACCCTTTCAGTGGTGGTGGCTGGGCCCCGTTTCCATCGCTCTAATCCTGCTGGTCAGCGTTCCACTCGCCCCCCGGAAGCTTTTCCGGGCCGGGTGGTTTGCCGGACTGGGGCTGTTTGGCAGTGGCGCCAGCTGGGTCTACATCAGCATCAGTGAACACGGCAACACCTCCATCCCCGTCGCCATCCTTTTGACGACACTGTTTGTCGCGGGCCTGGCGCTGTTTCATGCCATCGCGTTCTGGGGCTGGGGCAAACTGGCGAAAGAGAGCCTGGTGCGTCGGCTATTGCTGTTCCCCGCCATCTGGATTCTTGGCGACTGGGTGCGCGGCTGGTTGCTGACCGGCTTCCCCTGGCTGTACCTCGGCAATGCCCATGTAGACGGACCACTGGGCGGGTTTGCGCCACTGGTTGGCGTGCATGGCATCACGTTCTGGGTCACGGTCACCGGTGTCGCTATCTACGGCGTGTGGTGGCTGGCCCTCAACAAGCGCGCCGCCAGTGCCGGGATCGTCGCTGTGCTGACCCTCCTGCCCTGGGTAACCGGCCCGGCCCTGTCAAAAATTGAATGGACCGACGTCAGCGACGAAGCCACCACGTTTGCCTCCATGCAGGGCAACATCCCCCAGCAGATCAAGTGGGATCCGGATTTTCTGCGGGACCAGATCGTGGTGTATCTGGGGCTCACGGAGGACCAGTGGGACACTGACCTTATCCTGTGGCCGGAAACCGCCATTCCCATCCCCCAGGATCAGGCTGGCAAGATCATTGATCACATCGCCGGGGAGCTGGGTGACAACAGCACCCTGATTACCGGCATTCCCTGGTATGGGTTCAGTGATCGGATTGAGGATTTCACCTTTCACAACAGCATCATGGCCATTGGCAATGGCGAAGGCATGTACCACAAACAGAAGCTGGTGCCGTTCGGGGAGTACGTGCCCCTGCAGCAATGGCTGCGTGGGCTGATCGGCTTCTTCGATCTGCCGATGTCCAGCTTCAGCCGCGGGCCGGCGAACCAGTCACCCCTGATCGCCAATGGTACGCGCATCATGCCGTTCATCTGCTACGAAGTGGCCTACCCGGACTTTGTTGCCCGCAATACCCGGAACACCGACCTGTTGCTGACCATCAGCAACGATGGCTGGTTTGGCGACTCCATCGGCCCGTTGCAACATTTGCAGATCGCCCGCATGCGAGCACTGGAAACCGGCCGTTACATGCTTCGAGGTACCAACAACGGCGTGACTGCGATCATCGATCACAAGGGGCAACTGGCCGAAACCATTCCCCAGTTCGAACGCGCGGTCCTGACCGGTGAGGTATTCGCCGCCAACGGCACCACGCCCTATATGCAGACCGGCTCCTGGCCGGCACTGACTTTGGCGCTTATCCTCATAGTCTTCGTGCGCGAACGGATCATTCCCAAGTCATAATCATTGTTGGCTCTGGTGTCGGATTACGGCTTCGCCTAATCCGACCTACGGGGCCAGCGGCTGGTCACCCGTTCGTAGTAGTGGGAACCACAGGCTTCGCAGGGCTCCAGGTGACTGGTTGCGGTCAGGCAGCGCATGTGGCCGCAGTTGAGGCACTGGAACATGCCGGCCGTGGCTACCTCGCCGGAAATGTAATGGCCGGCCTCCTGGTTCTCCAGTTTCTGGCTCAGCTCCAGGGTGTCCACCAGCGTCTTGTCCGCGACGGACAGCAGGCGATCCGCAAGCTGGTGCTCAAGGAGCGCAATATCCAGCTGTAACCACTCAGTCAGCCCTTCGCCGGTCTCCCCCACGAAGTGCATAAGGTGCTCCAGATCCCGCTGTAGATAGGCGCCCAGCAGATCCGCCTCCTCACGAGTCATTTCCTCCAGTTCGTATTCAAACTCAACGGCTTTGCGGACTTCCTCTTCAAGGGTCTGGTAGGACGTTTCCTGTAACTGATTGAGGCGCGATTGCACCCGCTCCAGCATCCGGTCGTAGACTTCCAGAGCTTTTCCGGATAGGTGACTGCGTTCTGACTCGGCCATATATAATCCTCACTATGGTTCGGGGATCAGGCAGTTACTCCCTCTCCGTGACTGTCTGCAGCATGGATGCTGCAGTCAAGCGTACAGGGGTGTATCCACAGCGTGTCCCGGAGAGGGGGTAACTGCCTGATCCTGCCCGCCTGATAACAAGTCTGGCACATGAAACGATTTTTGGCAGACTACCTGTTAACCTCCGTGTGCGTTAGAATGTCCGGCCCGCTCCGGACATCGTTTTGATACAGGGTTTTATTTTTCACACAAGGTAATTTCGGTAATGGCAGGAATGGACGAGCAATACAATCCACGTAACGTAGAACAGAATGCCCGCACTTTCTGGGAAGAGAACAACACCTTCACCGTCAAGGAAGAGCCCGGCAAGCCCAAGTACTACTGCCTGTCCATGTTCCCGTACCCGAGCGGCAAACTGCACATGGGCCACGTCCGCAACTACACCATTGGCGACGTGATTTCCCGCTACCAGCGCATGCAGGGCAAGAATGTGATGCAGCCCATGGGCTGGGATGCCTTCGGCCTGCCCGCTGAAAACGCGGCAATCGCCAACAAGACCGCGCCTGCCAAGTGGACCTACGCCAATATCGAATACATGAAGAACCAGCTCAAGCAGCTGGGCTTCGGATATGACTGGAACCGCGAACTGGCCACCTGCAAGCCGGACTACTACCGCTGGGAACAGTGGTTCTTCGCCCGCCTTTACGAGAAAGGCCTGGTGTACAAGAAAATGTCCACGGTCAACTGGGATCCTGTGGACCAGACCGTACTGGCCAACGAACAAGTCGTTGACGGCCGCGGCTGGCGCTCCGGCGCCCTGGTTGAGCAGAAGAAGATTCCCCAGTGGTTTATCCGTATCACCGATTACGCCGAAGAACTGCTGAACGACCTGGATGATCTGGAAGACTGGCCGGAACAGGTCAAGACCATGCAGCGCAACTGGATCGGCAAGTCCATCGGTACCGAGCTGACCTTCCCGCTGAAAGGCGGGGATGACGGCCTCACCGTTTACACGACCCGTCCGGACACCCTGATGGGCGTCAGTTATATGGCCGTAGCCGCCGAGCACCCGTTGGCAAAGGCCGCGGCGGAGCGTCACCGTGATGTCGCGGAATTCGTAGACGAGTGCCGTAACAGCAAGGTCGCCGAGGCCGAGCTGGCCACCATGGAAAAGAAAGGGATCGATACCGGCTTCAAAGCCATTCATCCCCTGACCCAAGAAGAAATTCCGGTCTGGGTCGCCAACTTCGTTTTGACGGATTACGGCACCGGCGCCCTGATGGCCGTTCCCGGCCACGACGAGCGGGACCACGAGTTTGCCGTCAAATACCGCCTGCCAATCAAGCAGGTCATCGCGGCCCTCGATGGTCGCGAGATCGACATACAGGAAAAGGCATTTACTGAAAAAGGTACCCTGGTGTCCTCCGGCAAATACAGCGGCCTGACCAGTGAAGAAGCCTTTGATGCCATTGCGGATTACCTGGAAGAGAACGGTATCGGCAAACGCACCGTGAACTATCGCCTGCGTGACTGGGGTGTTTCCCGCCAGCGATACTGGGGCGCACCGATTCCGATGATGACACTGGAAGACGGCACCGAACGACCGGTCCCGGATGACCAGCTGCCGGTCGCCCTGCCGGAAGATGTGGAAATGGATGGCGTCCAGTCTCCCATCAAGGCCGATCCTGAGTGGGCCAGAACCACCTTTGAAGGACAGCCAGCGACCCTGGAAACCGACACCTTCGACACCTTCATGGAGTCGTCCTGGTACTACGCCCGTTTCTGCAGCCCCAACTACGACAAGGGCATGCTGGACCCGGCCGCCGCCAACTACTGGCTCCCGGTTGACCAGTATATCGGTGGTATCGAACACGCCATCCTGCACCTGCTGTACGCCCGCTTCTTCCACAAACTGTTGCGGGACGTGGGCCTGGTCACCAGCTCCGAGCCCTTCAACCGCCTGCTGTGCCAGGGCATGGTTCTGGCGGAGACCTACTACCGCGAAGACGGCAATGGCGGCAAGACCTGGATCTCACCGGCCGACGTCACCGTCGAGCGGGACGCCAAGGGTCAGGTTATTGGAGCGGTCCACAAGGAAGACGGCCAGCCGGTTGAGGTTGGCGGCGTCACCAAGATGTCCAAGTCCAAGAACAACGGCATTGATCCCCAGGCCATTATTGATCAGCACGGCGCGGACACCGTGCGACTGTTCATGATGTTCGCGGCACCGCCCGAGCAATCCCTGGAATGGTCAGACAGCGGCGTGGAAGGCGCCCACCGGTTCCTCAAGCGCCTCTGGCGCATGGTGAATGAACTGGCGGCAGGTGGCGACACGCCCACGCTGGACGTGGCCGGCCTGACCGACGCCCAGAAGGATCTGCGCCGCAAGACCCATGAAACCATCGCCAAAGTCAGCGACGACATCAGCCGCCGTCTCACCTTCAATACCGCCATCGCTGCGGTAATGGAGCTGCTTAACGAGGTCGGCAAGCTGACCGACGATAGCCCGCAAAGCCGGGCTGTTCGCCAAGAGGCGCTGGAAGTCGCGGTGTTGATGCTGTCCCCCATCGTGCCCCATATTTGCCATAGCCTATGGCAGGCATTGGGACACGAAACGCCCGTCGTGGATGCCACATGGCCGCAGGCTGACCGGGAAGCCATGGTTCGCAACCAGATCCAGGTGGTGCTGCAGGTGAACGGAAAAGTCCGCGCCAAGGCCGACGTACCCGCCGACATCGACAAGGCCGGCCTGGAAAAGCTGGCCCTGGAAAACGAGAATGTGGTGCGCTTTACCGACGGCCAGACCGTTCGTAAGGTGATCGTGGTGCCAGGCAAACTGGTCAACGTGGTGGCCAATTAAGATGATCTTCCCGCACCCGCTCCGTAACGTCAGACTCCCAGTGGCGGCGTTCCTGTCCCTGGCACTGGCGGGGTGTGGTTTTCAGTTACGGGGGGCACCACCGGTTCCCCCCGGCCTTCAGCCGCTGGCGGTTTCCTGCGTTGAGCAGATACCCGGGGAACTTTGCCGCGCGGTGAAGAAGCAACTGGAACTGGGCAAGATCGATGTTCGTGATCCCGAGCAGGCAGATTATATCCTGCGCCTTCGCGGATTCCAGCAGGACCGGCGTGCCAGCGCCATTACGGTTCAGGCATCCGCCGCCGAGTACACCCTGCGGCAGACCGTGCAAATGGACGTGCTCACCCGTGATGAGCTGCCTCTGATTGCGGAAACCAGTCTCAACAGCAGCGAAACCTACCGCTACGATGAGACCAATGTGCTCGCCAAACAACGGGAAGAAGAAGAGCTGCGACAGCAGCTTTACGAACGGCTAGCACAGCAGATCATTTTCCGGCTTGCACCCTTGACCGACGCCCGGGTGACCCAATTACGAGAACAGCTGCGTGAACAGGCGGCCGACGATCAAGAACAAGACTCTCGCTGATTATGAAAACCCAACCGGCCCAGCTTCCCCAGTTACTGAAGAAATCCCTGGCACCGGTCTATCTGATTTCCGGAGATGAGCCCCTGCTGGTCCAGGAATGCTGCGACCAGGTGCGCAGCGCCGCGCGGGAAGCTGGTTTCCAGGAACGCATGACCTTTCACGCCGATCACCAGCTGGACTGGAATACGGTGGGTGAGGAATTTGGTTCCCTGTCCCTGTTTGCGGAAAAACGCCGCATCGAGATCCACCTGCCGACGGGCAAGCTCGGGGACGGTCGCGCCGTACTGGAGCGGGTTCTGCAGAATCCTCCCGAAGACATCGTCCTGTTGCTGATCAGCGCCAGACTTGATGCCGCCGAAACCCGCAGGAAATGGTACAAGGAACTGCAGAATAAAGGCGTGCATGTTCCGGTGTGGCCGGTGGATGGCGACAAGTTTGCCGGCTGGCTGCAACAGCGCGCCAAATCCCGGGGGCTGAGCCTGACCCGGGGTGCCCTGAACATTCTCACCGAGAAACTGGAAGGCAACCTGCTGGCAGCCAGCCAGGAGCTGGACCGACTCGCGCTCTTTGGCACCGGCAAGACCATCGACGAAGAAGCGATAGAACAGGCCGTCCAGGACAGTTCACGCTTTACCGGATTCGAGCTGGTAACCGAACTGCTGGCCGGACGGGCTCCCCACGCCCGCAAGATGATCGGGGTTCTCCGGCAGGAAGGCGAGAACCCTCTGGGGCTACTGGCGGTACTGACTCGCGACCTGAACCTGACCATGGAACTGCGGGCAGCGACTGCACAACGTGAGAACCCATCGGCCTTCCTCAAGCAACGCGGCGTCTTCCAGCCACAACGTGCGCGTACCATTGAGCAGGCCGCACGCCGGCTTTCCCGCCCCCAGCTTCACTCTGCCCTGGAACTGTGCAGCGATATCGATCGCGCCGCAAAAGGGTTTGCCGCCTCCTCTCCCTGGCATTATCTGGAAGACATGGCCATCCTGCTGGCCCGCCCTGCCTGAGCGGTTGGAGCACCCCAACACCCCTCTTGACAGGTTCTCACGTTCGGGAGCATTGTAAAGACAGTCTCTGTCAAAGGAGGTGCTTCCTATGACGCTTCATAATGACCTCAAGAAACTGTCCGAAAAAATCAAACAGTACCGTGACGAGGCCCGCGTCCAGCTTCACCTCGCCCGTGAAGACGTCAAGGATGAGTGGGACGACCTGGAAAAGGACTGGGAGAAGTTTCGCCACAAATTCGACAAGATCCTTCACGATGCCGAGGATGCCACCCACGAAGCCCGGCAGACAGCCCACCAGCTCGGAGAGGAGGTTCGTGCGGGGTATCAGCGCATTCGTGATCGCTTGAAGTAATGGGGTTTGGGCCTGATCGGCAAAGGCACTCACCCTTGTAGCGGGGTATAAGAACGCATGAACCAAACAAGTGCCTTTATCGTTACGCTCATACTGTTACTGGCCCCACCCCTGACCAACGGTCAGAACACCCGATTCAGTGATCCCGATACCGTTGTCCGGGACCAGTTCTGGGGAGCCCTTTACGCCGATGGGGGAACCTCCTTCTTCTGCGAGACCCCTTTTAAAAACAAGGGCTTCACTATGACGGAAGGCCATATATACCCCCTCGCCGCAGTCCGAAGCGCACTGGGCTGCGGCACCTCCAGCCAGTGCGACCGGGATGACCGCTATCGCCAGATAGCCTCCGATCTCCACAACATGGTACCTGTCAGCAGCCGTGTTGAAATGCGTCGCCGCAACGCCCGCTACGAGGAACTCAGCGCAGGCGCACGGGAAGATGAGTGTGGCAACCGGGAAAGTGCGCAGTTTTTTGAACCACCCGGCAAGGTGAAAGGCGATGTCGCCCGCGCGGTTGCCTACATGGTGGATACCTACGACCTGCCCTGGGTCGGCGCGTCTTCGGTCTTTAAAAGCTGGAACCGGAAAGATCCGCCGGACGACAGCGAGCTGACGCGCCATCGTCAGGTCAGTGAGCTTCAGGGTAACGAGAACCTGTTCATCCTGAACCCGGACCGCATGGATAACCTGTAAATCTCCTGACCCAATAACAAAAAAGGCAGATCCCTCGCAGGACCTGCCTTTTCCGACTACATCATCTGACCCTAACGATCAGAACTCCTCAGCAGTCAGCGCCATCATCGACTCACTGCCACTGCGGATGCCTTCCGCCAGTGATACCGTCTTCGGCAACAGACGGTCAAAGTAGAACCGCGCTGTCTTCAGCTTACCGGTGTAGAAACCGGAGGTGTCACCTTCCGCTTTCGGAGCAGCGGCCTTGACGATCTTCGCCCACATATAGCCCAGGGCCGTCAGACCAAACAGGTCCAGGTAGTCCACGGACGCAGCGCCGATGGCATTGGGGTTGTCCCCCGCCTGATTGATCACGTGCTCTGTCACATCGGACAGACGCTCGAACGCAGCAGCCAGTGGTTCCAGGTATGGACGCAGGTTCTCATCACCGCTGTTTTCCTCGATAAAGGAAGCCACATCACTGGCAAACAGCTCGTACAGCTTGCCCTGGCTACCAACCACCTTGCGGCCCATCAGATCCAGCGCCTGGATACCGTTGGTGCCCTCGTAGATCTGGGTAATGCGACAGTCACGAACCAACTGCTCCTGACCCCATTCACGGATGAAGCCGTGACCACCGAAGACCTGCTGCCCCATGATGCAGGCGTCGAGGCCGCGGTCGGTCAGGAAGGCCTTGGCTACCGGAGTCAGCAACGCCACCATGCCTTCGGCGTGCTTGCGGCGCTCATCATCCTCGGCGTACTTGGAAATATCCAGCCACTGGGCAACGTAGGTGGAGAAGGTGCGACCGCCTTCCACATAGCCTTTCATGGTCAGCAGCATGCGACGGACGTCCGGGTGCACCAGAATCGGGTCTGCGGTCTTCTCCGGCTGCTCGGCGCCGGTCGGGGCACGGCTCTGGGTGCGCTCCAGAGCATACTCACGGGCACTTTGCAGGGAAGCTTCCGCCGCGCCAATGCCCTGAATACCAACACCCAGACGCTCGTAGTTCATCATGGTGAACATGGCCGCCAGGCCCTTGTTCTCTTCGCCAACGAGCCAGCCTTTGGCGTCGTCGAAGTTCATCACGCAGGTGGCGGAGCCCTTGATGCCCATCTTCTTCTCGATGGAGCCGCAGCTGAGACTGTTGCGCTCACCCAGCGAACCGTCTTCGTTCACCATGAACTTCGGTACCAGGAACAGGGAAATGCCCTTCGGCCCTTTCGGAGCGTCCGGTAGCTTGGCCAGCACCAGGTGGATGATGTTCTCCGCCATGTCGTGCTCGCCCCAGGTAATGAAAATCTTGGTGCCTGTGACATTGAAGGAGCCGTCGTCGTTCGGCTCGGCCTTGGTGCGGATAATGCCCAGATCGGTACCGGCGTGGGGCTCGGTCAGATCCATGGCGCCGGACCAGACGCCGGAATACATGTTGGGCAGGTACTTTTCTTTCAGTTCCTGGCTACCGTGGGCGTCCAGGGCGAGGCAAGCGCCGGCTGTCAGCATCGGCGCCAGACCGAACGCCATGTTGGCGCCCTGCATCATTTCCTCGAACTGGGCCACCAGGGTCTTGGGCATGCCCATGCCGCCAAATTCCGGGTTACCGCCCAGGCCATTCCAGCCACCTTCCACGATGGTCTGGTAGGCTTCCTTGAAGCCCTCTGGCGCAGTCACTTCACCTTCGTTCCACTTGCTGCCCTGCTCATCGCCTTCGCGGTTCAGGGGGGCCAGCACACCACTGGTGATCTTGCCGGCTTCTTCCAGAATGGCATCGGCGGTGTCCGGGTCCACGTTCTCCGCCACTTTCGGCAGTGACGCCCAAAGTGCCGGTGCATCGAAAACTTCGTTCAGAACAAAGCGCATGTCACGTAAAGGTGCCTGATAATCAGCCATCTAAAAACTCTCCAAAAATCCAGTCAGTCTGTCGGCACGCACCCAGCGGTTTGCTGTCGCGCACCTCGGCTATGTGTCCGCTCAACGTTGTTTTTATAGGGGCGTATTCTACCCTATTGGCGAGCCTAACTCATGAAAAAAGCCCGCCTCCGGGGAGAGCGGGCTTTTCTGGGTCTGCCTGCCCGCGCCTTAGATGGCGAAGGCTTCTTCCGGCATATCCATCAGGCTGTCAGCGCCGGCCAGCATGCTCTCGGCATGCCCCTTGGCACGGGGCAGCATGCGCTTGAAGTAGAAGCGCGCGGTCTGCACCTTGGCGTTGTAGAACAGCTCTTCGCTGGTTCCTTCGGCCATCTTGTCCAGCGCAACCTTGGCCATACGGGCCCAAAGGTAGGCGAACACGGCGTAACCGGAGTACATCAGGTAGTCCACGGATGCGGCACCGACTTCTTCGCGGTTCTTCATGGCGGTCATGCCGATCTTCATGGTCAGATCGCCCCATTCCTTGTTCAGGGCCGCCAGCGGCTCCAGGAATTCCTTGAGCTGTTCGTTGTCGGCGTTTTCCTTACAGAATACGTGTACCTGCTTGGTGAAGCCTTTCAGGGACTCGCCCTGGGTCATCAGAACCTTGCGGCCCAGCAGATCCAGCGCCTGGATACCGGTGGTACCCTCGTAGATCATGCCGATACGGGCGTCACGTACGTTCTGCTCCATGCCCCACTCGGAAATGAAGCCGTGGCCACCGAACACCTGCATGCCCAGGTTGGCCGCTTCGTAACCGATTTCGGTCAGGAAGGCCTTGGCAATCGGCGTCAGGAAGCCCAGGGCCTCATCAGCGGCCTTGCGCTCTTCTTCGGTCTTGCCGCTGTGAACGATATCCGCCTGCTGTGCCGTCAGGTAGATCAGGGCACGGGCGCCTTCAGCAACGGCCTTCTGGGTCAGCAGCATGCGACGGACGTCCGGGTGAACGATGATCGGATCAGCAATGCCTTCCGGATTCTTGGGGCCGCTCAGGGAGCGCATGGCCAGACGGTCCTTGGAGTAGGTCAGCGAGCCCTGGAAGCCCAGTTCAGCTGCACCCAGACCCTGGATGGCGGTACCGATACGAGCGGTGTTCATAAAGGTGAACATGCAGTTCAGGCCCTTATTCTCCGGCCCGATCAGCCAGCCCTTGGCGCCGTCGAAGTTCATCACACAGGTGGCGTTGCCGTGGATGCCCATCTTGTGCTCAATGGAGCCACAGGAAACAGCGTTACGCTCACCGGAAGAACCGTCTTCGTTCGGCAGGTTCTTGGGCACGATGAACAGGGAAATACCCTTGGTGCCTTCCGGAGCGCCCGGCAGGCGTGCCAGAACGATGTGAACAATGTTCTCTGCCATGTCGTGCTCACCGGCGGAGATGAAGATCTTGGTGCCGGTGATGGCGTAAGTGCCATCGGCATTCGGCTCGGCCTTGGAACGCAGGGTGCCCAGGTCGGAACCACAGTGCGGCTCGGTCAGGCACATGGTGCCGGTCCACTCACCGCTGATCAGTTTGGTGAGGTAAGTCTGCTTCTGCTCTTCGGTGCCGTGCGCTTCAATCGTATTGGTGGCACCGTGGCTCAGACCCGGGTACATGCCCCAGGACCAGTTGGACGTGCCGACCATTTCGCTCATGACCAGGCCCAGGGAGTGCGGCAGGCCCTGACCACCGTAGTTGGGATCGGCAGTCATGGACGGCCAGCCACCTTCAACGTACTGCTGGTACGCTTCCTTGAAGCCAGTCGGTGTTTTCACACCGTCTTCGCTCCAGGTACAGCCTTCCTTGTCACCCACCTGGTTCAGCGGAGACAGAACCTGCTCACAGAACTTGGCACCTTCCCCGATAATGGCGTCCACCATATCCGGAGTTGCATCCTCGGCACCTTCCAGATTGGCGTAGTGCTGCTCGCTGTTCAGCAGCTCGTTCATTACGAATTTGATATCACGCAGGGGCGCTTTGTATTCAGGCATGTAATCCACCTCAGGTTTTCGGTCACATCTGCAACGCAGGTTGCAGTACTTGGCCTTGGGGTTTGCTCAGACACTGTGACGCTATCGCACCACAGCCTTAATTAAACACTTGTTTGAAACATACGTTTAGAGGCACAGAATTGTCAATAGCCCGGCCGGAAATTTGTGTTGCGATTTGTGGCCAGAAAAGACCGGAGCGGTGCGGATGCAGCGCCTTTCTGAGGAGAAAAGATTGGCCAATCAGGCCATTACGGAGTGAGAGGTTGAGCGCCCTGACTCTGTATCAGAGTCATTCATTTTTGACACCGATTGATAGGTGTCACTGGCCTGCCGATAAAAATCGACCTGGGCCTGCAGCATAACCTGCGTAGCCTCGGCCGCCACGGCCCGGTCCTGGGAAGAAGGCTCCGCAGGAGCCATGGCAGCGGCACGAACCACGCGCATTTTATCAATGGTGGCTTCCGGATCGCCCTGTACCGGCGAAACATCAATGGATACTTCGCCGCCGACGGCATAGCGGGCACCATCAGGCCCACGCTGGTAGTCGTAGGAAATCGCACCGGCGTACTGGCCACCGACCGCCTTGTGCGCGGTTTCGTGAGCCCGCACCTCCCGATCCCGCGCCTTCAGCTCGGTCAATTCCTTGAGCTGCGCTTCATCCAGCGACTGGGCGGTTCCGGGAGCACTGTCCGACCTGCGGGTCGCGGAAGACTTATCCTGTTCGGCGGATGGCTTGGTGCTTCCGGGTTCATCAGGTCTTCCCGGTTCGCTTGCACCAGACACAGCAGATTTCCCCTCAGGCGTGGCCGGGGAAAAGGTGGGAGAAAAGGAAGGAAGCGCGCCGGATATCATCATCGGGTTGGCTCGAAAAACCGGTTCAATGTGGCCAGTTTAATGTCGAAAGGGGCCTGCTTTCAGGCCTTGATATCCAGCAGGGTGCCGAGTGTTTCATCAGCGGTTTTGACAACCTGTGCCGACGCCTCAACACTGCGTTCGTACAGATTCAGTTCGACTATGGGCTCGACCAGGGAGCCGGCGCCCTCAGCAGTGCCCTGGGGACCATCGGCGCCACCACGGGCAATCTTCCGGGCCGCATTCTCCATGCCCGCCATGCCGTCCTGGATGCCCTGGATACCAATACCCAATGCGTTATTGATCATGACTGCGATACCTGATGACCCTGACTGAGCTCAGTAGGCCACAAACATGATCAATTTTCAAACAGGGCTTCGATTTTAAGGAACCCCGCCAGTTCCTGCGGATTCGGGTCCTGATGCCAGGGCAGAACCCCCAGACAGGGCGCCCCGAGGTGGGTAAGCAGGTAGTTCAGGGTTTCCTGCTCACAACTCATGGCCTCCTGTTCGGGACGGTTTGCGACCCAGCCAGCCAGCGTCAATCCATCCTGCCGAATGGCTTCCGCACTCAGCAGCGCGTGGTTTATGCAACCCAGCCTCAGGGGCACCACCAGGATAACCCCGGTGCCCAACTCCCGCGGCACCGCCGAGTAGGTTTCCCGGTCGTTCAGGGGTACCCGCCAGCCACCGGCTCCTTCGATCAGCATCAAATCCGCAGGCTGCATCTGCAAGCCCCGGCAAAATCCAACCAGCCGCTGCGCCGTCAGCTGCCGACCGGCCTGCTCCGCCGCCACATGGGGTGCAATCGCCGGTTCCAGGGTGACCGGGTTGATCTGATCATAGGGCAAGGATTCCGTCATCGAAGCCTGCAGTATCAGCGCATCTTCGTTCCGCAGCCCTTCCGGTGTCTGCTCGCAGCCGGAGGCCACCGGCTTCATGGCAATGGTGCGTTTGTCCATCGCCCTGGCGGCTTCCAATATGGCAGCCGATGCGATGGTCTTGCCCACGCCGGTGTCCGTGCCTGTGACAAAAAAGCTTTTCCTGGCCATGTTCAACCTGTTCAGAAATTGGGATTAGGGAAAGGGGATGAGTACGTAATCCAACACGCCTGATAAGACGCCAGAATTGTCTCTTCGGGGGTGCGCGGATAGTTCGCACACATGACTCGCAGACGCCCCGGGGCCGTCGCTGTGCGACGACGGTCCTGGCCCTTGTAACCCGCGCCCAGGGATTTCAGTTCACGGGTAAGCGCCAGGGGCGAGGGATAGTCCAGGGTGACGGTTCCTGTCGTTACTTCGCCGCCAGGCAGCGCTTCTTCCACGTACCGATTGATGGCGGATGCAGCCTCGAACCGATTGACATGCCGGCGCCCCGGATCTGCCTGCGCCCATGCCTGCTCCAGCTCTTTCAGGGTGCCGTCCAGCAGCGTTGAACACACCAGCATGCCGCCAGGGCGTAACAGGCGCCGGCATTCGGCCAGAACCTGCTGCGGATGGTCGCACCATTGAATCATCAGGTTACTGAAGATGATATCGACGCTGCTGTCGGGAAGCGGCAAACTTCCTGCGTCCGCCACCAGCCAATCAATGGGGGTCGGACTGTTGAGGCTGGCGTGATTGATCATGCCCGGCGACAGGTCGATCCCGGTGACATGAGCCCCGGGATACGCCTGGAGCAGTTTGCGCGTGAACCAACCGGTACCACAGCCAAGGTCGAGAATATCAGGGTTATCGCCCCCGGCCCGCCACTGGCCAAGCCGGTCCAGCATCACGTCGCCCATGTGGCGCTGAAGCCGCGACGCGGATTCGTAGGTTTCAGAAGCCTCACCAAAATCCCGCGCAATGTCCTGCTTTCGCGGTTGGTCGTTGCGCTGGGCCTCACCGGGTGAACGCATCAGGACATCCATTAATCCACCTCCCGCGCGCCCGCCAGGAACTCTGCCATGACCTGCTGACATTCATCGGCAGCTTCGCCCGTTGGCCAATGGGCCATCCCCGAGATAACGCCAGCGCAGCTTTTCCCTGACAGCTCAGGCCACTCACGCCAGGGCCTGACCACAACGTCCTTTTCTCCCATGAGATGCAACGCTGGCACCCCGGGGCTGCCCCATAGCGACCTGAAATCCTCTTTCCTGAGCCAGTCCAACCCTTTGACCAGATTCTCGCTGGATACCGGAGGCCCCTGCTCCAACCAGAACTTCAGCCTCTCCCGGGCCCGACCTTCACCGGCATCGCCATTGATCATCAGCAACAGGAAATGCATCCAGTACCGGCCAGGATCCCTGACGATACCTCTGGCAAACGCCTCAAATTCGCCTTGCGGCATACCAGAAGGCCACCCCGTTGTTTCGGTGAATCGGGGGAATCCCCCTACGGTGATCAAGGAAGTCACAGCACCGGTGTTGCGAGCAGCGGCCGTCATGGCAATCTGCGATCCCAGAGACCACCCCATCCACACCGCAGGCGTTGGAAAGCGACCCAGTAATTCGTCTGCAGCCGCACTGACAGAGTCGCACCCAGCCATCAGCTCATCATCCAGGCTGACCGGTATCACCTCGCCGGGCCAGCGGTCATACAGGCCTGACAGCATTTCACACCGCACGCCCCAACCACCAATGACAACCAGCGTCTCGCTGCCTACGGTGTTCATGCCGTCTGTTCCACCACGATGCCCGACAGTGCGCGGCAGTCCGCCAGCCCCTGCAGCAAAGTGTCCACGTCCGCCATCCGGTGGGCGGCACTCAGGGTCACCCGTAGCCTCGCCTCGCCTTCAGGGACTGTTGGCGGACGAATGGCTGTCACCAGCAGACCTTTCTCTTCCAACGCTTTGCTCAGTGCCAGCGCAGACCAGTTGTCACCCACCATGATCGGCTGGATCGGTGTTTCGGAAGGCATCAACTGATACCCAAGCTCGCTGGCCCCACGACGGAATCGCTCGATCAATTCACGCAGGTGTGCTCGCCGCTCATCATCCCGCTCGATCAGGTCCAGACTGGCACAGGTCGCCATGGCGATGGCCGGCGGCATGGCCGTGGTATAGATATAGGTTCGCGCTTTCTGCACCAGGTAATCCATCAATACCCTGGGCCCGGCGACAAAGGCGCCACTGGTTCCCACCGCCTTGCCAAGGGTGCCAATCAGTACCGGCACATCATCCTCGGACAAGCCCAGTTCCGCGACACTGCCACGCCCCTGGGGGCCTTGCACACCAACGCCGTGGGCATCATCCACCACCAACAAGGCATCATGTGCCTTGCACAACGCGGCCAATTCCCTGAGCGGCGCCAGGTCGCCATCCATGCTGAACACCCCGTCGGTCACCACCAGCTTATGGCCCGACGTGTCCGCCAGCATCCGCTCGAGTGCCGCCATATCGCTGTGGGGGTAGCGACGAACCTTGGCGCGGCTGAGAATGCAGCCGTCTATGATGGACGCATGGTTGAGGCGGTCGGAGAAAATCGTATCTCCCCGTCCGGCCAGGGCAGAGATTACGCCCATATTGGCCATATAACCGGTGGAGAAGAACAACGCAGCGCTGCGCTGGGTAAACGCCGCCAGACGCTCTTCCAGACGGTGGTGGGCATCGTGATGGCCACAAATCAGGTGAGATGCCGCGCCACCCAGGCCGGTTTCCGGCAAGGCATCCCTGAGGGCTTCAATGTTAGCGGGATGATTGGCCAGGCCGAGGTAATCGTTGCTGCAGAACGACAGCAGGCGCTGACCATCGGAGGTCAGGGACGGCTGCTGGGGGCCGGAAATCTGCCGGCGGGTCCGGTAAAGGCCCGCCTGTTTACGTTGCTCAAGTTCTGCCGCGAAGTCTCGCACTGGTCAATTCCTGGGAGTTGATGGCGGTGTCTGTCGGTTACGCGGATTCCCGGGTTGCGTCGTAGAACATGTGGCGAGTTGCCTCGTATTCTACTGCCTCGGCAATCTCCTCCTCTTCCTGTTCCTCGGTCGCACACTGCTCCCGTTGCTCCGGGTTGATTCCCAGGCGACGGAACAGCGCCATGTCGGCATCAGCTTCCGGGTTGGCCGTCGTCAGCAGCTTCTCGCCGTAGAAAATGGAGTTGGCGCCGGCCATGAAACACAATGCCTGCATCTGCTCGTTCATGTTCTCCCGCCCGGCGGACAGCCGCACGTGGGATTCCGGCATCATGATGCGAGCGACGGCAATAATGCGCACAAAATCGAACGGATCCAGGTCTTCCACGTCCTCCATGGGCGTGCCCTTCACCTTCACCAGCATATTCACCGGCACACTCTCGGGATGGTGCGGCAGGTTCGCCAGCTGCACCAGCAGACCGACACGGTCGTCCTCGTCCTCACCCATACCCATGATGCCGCCACAACAGACCTTCATACCGGCCTTGCGCACATTGTCGAGGGTATCGAGACGATCCTGGTAAGTACGGGTGGTGATGATATGGCTGTAATACTTCTCGGACGTGTCGAGGTTATGATTGTAGTAATCCAGCCCCGCGTCGGCGAGTTCTTTGGCCTGGTCTTCCTGGAGCATACCCAGGGTCATGCAGGTTTCCAGCCCCAGGGACTTCACCTGACGCACCATGTCCAGAACGTAGGGCATATCCTTTTTGGTGGGACTGCGCCAAGCAGCGCCCATACAGAAGCGGGAGGCCCCTTTCTCGCGGGCGGCCTGAGCTTCTGCGATCACTTTCTCAATTTCCAACAGTTTTTCTTTCTCAAGGCCGGTGTTGTAATGACCGCTCTGGGGACAGTACTTACAATCCTCCGGGCAGGCGCCGGTCTTGATCGACAACAGCGTGCTCACCTGGACTTCATTGGGATCGAAGAATTCCCGGTGGACGCTCTGGGCACGGAACAGCAAGTCATTGAACGGCAGCTGGAACAGTTCGCGGGCTTCCTGAAGCGTCCAGTCGTGACGGGGAGTAGTAGCGGTCATAATAGGGCCCTGTTAACCTTTTACGGGTTACTGGTTTACGGATAGACGAATGATAAAGGGACTGAGACTGCTGTCAACCTTGATAGAACTAAAGGTTAACAGCGAGAAAACAGCAGGAAGCTGTGTCGCCTGCCTCGACCACAAGGCCATCAACGGCTTATGCCCGGGGTGTCACGATGACTTACCGGTTAACCGCTGGCATTGCCGGCGCTGCGCCCTGCCCATGGCCTTTCCCGCAGACACGCTGACCTGCGGTGAATGCCTGTCCACGCCGCCGCCTTTCAGCCATACCATCGCACCGTGGCGGTATCAGTATCCGGTGGACGGGATGATTGGGCGCTACAAATACAACGGTCAGAGCAAGTATGCGAGACCGCTGGTGGCCGGTTTGTCAGAGCACCTGTGCCGACACTTTCAGGCCAGGCCTGAGCTCAGACCGGACCTGATCGTGCCCGCTCCAATGCACCGCAAACGCAGGCGCCAGAGGGGCTTTAACCAGGCTGAGGATATTGCGGAGCAGTTGTCCCTGACACTGAAGATCCCCTGGTCCAGCACCCGGATCAGACGCCTCCGACACGCCAGGCCACAGCGGGAACTTGGCCGGGAAGCGCGGCTGCACAACCTGCGCGGCATGTTCGAAGTGAGCGGTGCGGTACCGGCGCGAATAGCACTGGTGGATGACGTGGTCACCACCGGCGCCACTGCCCGGATGCTGACGGCGGCACTGATGGAGGCAGGTGCGGCGGACGTGCAGGTCTGGGCGCTGGCCCGGACACCCGGCTAGACCCTGGCAGCAACATAATCGGCAATGGCCAGGCAGGAGGTCAGGCCCGGTGACTCGATCCCGAACAGGTTCACCAGTCCCGGCACACCATGATCCGCGGGCCCATCAATCCGGAAATCGGCGAAACCGCCGTCCGGCCCGGTCAGTTTGGGGCGAATACCGGCATAGGCAGGCTGCAAACGGTCGGGGTCCAGTTCTGGCCACCACTGCCTGATCCCGTCGATAAACGCGTTTACCCGCGCCGGGTCGACGGTGTAGTCCTCAGCGGTAATCCATTCTACGTCCGGCCCGAAACGGGCCTGCCCGGCGAGGTCGAGCGTCAGATGCACACCCAGGCCACCGGGTTCGGGCACCGGATAAATCAGGGAGCTGAAAGGATGGCGGCCGTTGTAACTGAAGTAGACGCCGCGCGCGAACCATTGCTCGGGTCGGCCGGAATCCGGCAACCCCTGCCAGATTCCGGCCAACGGCACGGCCCACAGCCCAGCGGCATTGATCACTCGACGGGCAAACAGCTCACAAGGCATGGCCCCGCCGATTATCAGGCGATGCCCTGCGTCATCGGAGCAGGCAGCGGTCACCGGCGCACGCCTCACCAGTTGCCCGCCTGCATGCTCCAGGTCTGCCAACAGGGAAACCATCAGGCCATGGCTATCGATAATGCCGGTTTCCGGCGAATACAGCGCCGCGCAGGCGGAAACTCCGGGCAAGCGTGTGTTCACAGCATCCGCGTCATTCATGGCCAGCGCCACGCCATTGAGTCTGGCCCGGGCCTGGATCTCCTCCAGTTTTGCGATTTGCGACTCCCGGGTTGCCACAATCCATTTACCGGTTTTGCGGTGGCCAATGTGACGTTTCCGGCAGTATTCATAGAGCTGATCCCGCCCGCGCACGCACAGCAAGGCCTTCAGAGAATCCTGCGGATAATAGATACCCGCGTGGATCACTTCGCTGTTCCGGGAGGAGAGCCCCTCGCCAAAATGATCCCCCGCTTCCAGCACCAGTAACTCCCTGCCCTGCCTGGCGAGAGCCCGGGCAGCCGCCAACCCGACAGCTCCCGCTCCGATCACCACCGTATCCGCCTGGAGTTTCTCCAGCTGCGCCATGATTCACTGCCTTTTCGTTGCTCTTTGTCACCCGAGAGTACCTCAAAACCCGGTAACCGCGAAAAAGCCCCCGGACTCATCGGTATTCGCATTACGAACCCGCACCGGACGCGTTATACTGGGGAGTCACGTTAGTGCAGGATGCAGGTGTGAGATGTCGGACAGGAAGCAGTTTTTAACGGTCATGCTGGTTGCCGCCCTGTTTGTGGGCTGGCTGGGCTGGAGAGGGTTCGAGGTGATCAGCCTCAACAACAGCCTGAAAGCAGACGCCATGGTGGCAGACTACCCCTACCAGCACCGGGTGCTGAGGGTGGAAGGCAATACCGCCATCATGAGTTCCTTGCGGTCCCACAATGTCTCCACCCACCAGGCACTGACCACCATTTTTCCGAGCATGCAGAACCTGGGTGACAATCACCGGGACTGGCAGCGGGCAGAGCGCGAGCTTGCCCAAGTCCAGGCCAGGGCTGGTGATATTGTACTGAACGCTTCCGGCATCGACCGTATTCGCTGGGAGCTGGATGACAATTGGTACCACCTCAGCAACATGCAGGCCAGGCAAGACTCAAGGCGCTGATACCGATCCTATGACCGAAACCTCCACCCACCCCTACGACGCCCTGACTCCCGACACCATTCTGGACGCCATGGAAAGTGCAGGTTTCGTGATCAACGGCCGCCTGTTCGCCCTTAACAGCTACGAAAACCGGGTTTACCAGATCGGCGTTGAGGACAGCACGCCGATCATTGCCAAGTTCTATCGGCCCGGCCGCTGGTCCGAAGCCCAGATACGTGAGGAGCATACGTTTACCACGGAACTGACGACAGCGGATATCCCGGTGGTCGCCCCGATGGCCATGCCCTCCGGGGATACCCTGGGCCAATGGCAACAGTTCCAGTTTGCGGTCTTTCCCCAACGCGGCGGTCAGGCGCCGGACACCAGTGTCACGGATACCCTCTACCGGCTCGGCCAGTGGCTGGGACAGCTCCACAACATCGGTGCCAGCAAGCCTTTCGAGCACCGCCCCGCGTTCAATATCCTCGACGGCATCACCAGCAAGAATCAGCTGTTAATTGACGGCGACTGGATTCCCGCAGACCTTCGCCCGGCCTGGGACAGCCTGATACCCGATCTGTACGATGCCTGTGCCCGCAGGATTGATGACGCCGGTGAAGTCGAATCCCTGAGACTCCATGGCGACTGCCATGCCGGCAACATCCTGTGCCGTGAAGAGCAGATGCTGTTTGTCGACCTGGACGACTGCCGCACCGGGCCGGCGATCCAGGATCTCTGGCTACTGCTCAATGGCGACGATGCCGAACGGGGTGAGCAGTTCGGCGAACTGCTGGAAGGCTATGAGATGTTTCGCGATTTCAATCGACGCGAGCGCCACCTGATCGAGCCCCTGCGATGCTATCGGCAGATTGCCCATTGCGCCTGGCTGGCAAAACGCTGGGATGACCCGGCGTTCCCCAGATTCTTCCCCTGGTTTACCCAGCCCAGGTTCTGGTCAGACCAGGTACTGGCCATGCGGGAGCAGCTTGCCGCCCTGCAGGCGCCGCCGATCAATATTCCCGGTCAGTACTGACGACCGGACAGACGCATTAACCCGGAGAATTTCTGATGAGCGAGAAAGAGGCCAGATTTACGGTCCGCAGTCTGATCGCTACGGCTATTGGCACAGCCATCGCCACCGTGGTAATCCTTGAGGTGAGTGGTCGCATTGATCACTCCAGCAACAAGGACAACGTACCGGTCGGCGAATTCCAGGCCGTTCACGTTACCCCCGGAGACGATTTCCGCATGTCGCCAAAATCCTCTGAGCTGCACGCCGCCTGCGAACAGGGCTACCTGGCCATCGCCGCAGACGTGGACCCGGATTTCCGTGGCATTGTGGTGGACTACAAGAACCGGGGCGTGCGATGCAGCCGCCCCTCTGCCCAGCAGCCGTCAGAGGACACCGCCGGCAATGAGTGACAAGCCCCGCGTGCCGCTGCAGGAAACCGATCGCCTGTTCGCCACCGAGCGTAACCCCGAGGATTTCCGTTTCGATGCCTCGGTGGCCCGGGTATTCCCGGACATGATCCGCCGTTCGGTTCCCGGGTACACCACCATTATTCCGATGATTGAGGTGATCACCGAACAGTACGTCCAGGCCGGTTCCAATTGCTACGATCTGGGCTGTTCCCTCGGTGCCTCCACCCTGGCGATGAGACACGGCATCCCGTTCGACGACTGCACCCTTATCGGCGTCGACAACTCCGACGCCATGATCGAGCGCTGCGAACACTACGTCGCCCTGGATGACAGCGCCCTGCCGGTGCAGCTGCGTTGCGAGGACATCCTTGAGACAGAACTCAGCGATGCCTCGGTAACCACGCTCAATTTCACGCTGCAGTTCGTGCCACCGGAGCAGCGGGCAGCCTTGCTACAGCGCATTGCCAGCGCCACCCGCCCGGGCGGGGTGCTGATCCTGTCGGAAAAGATCCGCTTCGAATCACCCGAAGAACAGGACACCCAGACCCGCCTGCACCATGAGTTCAAGCGGGCCAACGGCTATTCCGACCTGGAAATCAGCCAGAAGCGCTCCGCCATTGAACAGGTACTGATTCCCGAAAGCCTGGCCGATCACCGCACGCGATTGCAGCAGGCCGGCTTTGACCAGGTTGTGGTCTGGTACCAGTGCTTCAACTTCGTGTCCATGCTGGCCATCAAATCCGCTGCCTGAGGAGTTTCCATGGCAACCTTTGACTGGCAGGGCTGCTACCAGGCCCTCCTCGACGAATTAAACACGGACGGCCAGGAACGCTGGTCCACCCTGCTGACCCAACAACTCCGGCGCCGGTTCGAGGACAACCCCCACGGCGACATCGCCCGCTGGATGGGGGCATTGGCTCAGCTTCCCGAGGTTCCCGACGCCCGTTCCAGGCTGGACACGCCCGCCATTACCCTGGGTACGGAAACGACCCTCAGCGATTCACAGCAGAAGCAGCTGGAATCTGGCTTGAGGGGGTTGATGCCCTGGCGCAAGGGACCCTTTGATTTCTTTGGCACCTACATCGACACCGAATGGCGTTCCGACTGGAAGTGGGACCGGGTTGCTCCTTACCTGTCGGATTTAACGGGGCGACGTATTCTCGACGTGGGCTGCGGTTCCGGCTATCACTGCTGGCGCATGCTGGGGGAAGGCGCCGGGCGGGTCATCGGAATCGACCCCGGGCTGCTCTTCCTGTTTCAGTTCCTCAGCATTAAAAAATATGTGAAAGACGCCCCCGTGGACCTGCTTCCTGTGCGCATGGAGGACCTTCCCGGCAAACTGGAATCGTTCGACACCACGTTCTCCATGGGCGTGCTCTATCACCGCCGGTCCCCTCTGGATCACCTGCTGGAGCTGAAGGACACCCTGCGCCGCGGCGGTGAGCTGGTGTTGGAAACACTGGTGGTGGATGGCCCGGAAGGCTTCAGCCTGATGCCTGAGGATCGCTACGGCCAGATGCGCAACGTGTGGTTTCTGCCCAGCTGCGACACCCTGTTGCGCTGGCTCGACCGCACCGGATTCAGGGATGCGCGGGTGGTGGATGTCACCGAGACCACCATTGAGGAACAGCGCCAGACCGACTGGATGCGGTTCAACTCCCTGGCGGATTTCCTCGACCCGGATGACCCGGGTAAAACCGTTGAGGGCTACCCCGGACCAAAGCGGGCGACGGTCATCGCCAGCAAGCCCTGATTCCCCGGCTCCCTATAAAAAAACCCGCTCGGAAGCGGGTTTTTTTATCGCCAGGCCTTAGGCCTTATTCTCCGAACGGATGGCGGAGCGTCACTGTCTCCACCCGATCCGGCCCGGTTGAGATGATGTCGATCGGGGCCTCGATCTGTTCTTCCAGGAAGCGGATATAGGCTTTCGCGTTTTCCGGTAACTGCTCCAGACTGGTCAGACCAAAAGTACTTTCCTTCCAGCCCGGCAGCTCCGCGTACACCGGCTCGATGTCTTCGTAGGTGTCACAACCAATGGGAGGACGGAAAATTTCACCCTTGGGAGTTTTGTAACCCACGCACACCTTCACCGTGGCCATGCCGTCCAGTACGTCCAGCTTGGTCAGACAGATACCGGAAACACTGTTGATCTGGATCGCGTGGCGCAGGGCTACCGCATCAAACCAGCCACAACGACGGGAACGCCCGGTGGTGGTACCGATTTCGTTGCCCTTTACCGCCAGGTGCTGCCCCATGTCATCGAACAGCTCGGTCGGGAAAGGACCGGAACCCACGCGGGTGGTGTAGGCCTTGGTGATGCCCAACACATAGTCCAGGAACAATGGACCGAAACCGGAACCGGTAGCGGTGCCGCCAGCCGTCGTGTTGGACGAGGTGACATAGGGGTAGGTACCCAGGTCAATATCCAGCAGTGAGCCCTGGGCGCCTTCGAACAGGATGTTCTCACCGCGTTTGCGGTAGTCATGCAGGATGTCGGTGACGTCGGCAGCCATCGGCAGAATTTCTTCAGCCATTTGCCTGAGTTCCGCCAGTGCGGCATCGATATCCTCGGCCTCTTCCTTGAAATACTCAGTCAGCACAAAGTTGTGGTAGGACATGATTTCCCGCAGCTTCTCTTCGAACGCAACCGGATTACACAGATCGCCAAGACGAACGCCACGGCGGGAAACCTTGTCTTCGTACGCCGGTCCGATACCACGACCGGTGGTGCCAATCTTTTCATTACCCTTGGCGCGCTCGCGGGCCTGGTCGATACGAACGTGGGTTCGGAGAATAATGGGGCACGCCAGACTGATACGCAGGCGGTCACGCACCGCCACACCATTGGCTTCCAGCTCACGCACCTCCTTCAGGAGGGCTTCCGGTGACAAGACAACGCCATTACCAATCAGGCACTGCACCTCCTGGCGGAGGATACCGGAGGGAATAAGGTGCAATGCGGTCTTCTTGCCTTCAATAACCAGAGTGTGGCCGGCGTTATGGCCGCCCTGGAAACGAACCACGGCCGCGACCTTGTCAGTCAGCAGATCAACAATCTTGCCCTTGCCTTCATCACCCCATTGGGTGCCCAGCACAACTACATTCTTACCCATGATTCTCTCTCAATTCAGCTCAGTTGATCCACGACCCACTGGCCGTCACGCTTTACCAAAACTCTGTCACAACCCCTGGCTTTCGGGTCGGTATCCGATTCTTCCGGCAATGCCCGCACCACGGTTTCCGTCAGGCGCAGTCCGGAAATTACCCCTTCGAGTGCAGGATCTGCATCGGCGGGCGCCCACACAGCGCCAGTGCGGCGCACCACGCGCTCGCCCAGGGAGACCAGTGCACGAACGTCCAGACTGAACCCGGTTGCCGGCCTGGCGCGGCCGAAGTCACTACCGATGGCATCGTAGCGGCCACCTTTGGCCACCGCATCGCCGTGGCCCGGCGCGTAGGCGGCAAACACCAGACCGGTGTGGTAGTTGTAGCCGCGCAATTCGCAGAAATCGAAACCGAAGCTGATTTCCGGGAAATCACGGGTCAGCATATCCGCCACGCGGCCCAACTGGTCAAGGGCGCCAATCAGGGCCTCGGGCGCACCTTCAAGGATCCTCCTGGCCTCTTGCAGAGCTTCCGCTCCGCCACTGACCCGGGCCAGTTCCCGCAGACGACCACCGGCGGAGTCGGCAGCACAGGAACCGAGCAGTTCGTCCAGCTCGGGAACGGATTTGCGGGCCATGGCGTCAAAAATGGCCGCTTCGGTATCCCGATCGAAACTGGCTTCCCCCATCAGGCTTTCATAGATGGAGACGTGAGCCAGGTCCAGGTGCACCCTGGGCATCCCGGAAACCCGCAGGGTCTCCAGCATCAGACTGATCACTTCCATATCCGCCGCTTCGGAGGCACTGCCAAACAGCTCACAACCGGCCTGGATCGGGGTACGGCCCGTGAGCATGTGCCGTGGACGGGTATGCAGCACATGGCCGGCGTAACACAACCGGGTAATGCCTTCCTGCCCCAGGGTGTGGGCATCAATTCTTGCCGCCTGAGGGGTCATGTCCGCGCGAACGCCCATCATCCTGCCGGTCAGCTGATCGGTCAGTTTGAACGTCTGCAGCTCAAGATCGTGGCCGGTTCCGGTAAACAGGGATTCCAGGTATTCAATCAGCGGCGGGATTACCAGCTGGTACCCCCAGCGCTGGCAGGTGTCCATTACATCCCGGCGCAGGGATTCTATCTGTCCTGCGAGAGGCGGCAGAATGTCTTCCACGCCATCCGGCAGTAACCAGCGATCTGATACTGTCATGAGATTCCGTTGTCCGTTCTGCCCCGCAGCAACCGAAGCCGGGGGGAATGCACAGGATTTTAGGGTGAGGTCCGGAGCAGGAGAAAACCCGAACCAAAACCGGCAGAATTTTACACTGTTGGCAGGCACAAAAAAACCGGAATACCGAGGTATTCCGGTTTTAGGTCAGGGCAATGACTCTCAGCGGCCGCCCTGGGGATCCTTGAGGAACCGCAGGAAGTCGCTGTTGGCGTCGATCACCATGAGGTCGTCCTTGCTGGAGAAGGTGTTCTGGTATGCCTGCAGGCTACGATAGAAGCTGTAAAACTCTTCGTTCGACCCATAGGCATCGGCATAGATTCTCGCAGCCTCACCGTCGCCTTCACCGCGGGTTTCTTCCGCCTCAGCGAACGCTTCTGCCAGTACAACGGTGCGCTGACGATCGGCGTCGGCACGAATACCTTCAGCGAGCTCGCGGCCCCGGGAACGGAATTCCTGGGCCAGTTTTTCACGCTCGGTCGCCATACGGCGAAAGACGTTTTCGCTCACTTCACCCGGAAACTCGATCGCCTTGACGCGAATATCGAGGATCTCGATACCAAATTCACTGATCGCAGTCTCGTTGGCACGATCGCGCAGCGTATGCATCAGTTCGTCGCGCTGCCCGGAGACGACCTCCACCATGGTTCGTACACCGAACTCATTACGGAGGCCGTTATCCACCCGGGACTGCAGCAGGGACTGGGCACGGTATTCGTCACCGCCGGTCGCCCGATAGAACTGGTCCACATCGCGGATCTTCCAGGCGATATAGGAGTCCACATCCAGCGGCTTCTTCTCGATCGTCAGGTACTGACGGGAAGGCAGATCCATTGTCAGCACACGAATATCGAACTCCCGGATCTGATCGATCACCGGTACCTTGAAGTGCAGGCCCGCCTGCATATCCGTTTCTACCAACTCACCAAAGCGAAGCTTCACGCCGCGATGGGTCTCGGGAATGATGTAAACACTCGACAAAACCAGCAGGACTACAATGAGGGCGCCTGCAAGGCCCACTATACCTTTGGGTCCCATAATTATCTGCTCCTCCGAATGCCGGTTTCCTGCCGTCCACGCAGTTCCTGAATCACCTGGTCGGTAAGGGTCTGGATATTCATCTGCTCCCCGGAACCGCCAGACGAACCTTTACTACCACCGGCCATACGGCCCTGGGTCAGCCGATCCAGCGGCAGGTACATCATGTTGCCACTGCTTTCGGTATCCACCAGAACCTTGCTGGTGCTCGACAGCACGCCTTCCAGCGCCTGTAGGTACATGCGCTCACGGGTCACTTCCGGAGACATCTTGTAGACCTGCAGCATGGCCAGGAAGCGCGCGGTTTCACCATTGGCGCGTTCAATTACCTCTTCCTTGTAGGCGTTGGCCTCCTCAATCATGCGCTGAGCCTGACCACGGGCCTCCGGCACAACCTTGTTACGGTAGGTTTCCGCCTCTTCCTTGACCTGCTGTTCATCTTCACGGGCACGCTGGACTTCACGGAAAGCATCTTGCACGGCGGGAGGCGGCTGGGTGCTTTCAACGTTCACCCGCACGATTTGCAGACCGGCGCCGTAATCACGCAAGAAGCTCTGCAACCGCTGTTCAACGCGTACCGCCAGCTCGACACGACCTTCGGTCAGCACCTGATCCAGTGTGGAACTACCCACCTCATGACGCAAAGCACTGTCGGTAGCAAATGCCAGCGCCTGATTGGAATCTCTGATATTCAGCACGTACGCCTTCGCATCGCCAACACGGTATTGGACCTGAAGGTCCACCGTCACCAGGTTTTCATCCTGGGTCAGCATCTGACCGCTGGATTCGGCCGTGCGCACATTGGTGACACGAACCTTGGTGACATCGTCGATCAGAGGGACCTTGAAACGGAGGCCCGGCTCTTCGGTACGGCTGAACTCACCGAACCGCAGCACAACAGCCCGCTCCTGTTCGTCGACCGTGTAAAAGGACTGGAATACAACGTAACCCACCGCAATTATGGCAGCCAGCGCGAGAATGGCGCCAAAACCGCCGCCACCGCCGGATGAAGAACCGCCGGAGCCACCGGAACGGCCACCTTTGCCTCCCAGCATCCTGTTCAGTTTATCGAGACCTTTTTTCAGCGCCTCATCGAGATCTGGCGGACCTTGATCATTGCCGCCACGACCACCACCGGTTCCCCATGGATCATTGTCGTTGCGGTTACCACCCGGTTCATTCCAGGCCATAATGCTCTCCGTTCCTAACTTATAGAATGGCTGCAAATACTAGGGATTTATAAGCGCCCCGGCAATAGCAGTGCCGGTTTACCTTCCCCGAGCATCTAATCTGATGTCTTTTTCCTGTATGTCTGCACGGCTCAATAGCTGGAGCCAGTCCCGATGCTGCAGGCGGACTTCCAGTACTGTATCACCACTGTCACGATGCTCTTCACTCAATACCGATCCAGCCTGGTGCAACAGCGCCCTGAGTTTGCCATCCCGTGGACCCAGCATCACAAACTGGTGGATGACATCCTCCGCCAGGCGCTCCACGATGGCGTCAAATAGCCCCTGGATGCCCTCGCCGCTGACGGCCGACAACCACACCCGGACGGGCAAACCGTCTTCGTTACGCTCGATACGCGGTATAAAATTATCAAGCAAATCAATTTTATTAAAGACCTGAAGCACCGGGATTTCGTCAGCGCCAATTTCGGCCAGCACCTCTTCGACCTGCTCCATGTTTTCATCACGACGACTGTCATGGCAGTCGATGATATGAAGAAGCAAGGTGGCTTCGGTCGTTTCCTCAAGTGTTGCGCGGAAGGCTTCCACAAGCTTGTGCGGCAGGTGCCGGATAAACCCGACGGTGTCCGCCATTACGACCGGACCGATGTCCGGAAGTTCCAGCCGCCGCAATGTCGGGTCCAGCGTGGCAAACAACTGGTCCGCCGCATACACGGACGAGGTGGTGATGTGGTTGAACAGGGTTGATTTACCGGCGTTGGTATACCCAACCAGGGAAACCGTGGGGATATCGGCGCGCTTGCGGGCCCGGCGACCCTGGTTACGCTGCCGGCGCACCTTCTCCAACCGCTTGTGAATCGACTTGATTCGCTCACGGAGCAGGCGGCGATCCGTTTCCAACTGGGTTTCACCGGGCCCGCGCAGACCGATCCCCCCTTTCTGGCGCTCAAGGTGGGTCCAGCCACGCACCAGTCGTGTCGACATGTGCTCAAGCTGTGCAAGTTCCACCTGGAGCTTACCTTCGTGGGTTCGCGCGCGCTGGGCAAAGATATCAAGGATGACCCCGGTACGATCCAGCACCCGACATCGGAGCTCACGCTCGATGTTGCGCTCCTGGGAGGGGCTCAGCGCGTGATTGAACAACACCACGTCGGCGTCATTGGCAGCAACCGCGTCGCGAATCTCTTCGAGTTTGCCCTCCCCGACAAACAGGCGGGGGCTTGGCTGTTTTCTGGAACCAGTCACCTGACCAACCGGCTCAACACCGGCAGACGTGACCAGTTCGCGGAACTCATCCGGGTCTTCGGCCTCGTCGTGAGAGGAAAAATCAATATGGACGACAATTGCCCTTTCACCAACGTCGGGACGCTCAAACAAGTGGTAACAACTCCGAAACAGTCAAACCGTTAGCCGTATAAAAACAAACACCCGCGTCCCTCGGAACCATCAAGGGTTCGTCGGAAGCGCGGGTGGCAATACCGGAAAAACCGGACAACTCAGTCTTCAACCTCACCTTCGCCGCCGGGAGCCTGTGGCGGAATGCGGACATTCCTGGCGGGCACAACGGTGGAAATGGCATGCTTGTAGACCATCTGGCTGACAGTGTTTTTCAGCAAAATCACGAATTGGTCAAAAGACTCAATCTGGCCCTGAAGCTTGATCCCATTAACCAGAAAGATGGAAACCGGAATGCGTTCCTTGCGCAAGGCATTGAGGTAAGGGTCTTGTAAAGAATGCCCTTTTGACATGTGTTTTCTCCTGTTTATATGTAAGTGCAGATCGTCATTTATCAGAGTTAAATGTGGTGCGAAGTCCGATAATTTTCAAGGCTTCTTCAGCGATATGTTGATCTTCGCTGTCGAGCCAGTCCACATTGGACCACTTGCGCAACCAGGTTAACTGCCGCTTCGCCAACTGGCGGGTCGCCGCCACGCCCTTGCTGATCATGGTGTCATAGTCGTCGTCCCCGGCGAGGTGATGCCAGGCCTGGCGATATCCGACACAACGCATGGAAGGCAAGCCCACATGAAGGTCTTCCCGGGCCATCAGCGCCCGGACTTCCTCAAGAAAGCCGGCCTCAAGCATTTTCATGAAACGCAGGCGAATTCTCTCATGAAGGACCTTTCTGTCGGCCGGAGCAACAGCAAGTTGGGCTACAGTATACGGAAGCGAGGGGGATTCGTCTGCCTGCCATTGGGTAAAATAGGTGTAATCCTCGATATTCAGGGACTTGCTATTCCCGTTGTCGCCCCCCGCACTGGGATGTTGCCATAATTCTGAAATGGGTTTACCCGTCAACCTGATGACTTCCAGGGCCCGTATCAACCGCTGGCGATTGTTCGGGTGTATCAATCCGGCAGCCACCGGATCTCGCGCGTTCAGCTCGTCATGCAGGGCACTCCAGCCCTTCTCCTGCGCTTCATTCTCCAGTTGCTGCCGAAGCACTGGATCCGCGGACGGCAGGTTCGACATGCCATGGAGCAGCGCCTTGAAGTACATCATAGTGCCACCCACCAACAACGGAATCCGGCCTGCCCGGGTAATAGCCTCCATTTCCCGCAACGCATCCCGTCGAAAATCAGCGGCCGAATAGCTTTCGGCCGGATCACAGATATCAATCAGACGATGGGGAGCCCGGGCCAGCTCAGCGGCGGATGGCTTTGCCGTGCCTATGTCCATGCCACGGTAGATCATCGCCGAGTCGACGCTGATGATGTCGCAGGGCAAGCGGTCACACAACGCCATGGCCAGATCGGTCTTGCCGGAAGCGGTTGGCCCCATCAGGAAAATGGCAGGCGGAAGCCCGGATGTTTGGGGCAGGTGCTCGCTCATGACGCTTCTAACGCCCTCTCAGGAACAGTTTGTCCAACTCGGAAAGGGTCACCACGGTCCAGGTCGGACGGCCATGGTTGCATTGCCCGCTGCGCTCGGTCGCTTCCATGTCCCGCAACAGAGTGTTCATTTCCGGAATGGTCAACTGCCGGTTAGCCCGGACAGAGCCGTGACAGGCCATGGTACCCAGCAATTCATGAGTCACTGCCTGAACCCGGTCGCTCTGGCCGTTTTCAATCAGGTCGGCCAGGATATCGCGCACCAGCTGCTCAGTATCCGCACCCCGCAGCAGGGCCGGCACCTGCCGGATCGCCAGGGTTTCGGGGCCAATGCGTTCTACCTGAAGCCCCAACTGCTGCAGCTCGTTGCCATGGGTCTCCGCCAGGGCCGCCTCTTTCTGGCTGACCGCCAGAGACACCGGCACAAGCAACGGCTGACTTTTCAGGTCCTGCGCTTCCAGCGCCCGCTTCATGCGTTCGTAGGTAATACGTTCATGGGCCGCATGCATATCCACGACAATCATGCCCTGCCGACTCTGGGCCAGGATGTATATGCCATGCAACTGGGCGATGGCGTAGCCCAGTGGCGGCTCCGCTTCGCTGTCGGTCGGCGGCGTGGGCTGACCCACCGTGAGATCCGGTGCCGGGGCGCCCTGCTCTCGCCCGGCCAAACCACCGCCTTCGTTCAGGGACTGATAGAAGCCCAACTGATCCCGCGCCTGCCATTCGTGCTGCGGCTGATGCGCGCTGCTCCCCCCAGTGGGAAATACGGACGCGGTTGCCCCCCAACTGCGGGACATCCCCGGATCGGCGGGTGAGGCGGCACTGCCACCGGCAAACGGCGATGCACCGCCGCCAGCCACACCCGTGCCGCCAACCTCTTCCCGCACTGCGGACTGGGCGACGGCGCCACGCAAATGGTCATCCGGGCGCACATCCGCAAGCGCCTTGTGCAGCGTGCGGAAAATGAAATCGTGTACCAGTCTGCCATCCCGGAAACGCACTTCATGCTTGGTCGGGTGAACGTTTACATCCACGGTGGCCGGATCCACTTCCAGGTACAGCACAAAGGCCGGATGACGGTTGTTGTACAGCACATCCCGGTAGGCCTGCCGCACGGCGTGCGCCACCAGGCGGTCACGGATCACCCGGCCATTGACGAAGAAATACTGCAGGTCCGCCTGACTGCGGGAAAAGGTGGGCAGAGCGACCCAGCCCCACAGGCGCAGCCCGGTGGCCTCGGCATCAATCACCACGGCATTGTCGATAAACTGCTGGCCACACAGGGAGCCGATACGACGCTCCCGGTCGAGGGGATTCTCCGCCGGCCGCAGGCTCTGGATAACCCGCTGGTTGTGACGCAGAGTGAATCCGGCATCAAACCGGCTCAGCGCCTGCCTGCGAACGCACTCTTCAACGTGGTTGAACTCGGTTTTCTCGGTTCGCAGGAATTTGCGCCGGGCGGGTGTATTGAAAAACAGATCCCGCACTTCCACGGTGGTGCCCACGGGGTGAGCCGCCGGTGAGATGCGGGCATCCATGTCGCGCCCCTCCACTTCGACCCGGGAGGCGGCTTCCTGATCCTCCGTGCGGGAGGTCAGCGCAAGCCGCGACACCGAGCTGATACTGGCCAGGGCCTCGCCACGGAAACCGAGAGAGGCCACCGCCTCCAGGTCATCCAGGCTTTCTATCTTGCTGGTGGCGTGGCGACTGAGAGCCAATGGCAGGTCCGCTTCACCGATGCCGGAGCCGTCGTCCCGCACCCGGATCAGCTTAACGCCGCCCTGCTCCACATCGATGTCAACCCGGCTGGCGCCGGCATCCAGGGCATTTTCCACCAGTTCCTTGACGACGGAAGCGGGGCGCTCCACCACTTCGCCTGCGGCAATCTGGTTCGCAAGCCGTGGAGTCAGCAATCGGATGGCGGGCATGTTTCGGGAAAACCTCTTGTTCAGGATGCGGGAATACGAATGGTTTGCCCTACCATAACACGGTCGTCGTTCAGGCCGTTAAAACGCATCAGTTCGCTGACCGTCGTCTGGTTCTCTCGCGCCAGACCTGAGAGCGTATCCCCGCGACGAATCCGGTATTGGCTAACCGAGTCCCCGCCCTGACGGCTGGCCTTCCGGGCCGCCAGCAGCGTCCCCGGAGGCGGTGTTTCGGAGAAGTACTCGTAAACCCCTTCAAACACTGCGTTGGCCAGCTTGCGCTGATAGGCGGAGCTGGAAAGGTTCCTCTCCTCCTGCGGGTTGGAAATGAAGCCGGCTTCCACCAGCAAGGACGGGATGTCCGGCGACTTCAGCACCACAAAGGCCGCCTGCTCGACGCCACGCTTGTGCAGCTTGGTAATGTTGCCAAGCTTGCCGAGGATTGAGCTGCCAATACCCAGGCTGGAGTTGATACTCGCGGTCATCGACAGATCCAGGAGAACGCCCGCCAGCATTTCATCACGACCATTCAGCGACACGCCGCCAGCGCCACCGATCAGATCCGAACGGTTTTCACTCTGGGCGAGCCAGCGGGCGGATTCACTGGTTGCGCCACGCTCAGACAACGCAAACACTGAGGCGCCCCTGGGCTGCGGTGTCCGGAACGCATCGGCATGCACCGACACGAACAGATCCGCATTATGCTTTCTTGCCAGCAACGTCCGGCTGCGAAGATCAATATAGTAATCGCCGGTGCGTGTCAGCTTTGCAGTAAAGCCGGGCTTCTCATCAATAAGCTTCTGCAGGGTTTTCGCCATGGACAGCACGACGTCTTTCTCACGGGTACCCCGGGGTCCGATAGCACCGGGGTCCTCGCCGCCGTGACCGGCATCAATAACCACAATGACATCCCGCTTTCCATTGGCGTTTTCTGTCACCGTTGGCTTGGCGGCCTTTTGCACTTTCAACCCGCCTTCATCAATCAGATCAACCACCAGACGATGGCCGTATTGCTGGTTGGGCTCCAGCTGAAAACTGCGCGGTTTGATATCACTCTTGAGGTCCAGCACCACCCTCAGGTCGTTACCATTGCGCGGTGCACTGCGAATTCTCCGGATAGGGCTGTCGGTCAGATCCAGCTTCGAAAAATCGGCTTGCAGGCTGACGTTCTTCATGTCGATGACCAACCGCGACGGGCCAGACAGGGAAAATACGTTATGTTCCACTTTGCCTGCAGTATCCAGAACCAGCCGGGTGTGATCTGGCGCTGGCCAGATACGCACACCTTCCACTTCCTTGCTCGCCCAGGCGCTCATAGGAAAAGCCAGCAGCAAAGCCAGCAAACCTACCGCCAGGGACGTGCCTGATGTTCTGATGATATCCATACGACTCACCTGTTCTTGTCCTGACCCGCAACTGCACCGGGTCGAATTCCGCCAGCATCCTGTAACTTTGCCAACAGCGACTCACCGTTCTGTGTTCCGGGTACCAGGCACGCTGAACGGCCCGTGCCCTCCCGGCTGAGAGTGATCACCAGATCCGGTCGCGGCAATACGCCCTGCCCCCGTTCCGGCCACTCAATCAGGCAAAAATTTTCACCCTCGAAGTAATCCCGGATCCCCATATACTCCAGCTCTTCCGGGTCACCCAGCCGGTAGAGATCAAAATGGTAAGCGGCCGGGCGAAGGTGCTCATAGGGCTCCACCAGGGTATAAGTCGGACTCTTGACGGCCCCTTCGTGGCCAAGCCCCCTCATGACACCCCGGCTCAGCGTGGTCTTACCCATGCCCAGGTTGCCTTCCAGAAAGACGGTCACGCCATCTCCGACCCCTGAGACCACTTGTGCCAGTTGGCGCCCCAACGTTTCCGTAGCGGCTTCGTCAGCCAGGAAGACCCGGAGCCCCGGTTGATCAGACTGCATCACGTTTTCGACTCCAGCATTTCCAGACCGCCGTTATTTCGCTCTGCCTCTGCCAATACCTGCGGCAGGGCTTCAATCACATCACCAGGCAGCAATCCCATAAAGCCCTGCCTCTCTGAGGCCAGGTTGGCAGCGGCCAAATGCAGGCACGCGCCCATGGTGGTCGCCAGAGATGGATTGCCAAGCTGCCCGTACAAGGCGCCGATGATACCCGAAAGTACGTCGCCCATGCCTCCCGTCGCCATCCCCGGATTACTCCCGGCAATCACCCCGGGCAGGACTTCCGCGGATGCAATCACGGTGCCTGCGCCCTTGAGCAACACTGTGCCGCCAAACACCTCACGCAATCGGGTAACGGCCTTGATCCTGTCCATTTCGATCTCTGCCAGCTGGCAGTCCAGTAACCGTGCCGCTTCACCGGGGTGAGGGGTCAGAACATGGTCATCATCCTTGAGTGCAACCCGGGATGCCATCAGATTCAGCGCATCGGCATCCAGTACCCTGGGCTTGCCACTGGCCACCACCTGCTGCAGCATCTGTTGCCCCCAGGGGCCCTGACCGATCCCGGGGCCACACACAATGACATCTGCGGCGTCCAGCAGTGCGGGCAACTCAGACCCGTGGATCAGCCCCTGGACCATAATCGACGGGCAACGCGCCAATGCCGGCGCAACGTACTCGGGCCGCGTAGCCAGCGTCACCAGCCCCGCGCCGGCACGGGACGCCGCCTCGGCGGCAAGGATACCCGCGCCGCCAAATCCCCGGTCACCGGCCACCACCAGCACATGACCAAAACGCCCCTTGTGGGCCGTAACCGGCCTGCGCGGCACCAACGCCCCCATGGCGGCCCAGTCAACCCTGCGCGCCAGGGGGAGCTGCCCACTGTCTTCAAGCCACTGCTCTGTGGCCAGAGATTCGAAACAGATCTCGCCACAGGCTTCCGGACCATGACCGGTAAACAGCCCCGCCTTCAGGCCAATGAAGGTGACGGTCATATCCGCGCGCACCACATCCCCGGCTGCGGCACCGGTTGTGGCATTCAGTCCCGACGGCAAATCCACAGCCACAACCGGAACCCCTGCGCCCTCACAGCGACGAATCATATCCGCGAACGGTTCCCGGGGAGCGCCCGCGACACCGGTTCCCAGCATGGCATCGACAATCACGGTCGCCGAAGCGAAACGGGCATCCAGCTCTCCCGCGGCACTACTTCCACAGTCGATGATGTCGACGCCGTCCTGTTTTGCTTTCTGCCAGGCCAGACGGGCATCACCGGACAACTTTTCAACCGGCGCCACGGCAATACAGCTCACATCCAGGCCATGACGACGGACAGCAGCCGCCACCAGATAACCGTCTCCACCGTTGTTTCCGGCGCCACAAAGTACCAGCACCCTGCCGGGCTCGGGCCACCGCTTCATCAGGCGGCGGAACACCGAGGCGGCGGCTGCCTGCATCAGCTCGAAACCATCAACCCCTTGATGATCAATCACATAACGATCGATCTCCCGCACTGCATCCGCGGAATACAGGTCTTCTGGTAGACTGTGTAAATCAGACAGGGGCATGCACCCGCGCTCCAGCTAAAGAAATCAGTTTAAGAAAATTGGCCAGATACCTGTAAAGCATAGCAAAACAGCGAAAAAGGTCATAACTTAATCAGATTAAAATTCCGTACGCTCATTCTGCTTGCCTGACCATGACCGCGAAACCGACCGAAGCCATTGAAAACCTGCCCGATTCCATCCGCACCTGGGCTCAGGAACTGGGCTTCAGCGATGCAGGCATTACCTTGCCGGATACCGGTGTCCATGGTGAACGCCTCAGGAGCTGGCTGGAAAAAGGCTACCACGGCGAGATGGCCTACATGGGTGATCATGGCGACAAGCGCTACACACCAACGTCCCTGGTGCCCGGAACCTTGCGGGTGATCTCTGTACGAATGGATTACCTGGCGTCACCGGACAGCCCGAAAGAAGCGCTTACTAACCGGGAAAAAGCCTACGTCACCCGCTACGCCCTGGGTCGGGACTACCACAAACTGATGCGAAAGCGCCTGGCCACCCTGGCCAAACGCATTGACGAAGCGGTCAGCGGCTACGATTACCGCGCGTTCGTGGACAGCGCACCGGTACTGGAAAGGGCTCTGGCCCAGCGTGCGGGCCTGGGCTGGATTGGCAAGAACAACATGGTTATTCACCCGAAAGCTGGCTCGTTTTTCTTCCTGGGCGAAATCTTCACCAGCGCCCCGTTGCCGGTGGACCAGCCGTTTGAAACCGATCACTGCGGCAGTTGCAGCGCCTGCCTGGAGCTGTGCCCGACCGACGCCTTCAAAGGCCCGCACCTGCTGGATGCCCGCCGCTGCATCAGCTACCTGACCATCGAGCTCAAGGGCAGCATCCCGGAAGAACTACGCCCGTTGATGGGCAACCGGGTGTTCGGCTGCGACGACTGCCAACTGGTCTGCCCCTGGAACAAGTTCAGCAAACCCACTCAGGAACCGGATTTCCAGCCCCGCCATGGCCTGAACAACAGCGAACTGGCGGAATTGTTTATGTGGACGGAAGAACAGTTCCTCAAACGCACCGAGGGCTCGGCGATACGCCGTACCGGTTACGAAGGCTGGCTACGCAACCTGGCGGTAGGCCTGGGCAACGCGCCCTCCACCATCCCGGTAATCGAGGCCCTCAAGAAACGCGCGGACCACCCATCAGACATGGTGCGGGAACACGTCCAATGGGCACTGAGACAACACGGCCTATAGCTTGAAAAAGGTTTCCCGGTAGTGGCGCAGTTCGTTGATGGAATCACGAATGTCGTCAAGAGCCAGGTGACTGCCCTTCTTCTTCACACCCGCCAGCACATCCGGCCGCCAGCGCCGCGCCAGCTCCTTGATGGTACTGACATCCAGGTTCCGGTAATGGAAAAAGCCTTCCAGTTCCGGCATGTATTTCACCAGAAAGCGCCGGTCCTGGCCGATGCTGTTGCCACACAGCGGCGACTTGCCGGGCTCCAGATACTGCTTCAGGAACTCAAGGGTTTCCTGCTCCGCTTCCCGCTCAGACACCTTGCTGTCTTTCACCCGCTGGGTGAGACCGTTCTCACCATGAGTTTTGGTGCACCATTCATCCATGGCATCTAGCAGGCTATCTGACTGATGGATGGCAATCACCGGGCCTTCGGCAACCACGTTCAGTTCCGAGTCGGTGACGATGGTCGCCATTTCGATGATCCGTTCTTTCTCAGGATCCAGACCGGTCATCTCCAGGTCGATCCATACCAGGTTATTCACGTCCGCCATACGTTATTCCTCGAAACTGTCGGTTTGGTGCAGGGTGCTGGCGGGTGCCACGCTCCGGGACTGTCGGAGGCCATGGATGGCCGG